>NZ_JARWLB010000031.1:0-46982 GCF_047445835.1 Rhizobium sp. BR 317 | reverse complement strand
GCCGAGGAGACGCTGCGCACCGCGCTTGCCATGGGGGCCGATCGCGCCATCCTGGTCGAGACCGACGATCAGGTCGAGCCGCTGGCTGTCGCAAAGATCCTGAAGGGTGTGGCCGATGCCGAACAGCCGGGCCTGATCATCGTCGGCAAGCAGGCGATCGATGATGACTCGAACCAGACCGGCCAGATGCTGGCAGCATTGCTGGGTTCGGCACAGGCGACCTTTGCCTCGAAGATCGAGATCGGCGACGGCAAGGCGCCAGAGGGTACAGCAAGGGTGACCCGCGAGGTCGACGGCGGCCTGCAGACGATCGAGGTCAAGCTTCCAGCCGTGGTCACATCAGACCTTCGCTTGAACGAGCCGCGTTATGCCTCGCTGCCGAACATCATGAAGGCGAAGAAGAAGCCGCTCGACAAGAAGRSMCCGGCCGACTTCGGTGTSTCGACSRMGCCGCGGCTGAAGGTGCTGAAGACCGAGGAGCCGTCCGGCCGCAAGGCCGGCGTCAAGGTCAAGTCGGTCGCCGAGCTGGTCGAGAAGCTGAAGACCGAAGCCGGCGTGCTCTAAAGGATAGGAAAGGGAGAACTTCACCATGGCCATTCTTCTTCTGGCTGACCACGACAATCAAAGCCTTTCCGACCAGACCGCCAAGGCGCTGACGGCAGCAAGCCAGATCGGCGGCGATATCCATATTCTCGTCGCCGGCAAGGCCGCCAAGGCGGCGGCCGAGCAGGCGGCCAAACTTGCCGGCGTCTCCAAGGTGTTGCTCGCGGAAAGCGACGAGCTTGCCAACAATCTCGCCGAGCCGCTTGCCGATCTCATCGTGTCGCTGGCGGCAAGCTACGACACCATCATCACGGCCGCCACCTCGGTCGGCAAGAACGTTATGCCGCGGGTTGCAGCCCTGCTCGACGTCGCCCAGGTCTCGGAAATCATCGAAGTCGTGTCCTCCGATACCTTCAAGCGGCCGATCTATGCCGGCAATGCCATCCAGACGGTGCAGGCAAGCGACGCCAAGAAGGTCATCACTGTACGCACCGCCTCCTTCGCCTCGGCAGCCGAAGGTGGCTCGGCCACCGTCGAGGCGATCGCGGCGGTCGCCAATCCCGGTCTGTCGACCTTCGTTGCCGACGCACTGTCGACCTCGGATCGTCCGGAACTGACGTCTGCAAAGATCATCATCTCCGGTGGCCGCGCCCTCGGCTCGGCGGAAAAGTTCAAGGAAGTCATCCTGCCGGTTGCCGACAAGCTTGGTGCGGCGGTTGGCGCCTCGCGCGCGGCCGTCGATGCCGGTTATGCGCCGAACGACTGGCAGGTCGGCCAGACCGGCAAGGTGGTGGCGCCGCAGCTCTATATCGCCTGCGGCATTTCCGGCGCCATCCAGCATCTTGCCGGCATGAAGGACAGTAAAGTCATCGTCGCCATCAACAAGGACGAAGAGGCGCCGATCTTCCAGATCGCCGACTACGGCCTTGTCGCCGATCTGTTCGAGGCACTGCCCGAACTCGAAAAGGCGCTGTGATATCGGAATGACCGACGCCGGCGATCTGCGTGAACGCGAAGTCGAAATTTGACGTGGTGATCGTCGGCGACCGGCCCGCTTAGGGGCCGGTCTGTCCGAAATATGTGAACCACCTAACACTATGAGGGAAGGAAGCAAATCCATGGACGTACGCGCCGCCGTCGCCGTTGCCGCCGGTAAACCGCTGGAAGTCATKACCGTTCAGCTCGAAGGCCCAAGGGCCGGCGAAGTGCTGGTCGAGGTCAAGGCAACCGGCATCTGCCATACCGACGATTTCACGCTCTCAGGCGCCGATCCGGAAGGCCTGTTTCCGGCGATCCTCGGCCATGAAGGTGCCGGCATCGTCGTCGACGTCGGACCGGGTGTCACCTCGGTGAAGAAGGGCGATCACGTCATTCCGCTTTATACGCCCGAATGCCGCGAATGCCCSTCSTGCCTSWSSCGCAAGACCAATCTCTGCACCGCGATCCGCTCCACCCAGGGCCAGGGTCTGATGCCGGACGGCACCTCGCGTTTCTCGATCGGCAAGGACAAGATCCATCACTATATGGGCTGCTCGACCTTCGCCAATTATACGGTGCTGCCGGAGATTGCCGTTGCCAAGGTCAACCCGGACGCCCCCTTCGACAAGATCTGCTACATCGGCTGCGGTGTCACCACCGGCATCGGTGCGGTCATCAACACCGCCAAGGTGGAGATCGGCGCAACCGCCATCGTCTTCGGTCTCGGCGGCATTGGCCTTAACGTCATCCAGGGCCTGAAGCTTGCCGGTGCCGACATGATCGTCGGCGTCGATCTCAACAATGACAAGAAGGCCTGGGGCGAACGTTTCGGCATGACACATTTCGTCAATCCGAAGGAGGTCGGCGACGACATCGTTCCTTATCTCGTCAACATGACGAAGCGTGGTGCCGACCAGATCGGCGGCGCCGACTACACCTTCGACTGCACCGGCAACACCAAGGTGATGCGCCAGGCGCTGGAGGCAAGCCATCGCGGCTGGGGCAAGTCGGTGGTCATCGGCGTTGCCGGTGCCGGCCAGGAGATTTCGACGCGTCCGTTCCAGCTCGTCACTGGCCGTAGCTGGATGGGCACGGCCTTCGGTGGCGCCCGTGGCCGCACCGATGTGCCGAAGATCGTCGACTGGTACATGGAAGGCAAGATCCAGATCGATCCGATGATCACCCACACCATGCCGCTCGAAGACATCAACAAGGGTTTTGAGCTCATGCATTCCGGCGAGAGTGTCAGAGGTGTTGTCGTCTATTGACGATCAGCAACTTTCTAAGAGGGGAATTACATGATCATTGGATCACCACGAGAACGGCTTGAGGGGGAAGCACGCGTCGCGATGACGCCGGACAGCGCCACCCAGCTTCAGAAACTCGGATATCAATGTGCCATCGAAACCGGCGCCGGCAAACTTGCCGGCTTCTCCGACGACGCCTATCGCGCAGCCGGCGTCAGGATCGTCGACAGCGTTGAAGCGCTTTTTGCAAGCGTAGACGTCATCGCCAAGGTGCGCCCGCCGGAGCCAAGCGAAATAGCAAGGCTTTCGAGCAACAAGACGCTGATCTCCTTCTTCTATCCTGCGCAGAATAAGGAGCTTCTTGAGCAAGCGAAGGCGACCGGCGCAAACGTGATTGCCATGGACATGGTGCCGCGCATTTCGCGCGCCCAGAAGATGGACGCGCTGTCCTCCATGGCCAACATCGCAGGCTATCGCGCCGTGATCGAAGCCKGCAATAATTTCGGCCGCTTCTTCACCGGCCAGGTGACCGCAGCCGGCAAGATCCCGCCGGCCAAGGTTCTGGTCATAGGCGCTGGCGTCGCCGGTCTTGCCGCCGTCGGCACCAGCATTTCGCTCGGGGCCATCACCTACGCATTCGACGTTCGCCCGGAAGTGGCCGAGCAGATCGAATCGATGGGTGCGGAATTCGTCTTCCTCGACTTCAAGGAACAGCAGCAGGACGGCGCGACAACGGGTGGCTATGCATCCCCATCGAGCCCGGAATTCCGCGAAGCGCAACTGAGGAAGTTCCGCGAGATCGCACCGGACATCGACATTGTCGTCACCACTGCGCTAATCCCAGGCCGCGACGCGCCGAAGCTCTGGCTCGCCGACATGGTCGCTGCGATGAACCCGGGCTCCGTGGTGGTCGACCTTGCGGCCGAACGCGGCGGGAATTGCGACCTGACCATTCCGGATCAGAAGATCGTTTCTGAGAACGGCGTCACCGTCATCGGCTACACCGATTTCCCAAGCCGCATGGCCGCGCAGGCCTCGACCCTCTATTCGACGAATATCCGTCACATGATGACGGACCTGACCCCGAAGAAGGATGGCGTTCTCGTCCATAACATGGAAGACGATGTTATTCGCGGGGCCACTGTGGCCTTTGAAGGCGAGATCACCTATCCGCCGCCGCCGCCAAAGATCCAGGCAATTGCAGCCCAGAAACGACAAGAAAAGGCCAAGGAGCTGACGCCGGAAGAACGCCGTGCCGCTGAGGCTTCCGCCTTCAAGTCGGCGACGCGCCAGCAGGTCGGCCTGCTCGTCGTCGGCGGCCTTCTCATGGCACTTATCGGCGCCTATGCGCCGTCGGCCTTCATGGGCCATTTCATCGTCTTTGCGCTTGCCTGCTTCGTCGGCTTCCAGGTCATTTGGGGCGTCAGTCATTCGTTGCATACGCCGCTCATGGCCGTGACCAACGCGATTTCCGGGATCATCATCATCGGTGCGCTGCTGCAGATCACAGCGGGCGGCTGGCTGGTGACAGCCCTTGCCGCCGTTTCGGTGGCGATCGCCACCATCAATATCGTCGGCGGCTTCATGGTCACCCGGCGCATGTTGAACATGTTCCAAAAGTCGTGACGCCGGCCGGGGATCAGAATCATGTCTATCGGTATCCAGACCGCGGCCTACATCGCCGCATCCGTTCTCTTCATCCTTTCGCTCGGTGGCCTTTCCGGTCAGGAAAGCGCCAAGCGCGCCGTATGGTACGGCATCGTCGGCATGGCATTAGCCATACTCGCGACCATCCTCGGGCCAGGCGTCGGGCTTTCCGTCGTCCTGATCATCATGCTCGTCGTTGGTGCTGTCGTCGGCACATTACTAGCGCAGCGCGTCGAAATGACCGGCATGCCGCAGCTCGTGGCAGCGCTACACTCCTTCGTGGGCCTTGCTGCCGTGCTGATCGGCCTCAACTCCGACATGACGGCGCATGAGTTCGCCACCAATGCGGAAAAGATCATCCATGAAGCGGAAATCTTCCTAGGCGTCTTCATCGGTGCGGTGACCTTCACCGGCTCGATCATCGCCTATGGCAAGCTTTCCGGCCACATCGGCGGCAAGGCACTCATCCTGTCCGGTCGGCACATGTTCAACATCATGATGGTGCTCGTGTCGCTGACGCTGATGATCGTGTACATGAATGGCGCGGGTTCATGGTCGCTCTACCTGATGACGCTGATTGCCTTTGTTATCGGCGCTCATCTTGTMATGGCCATCGGCGGTGCCGATATGCCGGTGGTCGTTTCGATGCTCAACTCCTATTCCGGCTGGGCGGCGGCGGCGACGGGCTTCCTCCTCGGCAACGACCTTTTGATCGTAACCGGAGCGCTCGTCGGCTCGTCGGGCGCGATTCTGTCCTACATCATGTGCAAGGCAATGAACCGCCAGTTCCTGTCGGTCATTCTCGGCGGCTTCGGCAATGCCTCGGGGCCGGCAATGGAAGTCGTGGGCGAGCAGGTTGCCATCGATGCCGAAGGCGTTGCCGCGGCGCTCAACGACGCCGACTCGGTCATCATCGTTCCAGGTTACGGCATGGCGGTCGCGCAGGCTCAAAGTGCGGTTTCGGAACTCACCCGCAAGCTGCGCGCAGCCGGCAAGAACGTGCGCTTTGCGATCCATCCGGTTGCAGGCCGCCTGCCTGGCCACATGAACGTTCTGCTCGCGGAAGCCAAGGTGCCCTACGACATCGTGTTGGAGATGGACGAGATCAACGACGATTTCCACGAGACCGATGTCGTCATCGTCATCGGCTCGAATGACATCGTCAATCCGGCCGCCCAGGAAGATCCGAACTCACCGATCGCGGGCATGCCCGTGCTCGAGGTCTGGAAGGCCAAGCAGGTTTTCGTCTCCAAGCGCGGCCAGGGTACCGGCTATTCCGGGATCGAGAACCCACTGTTCTACAAGGAAAACACCCGCATGTACTACGGCGACGCCAAAGAGTCGGTCAACGGCCTGCTTCCGAGGCTGGCCTAAGTTCGATGATGAGTGCCGCCACCAACTGAAGAAATGTTCTCAAAGAAACGCGTTCCTCGGCAGCCATAAGACCTTCACCGGCAGGCTGCCTTTGCGCGTTCTGGATAGTTCATTCGGTCGCCCGACCACATCAGCGCGCGATAGGTTGTGGAGACGGACCCGTCCACATCCGGCTAAGGCCGCTCGAACGGTTTGTGTCAGATAGCGAGATCGCCTGCAAACTAGAAGGTGACCTGTGTTATCGAATAAATGAGCGGAATGACGCAACGCCCCATGGCTAGGAGTGCCATGGGCGCGGACGGAGTCTTATTGATGCGTTCTTCAGCCCGAAATTCAGCCATGAAATATCTGACTGCCGGAAGTCGCTCGACTGTCGTTCGGAGCATCCATTTCGAGTGCGACTAAACGGTGATTTTGGCTCGCCGCTCAGCGTATGATCCTCGAGATCCGCCCCTGATGCGAGACGATCTGCTGCTATTCTTCGGGGGCAATGCGAACGACGATTCCACTGAGAGTCTCGTCAAAGGGGATCTGACAGGAAAGCCGCGAGTTCTCTTGGCGGTAGTCGGAGCCCTCCAGCAACTCGCTCTCGTCGATCGAGGGCGCTGCCAGGCTTGCGGTCTCTGGCAATTCCTCGACGTAGAGGTGGCAGGTAGCACAGGAAAGACACCCGCCACACATTGCAAGCAGCTCATCAAAGCCCGCGTTTCGGATATTCTCCATCAGCGAAGCGCCCACTCTTCCCTCGAAACTGTGCAGCTCTCCGTCCCGCGTACGCACTGAAATCATAGACATTTTTTCCTCCACTTTCATTCCTGCCCTCGAATGCCTCACAGCGCTTCGAGGCTAAGTTCCTTGAGTTGTTTCGATGTGTCTGCGAGCGCGTCGCGGTCGATCCTCGCCGAGCTGTCGACAAGCTTTCGTCCTTGCACGTAGTCGCGAGATGCATTGACGCAATCGAGGGCCAGCACCGCCCCGTCCTTCAGGTAGATAACGCTAAAGCTCCGGCTAGCGGGATTACCGCGTGTCACCACGCTGTCAAAGCCGTAGTTCAGACCAACTGTCTGCATCCTCAAATCGTATTGATTGGACCAGAACCAGGGCGTCGCATCATATGGCTTGAGTTCGCCGCAGATAGCCTTCGCAGCGGTCGTCGCCTGATCCGTCGCGTTCTGCACAGATTCAATGCGAATGCCACGGCCTTGTCTCAGCCGGGCGCAGTCTCCGATGCAGTAAATGTCCGGCAGAGACGTCTGGCAAAACTCGTCGATATCCACACCGTTTGCGCCTTCCGCGCCCGCCTCGATCAGCGGGCCGGCTGAAGGGATAATGCCTATACCGACCACGACGATATCGGCTGGGATTTTCTCGCCGTTCGCAAGCACCACGTTCTTGACGCGGCCGCTGGCCCCCTCCAGAGAGCCGACACCGCAGTTGAGGCGAATGTCGACGCCATGTGCGCGGTGCTCGGCTTCGTAGAACCTCGATACCGGCTCCCCGGCCACCCGCGCGAGTACGCGGTCGAGCGCCTCGACCAAAGTGACCTCTTTGCCGATCTCTCGGAATACCGCTGCCGCTTCGAGACCGACATAGCCACCGCCGACGATCACGATCCTTTCGGCGTCAGGCAGGACTTCGACGAGCGCGTCGCAATCCGCCTTGTTGCGGATATAGCAGATTCCGGCCAGCTCGCTGCCGGGGCAGGAAAGCTTCCTCGGTTCGCCACCGGCCGCCCAGACGAGCTTGCCATAGGAGAAGCGTTCGCCGAGGTCCGTGACGACGACATGGGCTGCCGCATCGACGGTGGTTACACGCTGGCCCAGCATCAGTTCCACCTGTCGCGAGGCCCAGAAATCCTGCGGCCTGAGATGCATCCTTTCGAAGGATTTCTTGCCTGCGAGATATTCCTTCGACAGCGAAGGGCGGTCGTAGGGGACTTCCGGCTCGGCGCTGATCAGCGCAATGGTCCCACCGAACCCGGACTGCCTGAGCGCTGCCGCTGTCTGCGCGCCGCCGTGCCCGCCGCCGACGATGATGCAGTCGAAGAAGCGATTGTTGTCCTCCCGCGTCATTGTCATGACTTTCTTTCAGCGCCGATGAGGACGAAGCACATGGTCGCGGGCTTGTCGCCCTTGTTGCGCCAGGCATGGCGCGTGCCGCATTGGACGACGACGTCGCCCTGCTTCAGCAGCGTTTCGGCGCCGTCATCGAGTTCGAGCCAGACCTCGCCATCGAGGACAATGTCGTAATCCACTGTGTTGGTGGTGTGCATACCGGGTGTGTCGGGCTCGAACGCCTGGATCAGGCCGGGGATATGCACCGCCTGTTCCTTGAAGGCGGCCGCCGGATCGACGGTCGCGAACACCGAGTCCGGCGGGAAGACGACGATCATCAGCTTCGTCTCACCCGGTTCGGGGGTGATCAGGATTTGCGGCGGCGCCTGCTCCGCATGACCCTGCGGAAGGCTGGGTTTCGCCGAAGTTGCATAAAGGACCGAGGTAAGGTGGCCCGGCACAGAAGCGTATGCGTGGGCATTGGGTGCGGGGCCGTCGCTGATGAACACCGACTTGCCGTTGCTAATCCCTGTGACGACGCGCCGGGGTATGCGCAGTTCCGTTGCCCTATTCATAGATCAGGCCTTTCGCCTCAAGCTGCGGACGCATGTTGTTAATGTCGAGGCTCAGTTGGCCCGACTCGTAGAGACCGCGCTTTTCGTCTTCCATTTTCTGGCGTTTGCGCGCTTTTTCGAGGACCGTCGCGGCCTCGTCGCGCTTGACCACGCACACTCCGTCGTCGTCGGCGACGATGACATCGCCTGGCTCGATATAGGCTCCGGCACAGACCACGGGGACCTGAACGTTTGCCAACGTCTCCTTGACGGTGCCCTGGGCCGATATCGCCTTCGACCAGACGGGAAAGTTCATGGACCTGAGGTCGGCGACATCGCGTACGCCGGCATCGATCACGAGTCCTAGAATTCCGCGAGCCTTGCAGGATGTCGCGAGAAGATCGCCGAAATATCCGTCCGTGCACGGCGAGGTCGGTGTGACGACCAGGATGTCGCCGGGCTGCGCCACCTCAAGGGCGACATGGATCATCCAGTTGTCACCCGGTGGCACCTCGCATGTGAGCGCCGTGCCGCCGATGCGCGCGCCCTCGATCACGGGGCGCAGATGCGGGGCCAGCAATCCCTTGCGGCCTTGCGCTTCATGGACTGTGGCGACACCCAGCTTGCCCAGGGCTTCGCATATCTCGCGATCCGTCCGCGGTGTCTTGGTCATTACCTTCATTGGGAGCCTCCCGAGATGCAATCAAACGTATTTCAACCAGCCGACCGCGCCCTGGAGGAAGCTGCGCTCGAACACGCCTGCGGCGCTCGATCTGGCTGCTTCGTCAAGCAGGTTGGCGCGGATCATCAAGTCGACCGTGGCATTCATCGCAGCTTGCGGAATGGAAAGATCGCCGGGCCACATGCCCATGTCGCGCATGTAGTGAAGGCCGCGTGAGGCGAGTTCGCTGTCGTCTTTCGTGGTAATTCGCTGGAAAATCGGAAGCGTGATGTCGTCACGGCTCGGGTCGTTTGTTATTGCATAGGCCTCGAACAGCGCCTTGAGGAAACGGCCGACCACATCGCGGTTACCGTCCAACCAGCTTTTGCGGCCGATGACAGCGGCGAAGACGATCTCGGGAATGACATCGTTGATCTCGCCGATCAGGTTGTAGCCTTCGCGTTCGGCCAGGAAATTCCATGGCGCGGGCTGCGGGGCGCAGGCAATTTCCCCCGCCTGCAGGGCTTCCCAGCGCTTGGTGTGGATGCCGGCAAGTTCGAACTCGTAGTCGCCGGGATACCGCAGGCCTTCCTTCGACAGCAGCATTTGAGTGTAGATCGCCGTGCCCTCTGTCAGTGACGAGGTGCCGACCTTTTTGCCCTTGAGGTCCTTGATCGTCTTGACCGAAGGCTGAGCGACGAGCGACATCGGCAGGCGATTGGAATTCGAGGCGATGACCCTGAGCTCGCCGCCTTTGACGAAGTTCGAGACGGCACCTTCAGGTGGGGTTATCGCGAGATCGGCCTCGCCTTCKACAACAGCGGTGGTCGCCTTGTCGACGGTGCCCATTTTCTTGTACTCGATCACCAGCCCGTGCTTAGCGAAAATTCCATGCTCTTCGGCCACGAAGACCGGGAGCCAGTTGAACCCTTGCGCCCCGCCTGCGAGGCTTAGATGTTGGCTGGAAGCCATATGATTTCTCCCTGATATTCGCCAGAGCGGTCAGCGTTTCACGGAAACGCTTTCCCGCTCTATCCCTTTGTTTTTACGCATTCCGGACGGAAAACCGCTGCGCACTTTTCCTGGAACTGCTCTGGGCTTCAAAGTCCGCGCCCGCGCAGCCTTTCGTCCAAAAGCGGATAGACCCGTCGCGCGTTTCCTTCGAAGACCGCCTGTCTCTGATGATCATCGAGGGCGAGATGGTCGATGTATCTCTTCGTGTCGTCGAACGGGTGCCCGGTCTCCGGATCGGTCGCCTTCACAGCGCCCAGCAGCTCGGAACCGAACAGGATGTTCTTGGTGTCGACGACGCGGAAGAGCGTATCGATGCCAGCCTGGTGATAGACGCAGGTGTCGAAGAACACATTGTTCATGAGGTGCGTGTCGAGGCCCGGCTTTTCGAGCATGATCGACAGGCCGCGATAGCGGCCCCAGTGATAAGGCGCGGCCCCGCCTCCGTGCGGTATGATGAGCTTGAGTTCCGGATGGCGCTCGAAGAGGTCTCCCTGAATCAACTGCATGAACACCGCCGTATCGGCGTTAATGTAGTGTGCGCCCGTCATGTGAAGGCAGCGCTCACAGGAACTCGAAACGTGGATCATCGCGGGGACCCTGAGAGCGACCATGGCCTCCCACATGGGATCCCACCATGGATCGTAGATCGGTGGCGCACTCCAACGCCCGCCTGATGGGTCGGGGTTGAGATTGCATCCGACGAAACCGTTTTCGACGCAGCGCTCCAACTCCTCGATGACATCAGACAGGTCGCCGTCGACTGTCTGAGGAAGCTGGCAGACCGCCGCGAAATTATCCGGGAACATGTCAACGATCCGGCCAACGTTGTCGTTCGATAGGCGCGACCACTCCTTGGCGACCGACAGCCCCGGTACATGGTGTCCCATGCCGGAAGCACGGGGGCTGAGTAGCGTCACATGCGAACCACGCTCGCGCTGAATTTTAAGCTGGTTCGCCTCAATGATATCGTGCAACTGCTTGTCGGCGATTCCGGGATAGACGGGGAGCTCGCAAGACTTTCCTTCCGCATAGGCGACTTGCGTCGCGCGGAAGGCGTGGTGCTCCGGCGGTTCGGTCGTGAAGTGGCCGTGGCAATCGATGATCAGCGACATCACGCATTCCACTTCGCGGGGAGGTCGGATATGCCACGGAACCGCCAGCCTTTGCCCTTGACCTCCCGCGACGGATCGAGACGAAGATCGGGCAACTGCCGGAACACCTCGGTAAGCGCAATCTCGCCCATCGCACGGGACAGGAAGTGGCCGGAACAGAAGTGCGGACGGAAACCGAACGACAGGTGCTGCTTCTTCTTGCGGAACATATCGAAGCGGTCGGCATCTTCGAAACGCGTCTCGTCGCGGTTGGCCGACCCCATGACGATGGCGACGGATGACCCCTGGGGGATGACCGTGCCGGCGATCTCGAAATCCTCTTTGGCGATGCGCGGCGTTACGCCGATCGGGGCGATCCAGCGCAGACCCTCGTCGAAGGCGCGCATCGCGTTTTCCTGCGGCTGCTCCGCCATAAGCTTCGCCTGATCGGGATTCGAAAGAAGACCCGTGCAGGCGTTCGCCGCTGCATGGCCTGGCTCCTGAAGGCCGCCGAGGATGATGACGCGCATGGTCGGAGAAATCTCCTCCCAACTGCGAACCTCGCCCTTGGGCATGCCGCCATACATGACATGGCTGAGCAGCGAGTGGTTGGGCTTCGCCAGGCACGCCTGGTAAAGATCGCCCATCTGCTTGTCGATGTCGGCGAGCGCGTCGTCCAGTCGCTTCCATATGGCCGGATCATTGCTGACGTTCTGCAGACCCAGCGCCATCGCATGAAACCACTCGACGAGGGTTTCGTTTGGCGTCTCCGTCAGACCGATGACATCGCCAATGCACCGCACCGAGATCGGCTCGAAGAGTTCCGTCGTCAGGTTCGCTTCACCATTCTTCTTGATGGAGTCGATGTAACGCTGCACGACCGGGCGTGTCAGACCTTCGACGAACGAGCGCACGCGTTCCTGCGTGAGATTCTCGTCGATACCCTGGCGGAGGCACTGATGATCCTCGCCAGACATGGTCAGGACGTTCGGCATGCCCATGACGCGGGCTTCCGGACGGTCCGCCGAGCCCGACGGTCCGAACACCTTGTCGTTGCCGCCGATCGTCCGGCAGTCGTCGAACCGCGTAATGAAATATTCTTTCGTCCCTTCGAAGAAGGCCACAGGCTCCTCCGCGCGTAGCCTCGCGTAGACGGGATAGGGGTCCCTATAGAGATTTTCGCCCGTCAGTTCGGTGTTCGTTCCCGTCATTGAATTCCTCCCTCACCCTGCTTCGCAAGGTTTTCGCCAATCCCGCCGCCATGTTCTCCAACCCGACGGCATGCATTCTCAGGACGTTCCTTTTGGAGCAATCGCCACGCGATTGATGCTTGACATACCGAAACGTCTTCGGATACTGATAGGTATCCAAAGCGGGATTGGCTGTCAACAAGAGAAATGGACAGGCCGTGGAGAGACCGCTTCGGAAGGGAGGAAATCAGTGAGCAACAGCAGCATCGCCGAGGTGCGCCTTGTGCTTGAGGCGCGGGATGTCTCCGTGCAATTTGGCGGCGTCAAGGCCCTAACCAACGTGTCGGTTTCCGTGAAGGCAGGAGAAATCTGTGGCTTGATCGGGCCGAACGGCGCAGGCAAATCGACCTTTCTCAACGCGGCGACCCGGCTTGTTAATTACACAAGCGGATCGATCATGCTGGGCGGTCAGCCGCTCGAGGGCGTCGCTTCGCGCGAGATGATCGGAATGGGCATCGCGAGGACCTTCCAGAACCTTGGTATCTATGCCTCGATGACCGTTCTGGAGAATGTCATGCTCGGGGCACATCATCAGTTTGGCGGCAAATTCGCTCAAGCGATCTTCGCTCCATCCCGAGCAAGGGCTGTGGAGCGGTCCGCGCGCGAAAAGGCAATGGCGGTGCTTGAAGAGGTCGGCATGGCCGAGCTCGCCCCGCGCACCGCCGGATCGCTTCCCTATCCCCTGCAAAAGCGTATGGAGATTGCTCGCGCGCTTGCTGCCGAGCCTGAAATTCTTCTGCTTGACGAACCCGCCGGCGGGCTGACGCACGGCGAAGTCCACGAATTCGGATCGCTCGTCGACGGTATCAGACGCAAACGGAACCTCTCCATTCTTCTCATCGAGCATCACATGGGCTTGGTCATGAGCCTTTGTGACCGGATCGTTGTGTTGCACCTGGGCCGCAACTTGGCCGAGGGCACCCCTTCCGAAATCAAGTCCAACGACGCGGTGATTGCCGCCTACCTCGGGAAGGCCGCATGACGCTGGATCTCAAGAATCTCTCCGTATTCTACGGCAAGACGCAGGCGCTGTTCGACTGTTCGTTCTCAGTGGGCGAAGGCGAGTTTGTCGCCCTGCTCGGCTCCAACGGGGCCGGGAAGACAACGCTCCTGCGCGCCGTGTCGGGACTGCTCCCATTCAAGGGCTCGGTTGCCTTTGCTGGAAAAGCGCTCGACAAGATCGTGGCGCAGAAGCGCCTCGCGCTCGGCATCGCGCACATACCCCAAGGACGAGGGACTTTCTCCGAGTTTACGGTCGATGAAAACCTGTCGCTCGGAGCGACGATCGTGTCCAACCGATCCCAAGTGAGGGAGGACAAGGAACGCTGGTACGAGACATTCCCGCGTCTGCGCGAAAGGCGCAACCAGCTTGCGGGAAACCTTAGTGGCGGAGAACAGCAGATGCTGGCTGTGGCACGCGCGCTCATGTCCCGACCGAAGCTTCTGATGTGCGACGAGCCATCGCTCGGGCTCGCCCCTTCGATCACCCAGGAAATCCTGGCGATTTTCAAGACGCTCAACAAGGATCACGGCATGACGCTGCTCGTGGTCGAGCAGAATGTCGACATCACCCTTCTATATGCCGACCGGGCCTTCGTCATCGAGGCCGGCCAGATCGTCGCGAGCGGTGCGGCAAAGGAGCTGATCGGCAACGAAGACATCAAGAAATCTTACCTGGGAGTTGCCTGATGAGCCTCTTCTTCCAGCTCGTCGTCAGCGGCCTGACCACGGGCGCAATTTACGCCGCGCTGGCCCTGGCGCTCGTCCTCATCTTCAGGGCAACCAACGTCGTCAACTTCGGCCAGGGCGAGATGGCGACCTTTTCCGCCTATGTCGCCTGGCAGTTGATGCACTGGGGTGCGCCGCTCTGGCTCGCCCTCCTCGCGAGTCTCATTGTGGCGTTTGCTATTGGGATTGTAACTTTCCGCTTGATTATCCGGCCGATGATGAGCGCTCCGGTGGAGGCAATCGTCGTTATCACCCTTGGTATCCTCGTTCTCTTCCAAGCCGCGTGCATGTGGATGTGGGGCGCCGAACAGCTCTCGTTCCCAAGCCTTTTCCCTGACGGCGGCTTCAATATCGGTGGGGTTCGCGTGCTCTCTTCCGCCATCGGCACGCTGACGATCCTTCTTGTTATTGCTTTGGCAATGGGCATCATCTTCCGGTTCACCAGGCTTGGCCTGTCGATGCGCGCGGCCGCCTTCGACCATGCTCGAAGCGTGCTGGTCGGCGTCAACGTCGAACGCATGCTGATGTTGGGATGGGGCTTTGCCGCTGTCATCGGGGCGCTTGCCGCCATCCTCATTGCCCCCCGCCTGTTCCTCAGCCCGACAATGATGACGCCAATCCTCTTTTACGGGCTCGCTGCAGCGACGCTCGGCGGCTGGGACAGTCCGCTTGGCGCGATCGTCGGCGGCCTCGCCGTCGGCGTCGCCGAGAGCTTGGGTGCCAGCTACCTCTCATTTATCGGCGCCGACATGCGCATCGCAGTGCCGATCGCCCTCACCCTGGTCATCCTGCTTGTGAAGCCCGTTGGCCTGTTCGGTTCCTATAAGGTGACAAAGCTATGAATGATGGAGTCCGCGCGGCCACTCTCAAGTTCGGTCTCTTCGCGATCGTCGCGATCCTGATCCCAGTCTTTGCGCCGGGATATGCGTTGCAACAGGTGGCGATTGCCATTGCCTACGCCATCGCCATTCTCGGTTTGAATCTACTGATGGGGTTCGCCGGGCAGATTTGCCTTGCACAGGGAACGCTGTTCGGTGTCGGCGCTTACGTTACCGCGATCCTCAACGCCACCTACGGCGTCTCGCCGCTMGTGACGCTGCCTGCCTCAGCCGCGGTGGCAGCCGCGATTGGGCTGGTCATCGGCCTTCCAGCACTCAGGCTTCAGGGCTTGCAACTGGCCATCGTTACATTCGGCATTGCGGCCGCGTTCCCGCAACTGCTGCTAAAGATGAAAAGCCTGACCGGCGGCGTATCGGGGCTTTCGATCGACGCCCCCGAAGCTCCGAGTTTCTTCTCGGATCGCCCCGAACTGTGGCTCTATATCATATCGCTTACGTGCGCGGGTGTCGGTGCCCTGCTCGTCTCGCTGATGCTCTTCGGCGACAACGGGCGCGCCCTTAGAGCACAGCGGGATAATCCACAAATTGCTCAGGCGCTCGGCATCAACCTGACACGCACCCGTCTTTGGGCATTTGCCGCAAGTTCGGCGCTCGCGGGACTCGGCGGTGGCGTGTTCGGTATCATCAGCGGTTTCATCAGCCCGGAGTCGTTCCTGGCAATCCTGTCCATCAACATCGTGATCGGCAGCATTGTCGGCGGCGTCACCAGTATCGTCGGAGCGTTTCTCGGCGGTCTGTTCATGGTCTTCGTCCCGACCTGGGCATCTGACATCAACCTGAGCCTCGGCAACCTGATCTACGGCCTCGCGCTGATCCTGATCATGATGGTCGCGCGCAATGGGGTMACTGGCTTCATCGAAAAATGGCTCTCGATGACTTTTCGGAGGATGGCGAGTAGCCGACGCCAAATTGAAACAAGGGAGGAACTGATATGAGATTTATCTCTGTACTGAAAGGATGCGCGATGCCGCTGGCCGTCGCGGCACTGCTCGTGGCAAGCAATGCCAATGCAGCGGAACCGTCGCCGGGCGTCACCGACGACACCATTAAAATTGGTGTCACAGGACCGCTGACTGGACCGGTCGCGGTCGTCGGCGGCGTCGCCGAAGGCATTCGGGCGCGGGTCGAACAGGCCAACGCCGAAGGCGGCGTCAAGATGGGCGACGGCAAAACCCGCAAGATCGATCTCGTCATCGAAGATGATGGCCTTGATCCCCAGCGCACCTTGGCGAATGTCCGCAAGATGGTCGAAAAAGATCAGGTATTTGCTCTCGTCGGCACAGCCGCGACGCCAAACAATCTGGCGATCGGCCGCTACATCACGCAGAAGAAAGTGCCGAACGTTTTCATGTATTCCGGTGTCGTCTCCCTGAACGCACCCGAATGGGAGGTTGGCTTCGTACCGTCGTTTTCAACCGAAGCAGACTCATTTGCTGCATACCTTCAGATCAACAAGCCCGACGCAAAGGTGGCCTTCCTGTATCTGAACACGGAGACGGGCCAAACCTTCATGAAGGCCTTCGATAGCGCAATCGACGGAACGAACATCAAGGTGATCGAACGCCAGCCGGTGACATCGCAGGACCCCACTGTCGAGACCCAGCTAAACACTCTGAAAGCTTCCGGCGCCGATACATTGGTGATTATCGCCGCGCCGCGCCAGGGGGGCGAAGCCATCCGCTTCCAATCCGAAAGCGGTTGGAAGCCTTTGACACTGGTCACCAACTTGTCGTCGGCGTATCCGGTTCTCCAGTCAGTCGGCCTGGAAAATGCCAAGGGTATCATCACCTCCGACTTCCTGAAGCCGATAACCAGCGATCAGAAGTCCGGCGACGAAGGCGTCGATCACTATCTCGACGCCATCAAAGCAGCCAAGGTGAACTTCGTCTTCGCCAACACGATCGGCCAGACCGGATATGCAATCGGCGACGCGCTCATCCAGTCCCTCGAAAAGCTCAAGGACCCCACCCGCGAAGAGCTGATGAAAGTCGTTCACAACATGAACGGATGGAAGAACCCATTGCTCCAAGAGGGCATCACAATGACGACCAAGGAAGGATCCGACATCTACCCTGTGGAAGCACTCCAGCTATACCAGTTCGATGGCCGGGAATACGTACCGCTCGGTGGGGCTTTGAACTTTGAAGGCAAAACACACGAATAATTCTCCCTCCCAACAGGTGCCGGCAACCCCGGCACCTGCATACCATATTTGGCACTTGCTCTCGGGCGACCGCCTCGTTTGAGATACCGCGTTTGCTTCACCTCAACGAGCACCACTCAGATGTGGAAATGATTTCTGCATCTGAGTGTAGGTCACTCGTCAAGCTCTTGAACGGGTGTGAACCCACGCTCACGGGCAGACCGGAGCGATCACCTTATCGAAGACTTCCCGGAGCCCGCTATAGGCCAACTCTTTTCCGGCGGTTGTTATCGGCATCCACTTCACCTCACGGGAATTCTTCTCGGGATAGTCGATGACCGTATCCTGGACGGACAGGAGATGAACGGCGACTGCATATCTTAAGAGACGCCCTTCCTTGTCCTTGTGGTAAGAGAACGAACCAATCCTCTGTTTCGTCACTTCGCCAATGACGCCCGCTTCCTCGAAAGCCTCTCTTTGGGCCGCCTCAAATGACGTCTCACCTGGTTCGATATGTCCTTTCGGGATGCCCCAGCCACCGTGGCTGCGGCTGGAGATCAGGAGAACTTCGGTCTCTCCGAACTCACCGTGCTGTCGCAAACAGATGGCGCCAGCCTGCGCGATCTGCCGTGTGGGCGTTGCCAATTCGAAGTGATCATTCCGCGTCCAGCCGTGGACGAGTTCGATTGTCATCGTCGCTTCCACCGTCTTTTTAACGAATATGCTCAAGAATAAGGCCGAACGAAAACCGCATTCCTTCGAGAGCAAAGGTCCAGCAGCCTTGTTTATGACAGCTTAGTGACTATTGTCGCCGAGGAGAAGGAGAAATCGATGGGTGACAAGCGTAAGAAGATTTATGAGGCTCTCGTCGATGGGGCAACTGAGGGTCTGAGTGGAAATGCCTTATACGAATTCGTTTTGAAGCGTTGTCCGAAAACCTCCAGCAAGAAGATCGTCCGCGCATCGCTTTTGGCACTTACCGATCCTCACCTGACGGATAGGAATGTGCTCGACACAATCTATGCTCTGGCGATCAAGCATCGCATGGACGAGGTTCGTGTGGCGGATGATCATGACGAGGAGGACGCCGAGGAAGATAAGGAAGTCGTCCCTTCCGTCAAAAGCTCAAAGCGCCGCACGACGGAAATTCAGGCGCCTGCCCAGCAACTCTAGCGCCGCGGAAATCTGTGGCTTCTTTTATGGCGAGCAGTTCATCTCGCCGGCCCGGAGCAGCTTCCATTTCGCCGATAATCGCAAGTCTGGACATGATAAACCTCTTTCTTTGCTCTTGATTGCGCCGCCGCCCGTAGTGGCTGGTGGCGGCAGGCGGTTGAGAATGTATCAGGCACGCAGCGGTCGGAATGCTGCGCGGAGTTCAACGGAAAACAGTTCCGGCTGCTCCCAGGCAGCGAAATGGCCGCCCTTGTCGACCTCGTGGAAATAGCTGAGGTTACGATAGGCGCGGCGAGCCCATGTTTCCGGCGCCCGATAGCTTTCATCCGGAAACACCGTGATCGCCACCGGCAGCGAAATTTCCGAGGTCTTCTGCGGCCCCGAGAAGGCCGGGCTGCTGCCGCCCGTCTCCCAATAGATCCGGCTTGCCGACGCCGCACTATTCGTMAGCCAGTAGAGCGTAATGTCATCGAGGACATCATCCACGGACTTTTCCGGATCGTCCTTGCTGTAGCTCCAGCGCAAGAAGCCGGGGTGGCCGAGCAGCCATGCGGCTAGGCCAACCGGGGAATCCGACAGCCCGTAAGCGATCGTCTGCGGGCGTGTGCCCATCATGATGGCGTAAGAGCGAGCGCCGCTCTTGGCACCGGCACTGAGCGCATCGAAGGTGGCACGCTCCTGTTCCGATAACCCTGCGGGCGCCGGCCCGCCGACGGCGAGCACGGCAGCGACATCTGGCGGCACGACTGCCGGCAGGTTGATATGAATACCGGCGAGGCCATCCGGCGCCAACCGCGCAATGGCGCTGGATATGGGCGAACCCCAATCGCCGCCCTGAGCGACATAATGGGTATAGCCGAGGCGCTGCATGAGTTCTGCCCAGACCTTAGCGATCCGATCCGGGTTCCAGCCCGTCTCTGTCGGCTTGCCGGAGAAGCCATAGCCCGGCAGCGAAGGAATGACGACGTCGAAAGCATCCTCGGCGCGCCCGCCATGTGCGGTCGGATCGGTCAGCGGACCGATGATCTTCAATTGTTCGAACACGGATCCCGGCCAGCCATGCGTGATGATGACCGGAAGTGCGTTGGCGTGCTTCGAGCGAACGTGGATGAAATGGATGTCGACGTCGTCGATCCTGGTCATGAACTGCGGAAAAGCATTCAGCTTCGCCTCCGCCTTTCGCCAATCATAGTCAGTGCCCCAATATTCAACGAGCGGCTTGAGTTTGGTGAGCTTGATGCCCTGCGATTGATCGGGCACGGTCTCCTGATCCGGCCAGCGCGTGGCCTTCAGCCGCCGACGGAGTTCCACAAGCTCGTCTTCAGCAATATCGACGCGGAAGGGACGGATCGCTTCCTCAGTGGCGGCGTGCGCCGGCGTGATGGGAAAGACGCTGGCGAGGCCGGCGACAGCCACGCTCGCCGCTGCGGTGGCGATGAGGACACGCCTCTCCTGATCGACGACATCCATCTGGGTTGTCGCCGCACTGCTTATGGTCGACGGGTTCATGACACGGCCTCCTCGACAACGACTGGTATGGGCAAAAGCCGAGCTGTGGACTCCCTCGCATAGTTTGGCTGTGACATTTTCAATCTCCAACGAGTTGCCGGGCGCGCGCGCCTAGTTGCGCAACGCTGCCCGTTCGATGCTGGCCGCAAGTAGCGGCGGTTCACCCTTGTTGTGAGCAATCGACATCGGCTGCCGTTGCGCACGAAAAACGTCGAACGGAATTTTCTGCCTGTCGAGGAAGGTCTTGAGCTCTTTCGTGGCCCTAGATCGAACGTGGTTGGTGAACTCACAGTGATCGGCGTCGATCGCCCTGACGCTCAGCTCCCAAAGGGCCTGGATCGATCCTCCCCGTAGGCATGAAGATATCAGAAACCGATTCCGGAATCAGGCGATCCTTTTCTCAAAGCGTCTCGACGTGGTGCTGCACCGTCAGGCTGCCGATCGTCTCGACATTGATCGACTTGTGCCGTCGGGAGCGGTTGGATGATTTCTCAATAACGACGACGAGCGCGCAAAATTGCGCGCTCGTCGCTGCATCAAATCGGCAGATTGCGAGACATGGCGAGTGCGGATAACCGCACCCGCCTCAATGAGGCTTTTATCTCGCTCTCGGGAGTTGGGTCAGGCGGCCTTGCTCATTGCTGAGAGCACTTCGGCTACCGTTTCGCCGAAGCTCGAAGGCGTCGGCACGATGGTGACGCCTGCGCCCTTCAGGATCTCGACCTTTTCCTGGGCCGACTCTCCGAAAGCTGAGATGATCGCGCCGGCATGGCCCATGCGGCGGCCCTTCGGGGCGGAGAGACCGGCAATATAGGCAATCAGCGGCTTCTTCATATTGTCCCGCGCCCAGAGCGCGGCTTCCGCCTCCTGCGGCCCGCCGATTTCACCGATCATCAGCACGGCGTCGGTATTCGGATCCTTTTCGAACAGTTCGAGCATGTCCTTGAAGGACGAGCCGTTAATCGGGTCTCCGCCGATCCCGACCGATGTGGAAACACCGATGCCGAGCGCCTTCATCTGGCTTGCGGCTTCATAGCCGAGCGTACCGGAACGACCGACGATGCCGATCCGACCGGGCAGGTAGATCGAACCCGGCATGATCCCCATCAGCGCTTCGCCGGGCGTGATCATGCCCGCGCAATTCGGCCCGATCAGGGTCATGCGATCCTCGAAGCGGTAGCGCCTCATATATCGCTTGACCCTGATCATGTCCTGGGAGGGAATGCCATCGGTGATGCAGACGCAGAGCCGGATGCCGGCATCCGCCGCTTCCATGATTGAGTCGGCGGCAAAGGGCGGCGGCACGAAGACGATGGAGGCTTCGGCGTCAGTTTCCTGCATCGCACCCTTTACCGTATTGAAGACCGGCATGCCGAGATGGGTCTGCCCACCCTTGCCGGGAGTGACACCACCAACGACATTGGTGCCGTAGCGCTTCATATCCTCGGCGTGGAAACTGCCGATCTTGCCGGTGAAGCCCTGCACAATCACGCGGGTGTTCTTGTCAAGTAGAATGGCCATGGCGTGATCCTCCCTCAAGCAGCCTTGTTTGCGGTGTAGGAACGCCAGGCACTGACAGCCTTGTCGGCAGCCTCCGCCAGCGTCTCCGCGACGATGATGTTCTCGCCGGACTTGGCGAGGATGCGACGGCCCTCCTCCATGTTGGTGCCGGAGAGGCGCACGACGAGCGGGACCGGAACGCCGACTTCGCGCAGCGCCTTGATCACGCCCTCGGCCACCCAATCGCAGCGGTTGATGCCGGCAAAGATGTTCACGAGGATCGTTTCGACTTGTCTGTCGCGGAGCACGGCGCGGAAGCTCTTTGCCACGCGCTCGGGCGAGGCACCGCCGCCGATGTCGAGAAAGTTCGCAGGCTCGCCGCCGGCGATCTTAATCATGTCCATGGTCGCCATGGCCAGGCCCGCGCCGTTGATGATGCAGCCGATATTGCCGTCGAGACCGACATAGGAAAGGCCGCGATCCGAAGCATAGGTTTCGCGCACATCTTCCTGACTCTTGTCGCGCATTTCGGAAATATGCGGCCGACGGAAGAGCGCGTTCTCGTCGAAGCTCATCTTGGCGTCGAGCGCCACGAGATCGCCGCGCTTGGTGACGACAAGCGGATTGATCTCCAGCATCGAGGCGTCGTAGTCGACGAAAGCGCGATAGCAGCCAAGCAGTGTCTGCGTTGCGCGGCCGATGAGCGAATTGTCGATGCCCAGCCCAAAGGCGATCTCGCGGGCCTGGAAATCCTGCATTCCGACGCCGGGATCGACAGTTGCGCGGATGATCGAATCCGGCTCGGCCTCGGCGATCTCTTCGATCTCCATGCCGCCTGAGGACGAGGCCACGATCATGATGCGCTCGGATCTGCGATCGAGCACGAAACCAAGGTAAATCTCGCGCTCGATGTCCATCGCTTCCTCGACATAGAGGCGGCTGACGAGCTTGCCCTGTGGCCCGGTCTGGTGGGTCACCAGCTTACGGCCAAGCATGGCGTCGGCGGCCTCGACGATTTCGTGGTCGGATGAGCAGAGCTTGATGCCGCCGGCCTTGCCGCGGGCGCCGGAATGGACCTGGGCTTTCACCACCCACCGGTCGCCGCCGATTTCGCTGGCGCGGTAAGCTGCCTGTTCCGGGCTGTAGGCGAGGCCGCCACGCGGGATGTGGATATGGTAGCGGGAAAGAAGTTCCTTGGCCTGGTATTCGTGAATATCCATGTCTTCCTCCTCTTATCTGGTTCCGGCCGCAATGGCGTCATGGGTGGCGAGCACATTGCGGGCCATGCGCTCGGAGGCGGCATCGATCATCTTGCCGTCGAGCGATGCCGCGCCCTTGCCCTGGCTCTCAGCGAGCTTCAGTGCATCGATGATGCGGCGGGCGCGATCGACCTCCTTTTCAGGCGGGGAGAATATCTCGTTGGCGAGCGCGATCTGGCTGGGGTGGATCGCCCACTTGCCCTCGATGCCGAGCGCTGCCGCCCGACGAGCGGCGGCCCTATAGCCGTCAGGATCGGAGAAATCTMCGAACGGACCGTCGATGGCGCGCAGGCCGTAGGCGCGGCAGGCCACCGTCATGCGCGACAGGCCGAAATGCCACTGATCGCCGGGATAGTCCGGATTAAGCCCGCCGATATTGACGGTGCGGGCCTTGAGGCTTGCAGCATAGTCGGCGACGCCGAAATGCAGCGCTTCCAGCCGGCCGCCGAAAGAGGCAATGGCCTCGACATTGGCCATGCCGAGCGCCGTTTCGATCAGCGCCTCGAGGCCGACGCGGGTCTTGTAGCCCTTGGCGATCTCGATCTGGTTGACCATGGCCTCKACCATGTAGAGGTCGGCGGGGACGCCGACTTTCGGAACGAGCAGCGTGTCGATGCGATCGCCCGCCTGTTCCATCAGATCGACGACGTCGCGATACATATAATGGGTATCCAGCCCGTTGATGCGCACCGAGATTGTCTTGCCGCGGCCGCGCCAGTCGATCTGGTTCAGCGCCTGTACGATATTGGTGCGGGCACGCTCCTTGTCCGGCGGCGCCACGGCATCCTCGATATCGAGGAAGATATAATCTGCGTCCGAATTGGCCGCCTTCTCGATCATATCAGGATTGGAACCCGGTACGGCAAGCTCGCTGCGCTGCAGGCGCAGCCGGCGGAGGTGGTTGATGGTGTGGCTCATGATGGTCTCCCGGTCGTGTCTTTTCAGGCTGCCTTGGCGGCTGCAGTTGCTGCAGCAGAGCGGAACTGATTGATCGCCGCCGCCACGCCTGAGCCGGCCTCGATCTCTACGCCGCAATCTAGCAGCGTCATTTCGGCGGCGCCGAGCGCGCCGAGCACCATCACTTCGTTGAGCGAGCCGAGATGGCCGATGCGGAAAACTTTGCCGGCGACCTTGCTTAGGCCACTGCCGAGCGAGGTGTTGTAGGCGCGGTAAGCGTGTTTGATGACCTCGACGCCATCAATGCCTTCGGGCAGGCGGATGGCCGATACGGTGTCCGAATGCCATTTCGGCTCAGTCGCGCAGAGCTTGAGCCCCCAGGCGGAAACCGCAGCACGGACACCATTTGCCAGATGATGATGGCGCGCGAAGACGTTTTCCAGGCCTTCCTCGAAGATTAGATCCAGTGCGGCGCGCAAACCGTGCAGCAACTGCGTCGGCGGCGTATAGGGGAAATAGCCGGTGTCGTTGGTCTTGATCATGTCCTCGAAGGAGAAGTAGCAGCGCATGTGGCGCGCAGTCTTGGCAGCCTTCAGCGCCTTCTGGCTGACCGAGAGGAAGCCTAGGCCAGCGGGCAGCATGAAACCCTTCTGCGAGCCGGAGACGGCGCAATCGACACCCCATTCGTCCTGGCGGAAATCGATCGAGCCGATCGAGGAGACGCCATCGACGAAGAGCAGCGCCGGGTGACCGCAGGCATCGAGTGCCGCGCGGACCGCGGCGACATCAGACGTCACACCGGTCGCGGTTTCATTATGCGTCACGAACACGGCCTTGATMTTGTGCGCCTTGTCGGCCGCGAGACGTTCGGCATAAAGCTCGACCGGCACGCCGGTACCCCATTCCATGTCAAGGCAATCGACTTCGAAGCCGAGGCGCTCGGCCATGTCGACCCAGAGATGAGAGAACTGGCCGAAGCGGCTCATCAGCAGCTTGTCGCCCGACGAAAGCACGTTTGTCATCGCGGCTTCCCAGGCGCCGGTGCCCGAAGACGTATAGATGAACACGCGGCCATCGTGGTTCTTGAACACCTTCTTCACGTCGGCGAAGAGCGGCAGTGTCAATTCGGGATAGCGCGGCGAGCGCATGTCTTCCATCGGCAGGTTCATCGCCTGGCGAACCTGTTCGGGAATATTGGTGGGGCCGGGAATGAAGAGATGATTGAAGCCTGCCATGGTTCCTCCGATGCATGCTGGTCCGAGGACGAACATTTCCTCGACGCCAAGACTGCCTTTGGGACGATCGTTCCGCCACACCCCTTCAGACAGAAAATTATGCCGGATGGGCAGCGCATTTGTGGCCCGGGCGGGTGGTTGGTTCTTGTGGTGGGCAGGCCGGGACTACCCGGCGGGTAGGTCAGCCAACCTTGCGGCGTTCCCTGGCGTAAAGCGCAACGGCCATGGCGCGATTGCGCACCTCGAGCTTATCGTAGAGATTCTTGAGGTGGTATTTCACCGTGTTTTCGGAAATTCCGGTGCGGCTTGCGATCTGGGTGTTGGACCAGCCATGGGAGAGCATGCCGAGCAACTCCGTCTCGCGCGACGTGAGCTGTTGGAAGGGTGTATTCGAGATCTTCGAGAGCATCGTATAGGGAATGCAGATCCGCCCCTTTATGACGGCGGTAAGGGTCGCGAAGAGGATTTCCGGATCCTCGAACTGATAGCAAAGGCCGTTGACGCCCAGCCGGATCGTCTCTTGGATCACAGCGGGATCGTTCTTGTCGGCAAAGAGGACGACGCGCGGATCGAAACCGAGCTTGCCAATCTCTGTCAGCACATCGGGGGCGTCAGCGTCTTCGAGTTGCCAACTGAGCAGCAGGCAATCCACCTCGACGTCGGCGAGCTTCTGAAACAGCTCAGCCGAATTCTGTGCGGTATCGACGATCAAGAAACCGGGTTTACTTTCAAACAGTCCGCGAAGGGCTGCAATGACGAGTGGATTGCGCTCCGCGACCAAAACGCGCCCGATCACCTTAGGTGCATTTCCTGAAACCATGCGCCTCTCCCGTTGACGCAATCAAATTCCAGTATCTAAGTACCACCAGATTCCGCGTTCCTGACCGGCACCTTGCGACGGAACGTGTCCCGATTACCACACGGCCCTCGCATTGATGCCGGCGGCCTCAGCGATTGCTCAGAGATAAAACCGATGCCGACATGACGTCGGCCAAATTGCGATCGGCCTACTGAAATCCGCAGCTGGGAACTTGGCAAAATCGGTATTCAGACAGACTGAATCCATTTAGTTGCCAAAAAACCATAATTGTTCCACGAACATCTCACATTAAAGACTCAACGTTGAGAATTGGATCTAAGCTTGATGCGTATAAAATACGGTTTCCTCTGTGCGTTCCTTGCAATTGCCCCATCGGCATACGCTCTGGAAACCGGCACACCGCCAGTTTTGGCGCCGCTGCAGCAACAAGAGCAAGCTGCTCACCTGAGTGCACAATTTCTAACGCGCTTCCACTATAAGCCGGTTCCGCTTGATGATGCCTTGTCGGCCAAGATCATGGATCGGTTTATCAAATCTCTGGATCCGGATCGTGTCCTCTTCCTGCAGGCCGATATCGACAAGTTCATGACTGACAGCGCCAAGATCGATGACGCCATCAATCAGGAAGACTTGCAGATCCCATTTTCGATTTTCAACGTCTATGAGCAGCGCGTGGTCGATCGCATGAGCTATGCGCGGAGCCTGCTCAACCAAAAGTTCGACTTCAGCGTACAAGAAGACTATCCACTCATCCGCGACAAGGAGCCCTGGCCGCAATCCAAAGCGGAAAGCGATGATTTGTGGCGCAAGCGCGTCAAGAGTGATTGGCTGCGTCTGAAGCTTGCAGGCAAAGACGATGCCAGCATTCGCGACACGCTCAACAAACGTTACGAAAACTCCCTGGAACGCGCCTACAAATACAAGAGCGATGATGTTTTCCAGACGTTCATGGACGCCTATACGAGGTCGATCGACCCGCATACCGACTATTTCGGCGCGGCCGCTTCCGCTGAATTCGATATTTCAATGAAGCTTTCGCTGGTTGGAATTGGTGCGGTCTTGCAGGAAAGAGACGACTACACGGCGATCCGCGAACTCGTCGCCGGCGGCCCGGCACAACTGTCCGGGAAGCTCGCCGTCGGAGACCGCATCATCGGCGTCGGCCAGGGCAAGGACGGCCCGATAAAGGAAGTCGTCGGTACGCGTCTTGACGAAATCGTGCAGATGATACGCGGCGCAAAGGGTTCCGTCGTACGCTTGGACATCTTGCCGGCGGATGCCGGACCGGATGGCAAGCATCACGTCATCAGCCTGGTGCGCGACAAGATCAGCCTCGACAAACAGGCCGCCAAGAAGACGATCCTGTCGGTAAAGGATGGCGATGCCACCCGCAAGATCGGGGTGATCACGCTGCCCGCCTTCTACGAAGACTTCGAAGCGCGGCGGAAGGGCGATAAGGACTACCGAAGCGCCAGCCGCGACGTTGCCAAGCTCCTTGGCGAACTGAATCAAGAAAAGGTCGACGGGGTTCTGATCGACCTGCGTGACAATGGCGGCGGTTCATTGTCCGAAGCGATCGATATGACGGGCCTGTTTGTCGGCAAGGGTCCGGTCGTCCAGCAGCGCAGTGCTGACGGACAAGTGGAGGTGGAGAAAGATGACCTCTCCATGCCCGCATGGACCGGTCCCCTTAGCGTGCTGATTAATCGTGGCTCGGCGTCGGCTTCTGAGATTTTTGCCGCAGCGATACAGGATTATGGCCGAGGCGTGATTGTCGGCGAACCAAGCTTCGGTAAGGGTACGGTCCAAACCGTGGTCAATCTTGACCAGGTGGCCCACAATCTCAAACCGAAATTCGGTGAGCTGAAAGTGACGGTCGCCCAGTTTTTCCGTGTCGATGGCGGCACGACGCAGTTGCGCGGCGTCACGCCTGATATCAGCCTGCCGGGTCTTTCTGACCTGGCGACTTTCGGCGAGTCAAGCTACGACAACGCCTTGCCGTGGACCCAGGTCAAGCCCGCGAACTATAAGCCTTCGGGGGACATACAAGCGCTCCTGCCGCAACTGCAAAGCCGCCACGATGCTCGGGTGCAGAGCAATCCGGATTTCCAACGCTTTGTAGCGGACACCGCGGCACTGAAGGCGCAGCGCGAAAAGCGGATTGTCTCCCTCAACGAAACCGAACGCCGCAATGAACTGCTTGCCCAGGCAAGTCGTCACAAAGCGGGCGATCAGCTCAACGATGGTGTCGATGCTGGAGACGATGATGGCCTGCAGGCAAACGAGCGTAGCCTCAGTGCCGATCTCGCCATTGAGAATGCCCGCAAGAACGTCAAGGACGTCTTGCTGAACGAGGCCGCCTCCATTCTTGCCGATGAGGCGGATTTGCAGAAAGATATGCTGAAGACTGCCGTACAGAGATCAGGAAACACTGATCAGTAATTTGAGTTGACGGCACACATCGATATCAGCGGGCTGACGCTGACAAAAACAAGGGCGCAACTAATCAAGTTGCGCCTTTGATCGTTGCGATCAATCACCGCGTTTCCAATATCCGCATCAGTCGGCCGCGATAGCTATCCAGGATAACCGCTAACACGATCACGGCACCGATGACGATCGGCTTGATGTTGTCGTCGGCGCCCAAAAGCTGCAGTCCGGTCGATAAAACCTGCAGAATGCATGCACCCACCAGCGTGCCGATGATCGAGCCCTTACCGCCGGAGAGACTGGTCCCACCGATAATGACGGCGGCGATGGCATTCAGTTCATAGCCAATGCCCGCAACCGGACTGCCGACATTGAGGCGGAGCAGATAGACCATGGCCGCTATGCCCGCTGTCAATCCGGAGATCGTGAAAACGGCGATCTTGTATCTCTTAGGCTCGTGACCCGACAGACGGACCGCCTCCTCATTGGTGCCGATCGCAAAGACGAAGCGCCCGAATACGGTGTAGCGCAATACGAACCAGCCGATCAGAACAACGACGATCGCGATCAGAAAGATCGAAGGGAATACGCCGAAGAAGATCAGGTTCCCGAAATCCACGAACGGCTGCGGCAGACCGGTGATGGTGGAGTTGTCGCTGACGACACGCGCCAAGCCGCTTGCGACATTCAGCATGCCGAGCGTGACGATGAACGACGGAAGCTTCCACTTCTCGCACACCCATCCGTTGATTGCGCCGAGCACAGCGCCCGTACCCATCGACGCCAGCGAGGCCAGAACAATCGCCTGCCAGGGAGAAAGCCGGGGGTCGATCATGATGGTTGCGCCGATGACCGTGCAAAGCGCAAGCAGCGAGCCGACCGAAAGATCAATGCCGCCGGTCAGGATGACGAAGGTCATGCCGGACGCCAGCACGGTGTTGATGGCAATCTGGACGAAAATCTTCAGGAAGTTTTCCGGCGTCGCAAAATAAGGCGCCGTCGCCGAGAAGAAGATCAGGATCAGGACAAGGGCGATGGCGACACCGGCTTCCTTCATCGAAATCCGAATAAACTTGTCCCATACGCCGGCCTTTTTGACCTCAGTCGTCATTTCAATGTTGCCGGACACGACTGTACTCCTTGTAAGCGAGTGAGAGAATCTTGCGCTCGTCAAATTGGTCTCGAGATATCTCTCCGGCTATCTTGCCGTCCGAGAAAACGATGATGCGATGGCAAATGCCGATCAGTTCCGGCAGGTCGGACGACACGACCAGGACGCCTTTTCCTTCAGCGGCAAACTTCCACAGGAGTTCGTAGATTTCCGCCTTGGCACCAACGTCAATGCCTCGGGTCGGCTCATCGAAGATCAGCACCTTGGGTCCGCGGAACAGCCATTTGGCAATGACCACCTTTTGCTGATTGCCGCCGGAAAACGTCCTGACTACCTGGCGGATGGATGGCGTTTTTATGCGCAGCTCATGCACGAGGCGCTGCGAGTGATCGTCTTCCGCTCTTTGGCGTATCAACCCGTTGCGGGAGATCTTGCCGAGGTCCGTTATGGTCGTGTTTTCGGCGCAGGTCATGTCGAGCATTAGGCCCTGCAGCTTTCGGTCTTCCGTTGCGAGGCAAAGCCCTGCGGCGACGGCATCCTTGGGCGAGTTGATCTCGACCTCTTTTCCGTTGATGCGAATTTCGCCGGCAGCCTTGTCGTCGGCGCCGAATATAGCACGCACCGCCTCCGTCCGACCGCTGCCCACGAGGCCGGCAATGCCGACAATCTCTCCCTTGGCGACGGAAAACGACAATTCCGGGCTATTGCGTGTCACCTTCAGGCCGGAAACGCCAAGCGCCTCCCCGAACACGGCGCTGTCACTGCGAAAAACGCCATGATCCGAAAGCGTTCGTCCAACCATCAGTTCGACGATGTCAGGAATGGCCAATCCCTCCAGCGGACGCGTGATCACATGCTGACCATCGCGCAACACCGTGACGTTGTCACCGACTTCAAAAATCTCTTCCAGTCTGTGGGATATGTAAAGCGTCGTGACGCCGCGCGCTTTCAGCCGCTTCAGAATTTCGAACAGGCGGTCGACCTCCCTGGAGGTCAAGGTTGCCGTCGGTTCATCGAGAACAAGCAGCTTGCTTTCATAACAAAGCGCCTTGGCGATTTCGAGCAACTGGAGCTGTGCGACGCTGAGGCGATTGGCCGGCGTGGTCGGGGCGACATCGAGGCCCACTTCCGCCAGCAGCTCGGCCGCCCTCTTGTTCATTTCCCTAAAGTTCACCAGGCCATATCGACGCGGAAGGTGCTCAAAAAGCAGATTTTCGGCGACGGTGAGATTGGAGAGAGGGTGCAGTTCCTGGTGGATGACGCGGATACCCGCCTTGAACGCCTCCAGCGGCGAGGTTGGGCTATAGCTTTCCCCGTCAAACAGGATGTGGCCATCATCGGGCTTGAATACGCCGCCGAGCAGATTGATCAACGTGGATTTGCCGGCACCATTCTCACCAAGAAGAACATGGCCCTTGCCTCGGGCAAGCTGCATGGAGACATCCCTGAGCGCCACGACACCCGGGAAGCGTTTGCCTATTCCTTCCAGCGTCAGGATGAAATCATCTGATGGTTCTGACACGTCCACCTCATGCGTGGTCTATTTCAATGGGAGATGGCTAGCCTCCACGAACACATATTCCCGAGGCCTGAAACGACCTCGCCAGCGTGATCAACGTGGAAAACGGTTTGTGGTGGTGGGCGCCGGCTTTTGGCCGGCACCTCTCTTTAACCTTACAGTCGGCAGTCGACTATTTGAGGTCCTTGGCGGTGACGAGCTTGACATCCGTCTTGACCCAGCCAGTGAATTTTTCACCGGCAAGTTCGCGCAGACCATACTTGATGCCCATGACGGCCATTTCAGCGCCGTATTGCTCGACCGTGGCAAGCATCTTGCCGTCCTTGATCAGCGGCTGCACCGGCGGAATATTGTCAAAGCCGACGACCTTGATCTTGCCGCTTTGGCCGGTCGCATCGAGAGCCTTGACGACGCCGAGAGCCATCGAGTCGTTGGCTGCCATGACGCCCTGAATATCCTTATATTTGGTCAGGAAATTCGTCATGACGGTATTGGCTTCTTCCGTCTCCCAATGGGCCGTCTTGCTGTCGAGGAGCTGCAGCTTGCCGCTGTTGATGGAGTCCATGAAGCCTTCCTTGCGCTCCTTGGCATTGTCGGCCTCGGGGTTGCCCTCAAGGATGACAACCTTTCCACCGGGACCCAGGTCCTTGGCAAGCGCATCGCCTGCAAGCTTCGCGCCCTCGCGATTGTCAGGCCCGAAGAAGGCCAGATCGATACCGGCAGCCTTCTTCGCGTCGGCATCGAGCGGCACGTCGATGTTGATGACCTTGACACCGGCCTTCACAGCCTTCGCAAGCGGGGTGGCCATAGCCTTTGAATCGGCCGGAGCGACGACGATGATGTCGTATTTCTGCGTCACGAAGTTTTCGACGGCATCGACCTGCGCGGCGAAGTCACGCTCGTCCTTCATGCCGACGGCCTTGAAGTCAAACTTGTCCTTGTTTTCAGCCGCATATTTATCGGCGCCGGCCTTCATCTGCTTGAAGAACTCGTTGGACAAGGATTTCATGATCAAGCCGACCTTCGGCTTGCTCGCCGCGGCAAAGGCAGGCGACACGCCACAGGACAATGCGAGCATCAACGTGCCGGCAAGTCCGAGCTTCAACGCCGCACGACGCGGCGCACTGATCAAGACGGAATCACGCTTTGTAGAATTGGACATTTCTTTCCTCCCGAACGGCCTGAACTCAGCTCCAACTGAGTTGCGAGTAACAATGAACCGTTTCCAGCACTCAATGCGTAACAGTGCCCCCAGAGATTGTCAACTCGCCTAATCGGGGCAAAAAGCCAACGCCAACTGCGATCGATATCACTTTGCAGATTGCGACAGATGAACCGTTTCCATTGAGTATCCGCCGTGACCGTGCTATGGGAGATAAGTGGCCGGAATTACGATGCAGCCCTTTGACTAAGGCGATAGAGACCATTAGCTGAAGGCACGGATCAGACGCCTTTGGAATGTCCCCGAAGGCGAAGATGAAGGGACATATGTTTCTGTTATGCCAAAGGTTGGAATTCGAGACGTTGCCAGGCTCGCAGAAGTTTCTACCGGGACCGTCTCACGGGTTTTGAATGATCATCCCTCTGTTACGGATGAACTAAGAGCCCGTGTCAGAGGCATTATCGAAGAGCTGGGCTACCAGCCCGATCCGTCCGCCAGAAGCATGCGCGGCAAGGTCAGCCGCCTCATTGGCATCGTCATTCCGGACCTGACCAATCCTTTCTTCTCCGAGCTCGTCCAGTCCGCAGAGCAAGCGGCAGCGAACCATGGCTACAACATCATCGTCATGACATCCTTTGACAATGCGGCCAAGGAGGCTGACCGCATCGGACAGCTAACAAGCCGCAAGGTGGACGGTATCATCCTCGTTCCCACCAACGATTTCCATTCGATCAAGCTGCCGAAGGGATTGCCGATCATCGTTGTGGATCGTCTCATGCCAGGATATTCCGGCATCGCCGCCGACCATCGCAGCGGCGTCCGCCTCGGCGTCGAACATCTCTTGAAGCTCGGCCATCGCCGCATCGGCTTCATATCAGGCCCCAAAGGGTCTGTCCCGGCCAACGATCGCCTTACGGGCTATCTGGACGCAATGGAGCAAATCCAGGATGACGGGCAAACGGTCAGTCCGTCCCTGATAGCCGAGGCGGCTTTTGACTATGAAAGCGGCCGGCTCGCTGGAAACTATCTTCTTGCCCGCGCACGCAAGGAGCGCCCAACTGCGATCTTCGCAAGCTCGGACCAGCAGGCAATCGGCTGCATGCGGGCGGCACATGATCTCGGTATTCCGATACCGGCAGCACTTTCGATCGTCGGATTCGACGGCATCCCGCTCTCAAGCATGACGACACCGCGCCTGACGACAGTGAAGCAGCCGATTCAACGGATTGCAGCGGTTGCCGTGGCAATTCTTCTCAACAAGCAACCCGTGCCCGATCTCGACGACCCAATCCTGCTTGCCTGTGAGATTTCAGAGGGCGAAACGACCTCGGCGCCTCAACCCGATTGATTGTAATGGTGTCCGAGCCGTTATCAGGGTAGCCGCCGAACTGCGTCTTGCGCGTCTGTTCATTTGGGAAGGCGCCCGAGCGGGTGTTGAAAGCGCGGACGCTATCGGAAGATGGGAACGGCGGCTTTGCCTCACATCCAAGCATGCTCATTTCTCTTAACGAACGGCTATGGCTTGCGCTCGGCGCGAAGCGTCGAGAGTTGCGGCATGGCGCCCGTGAGCTGAGCCACCCAGCGCGCCGATTCGGTCTCGGGCTGCGGCTCGGCCAGGTGATCGTCCGGCGGAGCATTGGCGCTCCGCAGCGACCACTCGCGCGCCTCCCCGGGCGTAATGCCAAATTCACGACGAAAGGCCCGGATGAAAGAAGGACCTTCGACAGAGGCCCTTCCGACAGGATTAGTCGAGAATTTTGACAACCTTGCGTGTCTTTGGCTGGATGATGACACGTTCGTGGTTGACGACCGCGTAGGCATAGGTCGGATTATCCGGAACCGGTGTCACGACCACGGTCTCAGGGAGCCGCTGACCGACGATGATCTTATCCTGCACGACGGTTTCGGCCGGGGGCAGCGGCTGCTCCTGCACATAGGTGATGACCTTCTGCGGCGGCGGATCGATTGCAGTGCCAACGATAGCGCCTGCTACACCACCGACCGCGGCACCGATCGGGCCACCAACAACGGCTCCGGTAACCGCACCGCCCGCGGCCCCTGTGACCGTGGAGGACTGTGCGAAGGCTGAGCCAGCGAGAAGGCCGAAGGCGGCCGCTGCAGAGACGATAAGTTTCGTTTTCATAGCATTCTCCTTTCCTTTTCGGCTCGTATGAGCTGAAAGAGAAATGGGCCTTGCATCCGAAAGTTCCTACAGCGCCTTGCCCTCGATGATCACAAGTTGCACCATCGTGACAAAATCCGTGAGAAGCGAGTACTCAACATCTCACGCCGGCGTCATCCTGAGACAGCCTCCGCCACCGCCAATTCGGCCATGGCGAGCGCGGCCTCGCGGGTTTTGGCGGCAGCGATGAAGCGACCACTATGGCAGAAACTCGCGCCCTCTACGCCGCAAACCGCCGCCAGATCATGATCGGTCAGGCCAGCCCAGGCGGCAGGCAGATCTGCCCTGAGTTCAAACCCCTCGTCCGCACGGCGGATACCGGTCAGGCACCAACCATTTTCGCGCGGATGAACGACAAACAATAGGTGATCGGCGCCCGCCTTCACGATGGCTGGGCGGAACGGCATTCCCATTGGGAGTTCCAGAATGCGGCCACTGCCTGCATCCATGATAGCCTGATGCACCAGCGCCTCGGCCCGCAATTTTGCGGCGCTCTGCGCTATCCTCGCCTCGACGAAACTTCTGGCAACGGCAAGGGCGTTTTGGAATCCGCGATCTCCGGCTTCCGGGTCCGTCTCGTCGAAAACCGGTTTCAAGGTTTCGAGCAGCGCCGGCAGCGTGAGCCCAGCCAGCGGTCCGGCAATGGAAGGGCTAAGCGCGCCATTGTCAACCAGGTCGACCGGCAGCACAAAACTGGAATCGAAAGACGCATGAACCACCTCAATATGCGCTTCAGGTAGGCCTGAAGCCGCAAGATAGTCGCGGCCATAGTGCTTCCAGATCAATCCGAACGAACTATAGGGTTGGCCATTCTCCCTCAGCGGCGCGCCGCGTTGATGGTGATCGAATATCCGCGCGGCAGCATCATACGCACCGCCCACATCATAAATGATACGATCGGCGCCGGGCCTTATCCATTCCGGCGCCCTGCTGCGGATCAGGCGAGCGTTCGGGAAAAGCCGGGTCAGGATAACACTGGACAGAAGCTCATCGGCATGAAAGCCGCCGGAATGGGTAACGAGAAAATCTGGGATCATGCAGGGATGTGCCTTGTGGTTCGCGAAGTGTCCGCTTGGGGTTAGCAGCAGATAGCCATTGCTGCCTCCCATCTCAACCCACCATTTGCGCGTTTGGGTGCATTGGTTCGAGCGTGATATCTGGTGAGGAGCGGTATGATGACCCGACATGCGGCATCGCCCTGTCGCATGAACCTAGACGTGGAATCTCTTGAACGAGATTGGTCGCACCTTTCACTACGCAGCGTGCTTGCGACAACCTTTCATAGTAGACCTGAACAATCCATGCTATTCTCGTCAGCCATCGAACGCATTGCGGGTGATAGCGATGTTGGAAGCGGACAAGGCATTCACGGGCTCGATTCCGGAAAACTACGACCGCTATATGGTTCCGTTGATTTTCGAGCCTTTTGCCGCAGATCTCGCACAACGAGCAACATCCTTGGCGCCAAGCGCCGTTTTGGAAGTTGCCGCGGGAACCGGGGTCGTGACTCGCGTGTTGGCGCCCAAATTGTCCGCCGGCGCAAGCTATGTCGTAACCGACCTCAACCAGCCGATGATTGACTACGCCGCATCGCAACAAGCGCCCGACGCTCGCATCCAGTGGCGCCAGGCAGATGCTATGGCGCTGCCGTTTGACGATGCGGCCTTCGATCTCGTTTGTTGCCAGTTCGGGGCGATGTTCTTTCCCGACCGCTCGTCTGCTTATCGTGAAGCAAGACGAGTCCTGAAGCCCGGAGGGCATTTTTTGTTCAGCGTGTGGGATCGCATCGAGGAGAATGTATTTGCGGATGATGTGACGAATGCGCTCGCCGAGATTTTCCCGAACGATCCACCGCGCTTTCTGGCGCGCACGCCGCACGGCTATCATGACCGGGAGCTGATCCGTACCGACCTTCAGCGCGCTGGTTTCTCGCACGTGGTGATCGAAACGCGAGCCGAACAAAGCCGTGCATCCTCGCCGCGTCTTCCGGCGGTCGCCTATTGTCAGGGAACGCTTCTTCGCAACGAAATCGAGGCCAGAGAGGCGGGAAGCCTAGAGGCTGCGACCGACTACGCTACGTCGGCGATCGCAGCCAGACATGGTACCGGCGAGGTTGCTGCCAAAATTCAGGCGCACGTCATTATGGCGGGCGCCTAGCTATCGGCATCGAACTGGCAAGCTGCGCTTACTCAGCGACCGAATTGACGACACGGCAAAGATTGTCGCTCATGCTGGGGGCAACCTGTCCCTGCGGCACCATAAAAAGGGCGTCCACGCGGCTGCCCTTGCCGCTCTTCCGGACGACGACGCGCAAAGTCTGCGGGCGCCCCGACCCCGTCGTTTCCTGTTGAGCTGTCAGCGTGCCGAGCTGCTTCTCAACGTTCACATCCGCGAAACCTTCGGCAAGAACGGCCCTCGACACCTTATCGAACGCAGCCGTTGGGTTGACGGACGGGAACTCCATCCAGGTTTTGTAGGTCACAGCCGTGACGAGGGGAACGCCGCTGCTTTGATAGTGCTGCGAACATACGCTGGCTGCTGCAGGCGTGAAGGAGAGGACGCCAAATGCAAAACCGCAGAGAATTATCTTACGCAAGGGAATTTCCTCTGTTGACGAATGACTGATGCATATTTCCGTGATTGCTCATGCTGTAATCACGGCTAGCTGCCGGAAAGCCTGATGCCTCCGACAGTCAACCCTTGCCAGTGACACCCCATCCCAGGCCATCAACTATCTTTCCGCCCGCACTCTTTGGAACGAACGCCAATAGGGCAACCCCGTCGATAATCGGGAAATAAAGGTAAATCTTATCAACGTCGTTTTGATGGGATATACACCGGAGCAAGAGATATCGACGTCTATTCAACGGCCGCGCGTTCATCAAGCAGCGGGCGGCAGCGCGAGGTGCACTCGGCTCTATCTCAAGTGCACAGGCGTCCAGAACTACGCGCTTCAGATATTCGGAGCTAACTGCAGAGATGTGATCCAGGATCGGCTACAAGCGCGTTTCGCCGGAAACATTGACCGGAACTTTTCGGGCGATGTGCTGATGGTGGCGAAAACGGATGGGAACGCTGATCGCACCGGCACGCAACCTATTTCTTGCGTTCGCGCCTCAAATCCAACGAGGGCAGGGTTCCGAAAGCCTCTTTATACTGGAGGGAAAAGCGACCGAGATGAGTAAAGCCCCAGCGGCTCGCGATCTCGGCAATCGTTGCAAGAGGCGGTGCATTCTTTATGTCGTTTCGCGCGCCTTCGAGCCGCAATCGTCGAAGATGCTCCATTGGTGTTTCGTTGTAGAAGCGACGAAAGTTGGTCTGCAAAGCTCGAACGCTTACATCGGCCGCAGCAGCCATGTCAGCAAGGGTTATTGGTGCATTGGCGTGGGTCCGGGCAAACTCGACCGCCCTTCTCACCTGTTTTGGCGCAATCGAGCATCCGGGCGATTTTCGGTGAGACAGAGAATGAGGCAGGTTCTGCACCATCAGCAAAGCCAATGCCTCCTGGAAACTGGCCAGTGCGATGGGTGATGCCTTCAGATTCTGGTTCGCGCAGATTTCATCTCTAAAAAATCGCATCAGTGTCAGAAGTTGCGGCATTGCTCCGTCAACTGCGGCGTGCTGCGCCACGAATTCGAAGTCTGCCGGCGCAAAACACTCATAAGTGTTGGTAAGTGCGCTCATCACCGCGTTTCGACTGACGACGAATCCTTCCCCAATCGACTTCTCTCCGATTTCTATTCCCGAGTACCGATCTGCCGTCGTCAGCACGCCGGAACCAGGGCAGACGATATGACGGATGTTTCCGGTCGTCAGTTGGCAGTAGGTGGAATGTTCAAAAAAGAACATGAAATCGTCGCGCTCAACGGTGACCGAGAAATCCCGCTTTGTTTCGCTCGATCCACTCCACCCTACAAAGCCGTCGACGCCTTGCATACTGAAGGCAAAAAGATCGCGCGCCCCCCGGTTGAGAGGGACATGATTATCTCGCTCCTTGTTGTCGGATAACCAGTATGCGATTTCCTCGGCTGTTAGCGACGCCTCTTCAAGTTTTGCGACGAAAATTTCAGTCAAGCCAAATCCCAGATCTTGCCATTGTTTATGTTTACCCGCCTGGCGCCCCCCGCCGGATGACACTAGCAGGATCTGAGCGTCATTTGTAATATGCTTGAGCCACGTTTGGTCGTATGTGGATAAGTTCGCCCTTTCAGCGGTGATCTCAGCGATGCTCATTGAGGCATCCACGGTAAACCCATGGCTTGATCATACGGGATCAAAAAATGGCGATCCTCGGCGAAACTTCCTACCGGCGAGGCAAGAGCTGCGGTTCCGTCGTCGAACAAGGAGGGATTTTCGAGAACATTTGCCGTCAGCATCGCGCCTTCCAGCGTAGCAAGCACCTGCAATGCGCTGTTTCGAGATAACCCTGCCTTCGTCGATTTATCGATTCCGAGCAGGAAGAAGCGTTGCACTTCGTCCAGAACCTCACCGGCCAAATCCTGCGCCGTCGCTGCGAGCGCCGCATAAGCACATTCTTCCGTCGCGTTGCAGAGCAACGCGAAAGACCTGCCGCCAAGCTTCAACAATATCAATACCGACGACCAACTGCTGATCCACAGCTTCGAGAAAGCGATCCGTGTATCGGCGAGCTGATCCGCGACTTCCACAAGGCGGGTCGTCCTATCGCCATGGTGTGCCATGCACCTGCCATCCTGCGCGACGTCAAGAAGGACGATGGCCAGTATCTGGTGAAGGGCCTGAACGTCACCGGCTTCAAGAATGCCGAAGACACCGAAATCGAACTGCTCCACCACCTGCTGTTCTCGCTTGAGGATGAGCTCAAGAACCGTGGCGCCAATTACCAGAGCAAGGCGAATTGGGAACCGAATGTCGTGGTCGATGGCGTCCTGATGATGGGCCAGAGCCCAGCGTCTGCCGTGCCGCTCGCCGAGGCCTTGGCTAAAGCCGAGCTTCTGGGGCGCTTGCGAGCGCCCCAGAACGAACCCTTTGGCCGAAGGGACGTTTAAACGTCGGAAGCGTCTTTATGGCTTCGCTCAACACTCTTCCCAGGGGAAACTATCAAGTCTTTGGGCACCTGCCGAGATGACAAGAGCCTGTGTCTCAAGCTTGATGCTCTCGGATCCTTCCTCCGCAGTCAGGCTTTCGACGTTCAACACCATGTTTTCTTCGATGATGCCGCTGAAGCCCGGATCGAAATCGGGGTGGAGCAGAATACCCGGCCACTCGTCGGCCATTCCGTTCTTTGCCTGATATAACTGGTGCCTTGATTTGGCTGCTATCCGATTGTTTTCATTGATATGGATTTAAACGTTGTTTCCGAATTTTGATAAAACCAGGATATAACCAGGCGACTTAATTTCTGCATCGGCGGAGCGATGTTGCGCGCAATTCAACAAAACGCGGATAAAAATCCGCGTCTTTGTCTTCGCGCCATCGCCTTGTTTCCACTTGAAGTTTTCCCACCACGAGGTTCTGGAACGGCCGAATCTGATATGAGGGAGATAAAAGAGGACCCACAGTGCCGATTCACGACCCATGCGCTCTGCTCAATCGATTACTTGAAGAACCGATCGAAAGCGCGTGGTTGGAATTCAAGGTCAACAACAAGGATCCGGTCCAGATCGGAGAATACGTGTCGGGGCGTTCATCGCCGCGGCGGCCGCCGCTCTCGGTGGAATGCAACGTGACGAGGAGGAAGACCTGCTGGTCACGGACCGCCGTACGGTTTGAAAGCCAGCCGAAGGCGCGCCGTCACATGCGAGCGCCCTCTCCCAAGGCTTGCAACGCTCTGACCCGAGGCACCTCCCGGAACATTCAGGGACTCTCCATGTTCGGTGACGACGCAATCAGGCGCCAGGAGGATCCAATGGCTACCGAGAAAACGCTGAACGACTTATTCCTTGACACGGTCAAGGACATCTATTTTGCCGAAAAACAAATCCTGAAGGCTTTGCCGAAAATGGCCCGCGCCGCCCAGCTTGAGGAAGGCAAGGCAGGATTCATCAAGCATCGTGACGAGACACAGGCCCAGATCGAGCGCCTTGATCAAGTGTTCGAACTTTTGGGCAAGCCAGCCCGCGGCAAAACCTGTGAAGCGATCCAGGGCATCATCGCCGAGGGTGAAGAGATCATGGAAGAGTATAAGGGCACGAAGGCTCTCGACGCTGGGCTGATCTCTTCCGCACAGGCGGTCGAACATTATGAGATCGCGCGCTACGGCACGTTGATCGCATGGGCCAAGCAGCTTGGCCTCAAGGACGCCGTGCCGCTCCTTCAGGCGAGCCTCGCTGAAGAAGAAGCCACGGACAAGAAGCTGACGCAACTTGCGCAGTCCGCCGCCAACCCTCAGGGCAAGGCCGCCTGAAACCTAGGCAGGTCTCACAAAAAGCCGCTCAACGGGCGGCTTTTTGTGCTTCTTCGGCACCGTACCATGACCTCGAAAACATCTTCGTCACTCGGCACGTTGCGTGTCTGAAAGCGAAAGCCGTCGATGAAACTTGTTAAAGCTTCGACGCCCACTAAGTGACTGGAATTGCGCCGCGACGGTTTGGACGATGTCAGCTAAAGTCCTCATCGAGCTGTGCGGCGAGCTGCTGGCGCGCCCGGTTGATGCGGCTCTTCACCGTGCCGATCGCGCAGCCGAATTTTTCTGCCGCGTCGTCGTAGGAGCGGCCTTCGATGACCACATATTCCAGCACCGCCCGGTAAGGCTYCGGCAACAGGTTGCAGGCCCGTTCCAGCTCCTTGGCGCGGATCGTCCACTCCTGCGATGGCGCTTCCACGCCAAAGCCCGAGACGCACTTCTTGCTGCCGGGCGACTCGCGCTTGGCTATGCGAAACTTTGTGCAGAACGTGTTGCGCATGATGGTGAACAGCCAGGATTTCAGCCGTGTACCTGGATCGAACTGTCCAAGATTGGCGAGCGCCTTGGTCAAGGTTTCCTGAACCAAATCGTCGGCATCGGCAGAGTTCCTGTGAAAGGTCCTGGCGAAAGCACGAAGAGCGGGAATGAGATTGACGATTTCCGCCTCTAAGTCGGCAGATCGGGACGTGTCGAACACAACGCTCTCCTTCCAACCGCGTCATTGACGCGATGTTTGCATCGCCCCGCAAGTGCAAACGGTTACCGGCTCGGCACCTTGCGGATGCCGGGTCGGATCATTCCAACAATTTATTGAACGAGTTGCCGCGATAGCACCTGAACCCCGTCAAACCTCCTCAAGCGTTTTTCGCATCCAGTGACAAACGGCCCTGCCTTCAGCTTGTTCCCTAGAGGCTTTCAAAATCTCGGTCCGTCTCCGGTCTCTTCTCGCCGGGCGTCTTCTTGTTCACTTTGCATCGTCGAGCCGACGATATTGGCCTCTCGCATCCTTGCGGATTTGGGCCGCTTCGTTGTTGCCAGGATGAAGCTAATCGCCGAGGCCGATTTCTGCAATCAATGGAAGATGGTCGGAAGCCAGGCTCGTCAGACGATTTCGAGGCACGCTCGCGCCGAGGACCGCAAGATCGGCGCTGACGAAGACGTGATCCAGCCGCATCAGCGGATAGCGTGACGGAAAAGTCGGTCTCGCCGGCTGATTGCCTGAGAGCTGGACGTCCTTCAAGACGCGGGTGGCAAGCCGATAGGCTGCGGAAACCGGGACAGCATTGAAATCCCCACAGAGAATGGTCGAGGCTAGGTCCTTGCCGCCCGCCGGGAGCCAGGCTGGCCCGAGAAGCGCCGACATTTGCTGCACGCGATCGCGCCCCCGAAGGCCGAGATGTGTGTTGACGAGGTGCAATTGCCTGTCTCCTATCATGACCTCGACGGAAAGCGCCCCACGCGGCTCGCCCAGCGAAGGCAAGGGCCCAGCCTTGATCGCCTTTGTCGGCAGAGCCGTTATGAGCGCGTCTCCATATTGCTCGTCGGCTACGGTCAGGGCCGGATTGAAATGCGCCTCCATCTTCAGAAGAGAGGCGATCATGCTCGCCTGATCGACGCCGCCAGTTCTGTGGCGGCGAACATCGATCTCCTGCAATGCCACGATGTCTGCCTGCGCCTCCGCGATAACCGCGGCGATCCGGGCAGGGTCGATCTTGCGATCCGTACCAATGCAACTGTGCACGTTATAAGTCAGAATTCTGATCGATCTTCCGTAGGGCATTGCCTGGGAACACCGAACTCGCCCGATCGTTCCGCATCCTTGGGACTGTGTTTCACACCCCTGGAGAAGGATCGCGGATGAGGTTGAAACGCCTGATTTGGAATGGCCTGCTCATCGCAGCGATATGCCTGGCATTCTGGCTCCTGTATCGCATTCTCCACCAATACAGCTTTGATGACATCAGGAACTCGCTGTTGAACATTCTGTTTCGGCGCCTCGGCTGCCTGCACGAGTTGCTTTCGGCTTTCGCGGACGTCGCCTTCTTCCGATCGGTCACGGCCTACGTGCTGGCCAACACCGCCGTGCTGGCAACCCAGGTTCCGGGCGGCCTCGGCATCCTTGAGACGACTGTCGCCTATAGCGTGCCGGACGCGGCCTCCATCGGCGCCTTGATCGCCTTTCGCTGCATCTATTTCCTCATCCCGCTCGTGCTGGGAACGACCCTTCTGATCACCAGCGAACTGGCGTTTCGGCATCGCTCAGCTCGAGCGAAGAATGCGGAGAAGGTGACCGACCAGACGACGAGAACCCAGTCGTCCTAGCGGCCGGACGGGATCKAGCAGCGCGGTCCCCACAATCGGCTCCGTCTTTTCGCAGGTCGTTGCAAATGGCTTGAGGCACCGGGCCCCGACATTCAGCTCGGTGATCGCCTCGATCAGCGATCCGGTCCGTTGAAAAGCATTTCGAACGGCACCGGCCGCACAGCCTAGATATTCCGCTATGAGCGTGTTGCGCAGCTCACCGATCGCCAAACGGTGAGCGGGCTTAAGTGCCTGAAAGAGAATATCGCATTCGGTATCAAGCCCCTCGGACCGGTGGTTGAGATTGGAGGAGCCGATGCGAAGCACATTGTCATCGGCGATCAGCAGTTTCGAGTGAACGAGCAGTTCGACTTGCTTTTCACCATCGGGAACCAAGGGGTAGAAGACGCGCAGCCGACCATGACTGTCCGCATCCATGAGACGCCGGATTATCCTGTCGCGATTCCTTCCCATGACAAAGTTCTCGATCAAGCCATGGGATTTGTGCGTGCAGACGATGACGACCTCCAGCCCGTTGCCTTCCCGCAGGCGAGCTTCAATGGCCTCCGCGACATTAAAGGAGGCAAGGTATTGCGTTTCGATATAAAGCTGATGTCTTGCCTTGGCGATCACGTCCTTTGTCATGGCAATGCCCTGATGCAGGCCATTCCTGAAGAAGGTCGCCGGTTCGGTCGTCGCGAGCCTGACGGGCACATTCTCCAGCGATGCGACGAGATCGTTCGGCCAGCCAACGGCCGCCTGCGCTGGCAAGGCCCTGTAATCCTCGCCGGCGGCATCCATCCATCGTCGCCTCGCCACAGAGGCGATAAGCCTTGCCGCATCCCCCGTCACCATGGCTTGCAGGTCGTGAAGGGGCTCGTAGAACAAGCCTTCGGAATCACGCTTCAGCTTGTCACGAACCCTGTGGCCCCAGGTGTCCCAGCGCCGCGATGTCAGATCGATTCCGCCGATGAATGCCACGGAATCGTCGATACAGACGAGTTTCTGATGATGACATCCGCGTATGGCGGGCTGGATGGCAAAGCGAAGATCGATGCGACTGTTCTTCGGAAAGTTTTGCTTGCGCAACACCTTCAAGGATTTGTCGGAATAGAGCGGTCCCAAAGCCCAGATCAAAATTCGGACCTCAAGATCGGGATTGGCATCCGCCAGAGCATGCAGAAGATCACCCAGCGTTTCCTTGGAATTCTCAGGCTGCAGGCGGATATCGGGATTGAAGTCCCATCCGATGATCCAGATCCGCTTTCGCGCATGGCGCAAAATGTGGGCCAACCGAGAGAAATAGGCACTGCCATTGATAAGAAAGGCTGTTCTTGCCGCAATACCTTCCAACCGCATATCTTCGGCTTTCGGCGACATGGCAGAACCGCTTGCTCCTCTCTGTTTCCGACAGCCGATCGTGCTCCGACAGGTCCTTGTCGCTTTCGCCCCACCGAAACGCAAACGCCTGAATTTTTCCAAGGTTCCGTCGAGATACGCTTGATGATGCGTGGTTTTTTAAGGTTGAGGAACAAGTCACCAGCCGCGTGGTTCCTATTGAATGGCAAAGACAGGCACAATCAGTATCGGTATCTCGGGCTGGACTTACGCCCCTTGGCGCGGCGTCTTCTATCCGGATGACGTGGCGCAGAAAGGTGAGTTGGCCTATGCCTCGCAGCAATTCCCTTCCATCGAAATCAACGGCACCTTTTACGGCCTGCAGCGGCCAGAAGTCTTTGCCAAGTGGTGCGACGAGACGCCGGACGATTTTGTCTTCGCGGTCAAGGGCTCCCGCTACATCACCCATCTGCGCAGGCTGCGCGAGGTGGAAACCCCGCTCGCCAATTTCATCGCCTCTGGCGTTTTGCGCCTGGGTCCGAAGCTTGGACCAATCCTCTGGCAGTTTCCGGCAAGACAACGTTTCGATCGCGATCTGTTTGCCGCTTTCATGCGCATGCTGCCGAAAGATACCACCGCCGCATCAAAGCTTGCCGCGCGGCACGACGAACGGCTGAACGGTCGCGACTGGCTGCAGGCCGATGGCAAGAGGCCGATCCGCCATGCATTCGAAATCCGCCACGAAAGCTTCGTCGACGCAGATTTCATCAACCTGCTTCGCGAGCATGAAATCGGGCTCGTCTGTGCTGATACCGTCGAATGGCCGCTGCTGATGGATGTGACGGCTGACTTCGTTTATTGCCGCCTCCACGGCTCTGAAGAGCTCTATATCAGCGGCTATGACGACAAGGCACTGGATATCTGGGCGGGCAGGATCGATGCCTGGGCACATGGCCGCGAGCCGGCAAACGGCAACCGCGTGCTTGAGCCGCTGAAGCCGGCKCGCAATGGCCGCGACGTCTATGTTTATTTCGATAACGACGTGAAAGTGCGAGCCCCTGCGGATGCAAAGGCACTTGCAGCGCGGCTTGGACTGGCACATCCCGCGACCACCGGAAGACATTTAAAATTTGCCGTAGCTTGATTTTGAAGCGGAGCTGGATGTTCGTGCTCAAGCAAGCATCATTCATCACACCGCACTATCGAAGTCCGCGCTAAAAAAACCACGTCGCCACCATCCCAAGAACGGATGCGGCCACGACTGCCGTCGACGTCCATCCAAGCCAGCGCAGCCAGCCGGTAACCATAAACTTTCCCATGACCTGCTCTTTCGCAGTMATCAGCATCATGATTGTCATCACCGGCACGGCTACGACCCCGTTGATTACCGCGCTCCAATACAGGGCCGAGATAGGATTGACGGGCGTGAACAATATGCCCATTCCGAGAATACAGGCCATGCTCAAGGTCGCATAAAAATGCTTTTGCATGTTTTGGTTTTCTCGAGAGGCCGACCGGCCACTTGAAAGCCTCACCGACGGCGTAGGCGGCTGCGCCAGCAAGTACCGGAACCGCAAGCAACCCGGTGCCTAATATGCCAACGGCAAACACGATGAACGCGACATCGCCCGCGATTGGCCGCAAGGCTTCGGCTGCCTGCGCCGAGGATGAGATATTGGCGACACCGGTCTTATGGATTGTTGCCGCAGTTGTCGCGATGATCGCAAGAGCTATAATGTTTGAAAACCCCATGCCGATCAAAGTGTCGGCGCGGATGCGTCTGAGCGCGGCGGGCGCTTCTCTTGGCGCTTCGACCAGTGGATGTTTGTCGCCATTGACATGCTCATCCTCGACTTCCTGGGAAGCCTGCCAAAAGAATAAATAGGGTGAAATCGTCGTGCCCAATATGGCGACGATGGTCGTGAAGAATTCAGCATTCCAGACGATTTTGGGCACGAAAAGGCCCGCCGTTGCCTCGCCCCAGGATATGTTGGCCGCAAACATGGCGGCAACATAAGCAAAAAGGCTGAGCGTCATCCATTTGAGCACGGCGGAATAACGATCATACTCGACAAAAACGCTGGCAATCGCGCAAGCGCTTCCGAAACCGACGACATAAAGCGTCTCAGGCCCGCCGATTAAAAGTTGCAACGCATCGGCCATCGCGCTGAGGTCGGCTCCGATATTGATCGCGTTCGCTATGAAAAGCAGTCCCACAATGAAGTAGAGCAGCCAAGCCGGGTAGTGCCGGCATACATTTCCGGCGATGCCATGTCCGGTCGTGCGTCCGACCCGCGCGCAAATCTCCTGAATTGCCGACATCAGCGGATATGTCAGCAGCATTGTCCATCCGATGCCATATCCAAGTTGAGCCCCCGCCTGACTGTATGTTCCTATTCCGGAGGGATCATCATCCGAAGCACCGGTGATAAAGCCCGGTCCCAAAATCTTTAGGAACCGGCGAAAGATCCCATTTCCTGCCATCGCCCCCTGTCGCTCCGTCGTCTCAGTCAAAGACATGCTCCCGCTTCTTCAGCCAAGCATAGACGGCGTAGTTTTGAGCCTTTCACTGCCGGCAAAGGCGTGCTGAAAAAAGCTGCAAAATGCCAAATAGTTCCAACGGAATTCTTGAGATCAGAACGATCCAGCAAGTATGCGAAACTACCACCCTTCAGTCGCTCCTCGCTTCGATGCATCAGGGAACCGTCGCGCAGGTGGCTGGAGCCATCCTTTCGAATTCCCGTCTACCCGTGCGCCACCGAGCGCGCCCGACTCAGGAACCTTCGCGGCCGGCGACAGTTAGGGAATTCCATTGGATCAACGGAGGTTATGATGAAAAGGATTCTCGTTGCCGTGAGCGCGGCACTCTTCGCATCCGGGACAGCTTTTGCTCAAAGCAGCACGACGGTGGTTATTCCCGGAGAAGTCAGGACCTATGTGACGGAACAAGAGGTTCCATCCGTCACCTATGACGGCGA
>NZ_JARWLB010000030.1:0-54827 GCF_047445835.1 Rhizobium sp. BR 317 | reverse complement strand
CTTCATGGCCGAGGATCGCCGGAAACAGGCCTTCCGGATCGGCGCCTGAGAGCGTGAAATCGTCGGTATGGCAGATGCCGGTTGCCTTGACCTCGACCAGCACTTCGCCGGCCCTTGGGCCTTCGAGCTGAACGGTCATGACTTCCAGCGGTTTACCGGCGGCAACGGCGACGGCGGCGCGTACGTCCATTAGATTTCCTTTCGATGGTTGCCAGAATTGCCGCGGTGCGGCCTTGATTGCGAGTGTCAGGTCGCGGAAGAATAAGGAATGCGTCGGCTGAAGGTTCGCGGTCCGCAAATGGGCGAGCTTGGCCGCGCGGGTGTACCGCAAACGAGCGAGATTGCAGGCGAAAGCATTGACAGATCCTCCCGATGCGCGCTTACGGTTTTATCTCCGTCCTCCAGCCGCACGGATCTTCGTTAACATACTGATTAGAATTTGCATACTAAAAAGTATCCGAAATAGTTGGAAATTTCACCCGGCCGCCACCCCCGCGCCGGGCGACTATGGAAGCTGCGAAGCGACCGGTGAAGCGGCTATTTGTTCTGGGCAAAGCGTTTTCTGATGCGCCTATACAGAAAAGGTACCGTCTGCGACAGCGACGGTACCTTTCTCACGAAATGACCCTGCGGTCGGGATTGCGTTTAATCAGCCTTGGTGCTCGCGGCCTTCCACCTGGATCACGAGATCGACATCGTCACCGATCATCCCAAGTGCTGCCTTCATGCCGAAATCGCTCCGCTTGACCTTAGTTGTCGCGCTGAAGCCGACAACGTGGCTCTTGTCCCACGGGTTCTGACCTTCCTTATTGAACTTGACATCCAGCGCAGTGGATTTCGTGACGCCCGCAATCGTTAGGTCGCCAGTAATTTGGCCCGTGGTGTCGGAGGTCTTCTTGAACTCCTTGCCGACGAAGGTGATTTCCGGAAATTCCGTCGCATTGAACCAATCAGCACCCTGGATGTCGCCGTCGCGTTGCTTGTTGTTCGTCGAGATCGAACCGACCTTGACCTTGACATCAAGGCTGCTTCCCTCGGGCTTCGTGGCGTCGAAGTCGAAAGCGCCTGAGAATTCCTGCGCGACCCCAATCACTTTCGAGAAGCCCAGGTGATCGATGTAAAACGCGATTCCCGAATGCACGGGGTCGATGTCGAACTTGGTGGCCCAAGCGGGCGACACTGCCCCGGCGAGCGACGTCATCGAAAGCAACAAAGCTGCAAGTCTATATTTCATTTTCATTCTCCTCCTCAGGTTAAGCTGGAAAACTCGATCCATAGTCCAGGAACGCGACAGCGACCGCCAACGCGGCCGGAAGCACAGCCAGGGCGACATGGACGAAAAGGCGCGGAAACTGCCGGGATACGCCGAGCATCCGGCAGATACCCTCCGAGAACACTGGCAGCACGACGCAGAGGCCGAGGATCGCAATGGCGACGGGATCGGCTTTGCGCGTGATCAACACCACGGTGAAAGCGACGGAAATCAGTCCACCCAACGCGCCGATCGATGAGGCGCCGCCAAAGCGGAAAACGGGGTTGACGATGGGTACCAGGAGAATTCCCAGGCAACCGGCTGCGAACATCAGACAGAGCTGAAACGAGGAGGACGATGCGCCGAGAAGGGCTATCGGCGCGAAGCCGAGCGCAAGCACGGCAACGACGCCGCCCCGCTTTACGTCATCCTCCGCGCGAACCGACGTCCCGCGCAAGATGAGCCACATTATGGCCACGCCGGCCGTCGCAGCAGTCACCACTTCCCACGTCGCCACTCCCAAGCGGGGCAGGCCAATATAGAATGCAGCCGCCACCGGCTGAAAAAGGGACACAACTCGAACCGCGCGTTGGGCGGCGATCTCGACCGCAAACCCCACTGCCGTCCCGATAACAATCACGTAGAACAGCTTGTTGACCGCCCCGACAGGCGGAAAAGCCGGCACTTTGTTGTAGACAAGCCAATAGGCTGCCAGCAATGCGGCAGGCATTAGGAGGTCAGTAAGGCGCACCAGGCGGCGCCAGCGCATCAGGCCCGACGCGAAAATGCCGACGAGCACCATGACGAGCAGAGACGCGGCCAGCGCCTCCTGCGGAGAGTTGCCAAATCCAAGCATGCGACGTTTTCCGAATTGCGACAGGTATTCTGCGGTGCCCGGTCCGCTAGCGCGTGACATGCGGCACCAAAGCAGCCGGCGCTTTAGCGTCCGGGTTGCTTGCTCCGACAGATCGCTGTCATCCTACTTTTGCTCATAGTCCCCCCCAATAACCGCATGCTCCTCAACAGCGGTCGCCACTTCCAGTTTGGATACCAAATAGTTTTCACATACTATCTGGTTTCTGGATGAAAGCTAGTCTCTGAATTTTTGGATGTCAAGCGCGCTATGGACGCAAAAACGGGCTCTCGCCCCGCTGCGTGCCGGCTGTCCTGATCGATAGATTGTTGAGACGTTAAGAGCGCGCGGCGACTAACGGTACAGCCGTGCGTCTGTCATGCCGTATGGCATGATGGTCCCCGTCAGGCCTTTACCGGGACGCCAGACTTGGTTGCTCGCGACGACCGATACATGTCTCGTAAAACGACCCGGACCATGTCTCCAGGGGCTCCCTCCTTGAGGAAGCTCGAAATACCGCCATAGGTGAGCTCGAGAACGATACCGCCGATATAGAACGGGTTTGCAGGGGACTGCATGACGAGATCCAACTTGTCGATGAGGATCTTGCCGACGCCCTCCCACTGATCCCGGAAAAGCTTGATGTGACGATCTCCCAGTGTGTGATCATGCTGTGCCATGCGCAGCAGCTCGATCGCCAGCATTCCCCACCGTCGGTCATCTCCGCGGTTGTTCGCCCATGTCGCGAGAACGTCAATGAGCTCCATGGGATCATCGCAGTTCCCGAGAAGTTCCGTCAGTTGAACCACGTCGCCGCCGGCATTGCCGGCAAGGAGTTGGAGGAAGATGTCTTCCTTATTGGCAAAGTTCGAGTAGAACGCCCCCTTCGAATAGCCGGCCTCCTCGGCGATCCGCTCAATCGAAGCCCCGGCGTAGCCGTATCGTGCCATGACTTCATAAGCGGACGCTAGAAGCTTCTCTTTCGTTCGAGCCTGACTTTGCTCACGTGTCAGCCGTGCCATTCGCAATTCCTGTTCTCGCGTATCCAGACACCGAGGCGTACCCCAAAATGCAGCGGTCATACAAGAGCTGTTAGCAGACAAATGAGCGCCCAAAAGATTGGATATTCCGGGCCCATCTTCTGCCAGCGCCAATTCAGGCCGTTGATCTTCACGACCGCGTATCCGGCCCCAAGCAATACCAAAGCACCGCACACGGCTGCAACCCTGGGGTACACGGAAAAAATCATTCCGACAGCCGCGCACGTCTCGGCAACCATGGTAAGCACCACGAACAGCGTCCCGGGTTTGAAGCCCGCCGCTTCGAATGTTTCGCCGGCCTTCTCACGGTGCAGGCCCTTGCCAACGAGGTGGGGAATGAACCAGACGCCGCAGAGAATGCGGAGCCAGTCAACCAAAACGAAATCCATTTCTCCTCCTTGACGCCGGGCCTTTGCCGGGTCCGCGAGGATAGTTGCATTCCTCGCTTGCCTTTTAAGATACTAAACGGTATTCACAATCCAAATGGTATGTCAATACGAGGCAATCTTTGAGTTTGGGAGGAATACCGATGGAAATGATGCGTGCCGCGCGGCTCCACGCCGTGGGTCAGCCGATGAGCATTGACGAGGTTGAGCGTCCGAAGGCAACCGGGAGCGACGTGATCGTCCGTGTAAAAGCCTGCGGAATGGTTCCGAACCTCGCGAATGTTCTGGCTAACTGGGAGACTTGGTATCCGCAGATGCCGCTGCCGCCTCGGCCTGCGATTCATGGTCTCGATCCGAGTGGCGTGGTTCACGAGGTCGGTCCCCAAGTTGTCAGTATCAAACCGGGCGACCGGGTCTATGTGAACCCCGGGCGTTTCTGCGGCGCATGCCATCATTGTTCTTCGGGCAAACCGCAGGCCTGCGAATATTGGACGCTCGGCGGATACTTTGGATACAACCAGAAAAGCATGGAAATGTTCGCCCGCTATCCTTATGGCGGTTTCGGCGAATTCATGGTCGCCCCACAGGCGCAGGTCATCAAAATCCCCGACAACATGACGTTCGTCCAAGGTTCCCGCATGGGCTATCTCGGTACGTCCTACGCCGCCCTCAAGAAATGCGGTCCGTTGATGGGCAAGACCCTGATCATCAACGGCGCCACCGGAACGCTGGGCCTGGGTGCGACGCTGTTCGCGTTGGCGATGGGTGTTGCGAAGATTTATGCCGTGGCCAGGGGCGAGGCGCTTCTTGAGCGGCTGAAAGCGATCGCGCCGGATCGCATCGTCACTTTCTCGAACGTGAAGGGATCCTCAGGAGCCTTCGTCAAGGAGCAGACGAACGGCAGCGGTGCGGACTTGATGCTCGATACGCTCGGCGCCAAGGCGCCGCTCGACTCCATGCTGGACGCCATGGGCGGCGTCAAACGGGGCGGCCGCATCGTCAACATTGGCGGCACATCGGGGGCTTTGCCCGTCGACGTGAAATGGTGGATGGACGAGCAGATGGAATTGATCGGCTCGGTATGGTTCACGGCCGCGGAAGGCATGGAGATCGCGGCGATGGTCGAAGCAGGGATCATCGACATGTCGGTCATGTCGCCGATGGTGTGGCCGCTGGAGAAGATCAATGACGCCATTTCCGGTGTCGGGAAGGACGAAGGCGGCTTCACCTACTACGCTGTCGAACTGTAGCGGAGTTCCACTTGGCCTATACCTACCGGATCACCGTCGAGCGGCTTGAGGGGGATGTCCCCTCGGCCGCCGACAAGGCCCTTGTCTTCGAAGCGACCAATCATGACGATCTCTTCAAGGTCCTGTCGATGATGCGCGAGAAACAGATGCTGCCCTGCGACGAGACGGCCGAATTCACGATCGGACTGAAACTGTTCACGGAAGTCCTCTTGAGGAACCGCTCGGAGACGCCTTTCAAGGAACTGTTTCCCCATATCGGCAGCTTCATGAACTCACTGAAACGCTGAATCTCATCCGCGGCGACTGCGGCGCGGTGGCGGTCGATAAAGGATTACGACATGAAGACCATTTCGCTTGAGCGGTCCTATGGAGGGACGCAAGGTGTCTACGCGCACCGTTCGAGCACCTGCGACTGCGACATGACCTTCGCCGTATATTTGCCTCCGCAGGCGGAGGTGCGTCCGTGCCCGGTCGTTTGGTATCTATCGGGGCTGACCTGCACGCACGCCAACGTCATGGAAAAAGGCGAGTACAGGCGAGCGGCAGCCGCTCTCGGATTGATCGTCGTCTGTCCTGACACCAGTCCAAGGGGTGAAGGGGTGCCGGATGATCGGGACAATTGGCAGTTTGGCAGCGGCGCGGGGTTTTACCTTGACGCGACCTGCCCCCCATTCGACGCAAACTACCGCATGTACTCCTATATCTCCGAGGAGATTCCACGTCTTGTTGCGTCGGAATTCCCGGCGGATATGTCTCGGCAGGGCGTCTTTGGACACTCGATGGGCGGGCACGGCGCGATCACCCTCGCGCAGAAACACCCCGACCGCTTTCGGAGCTGCTCCGCGTTTGCACCAATCGCGCGGCCCATGCTGGCGGGTTGGTCCCGTCCCGCGTTCGAACGATACCTCGGCAGCAATGAAGAGACCTGGAGACAATACGACAGTTGTGCGCTCATCGAAGATGGCTTCCGGTTTCCGGAACTTCTCGTTGACCAGGGCACTGCCGACACGTTCCTGGAGGACGGTCTGCATCCATCGGAACTCCAGAAAGCATGCGACCAGGCAGGCATTCGCTTGAGCCTGCGCATGCAGGAAGGCTACGGCCATTCCTACTATTTCATTTCGACTTTCATGGAAGACCATTTGAGGTGGCATGCGGAGCGACCCAATCGCTAATCGGTCACCCACCGTTCTGAAGGTCGGGCGAGGTGTCCGGCCAAATAGGAGGAAGAAACTATGGCAAATGTCGGCATACACCCCCATGTCGATGGGGGATTGCGGAAGGGCGGCGCCGCGTTCGCCGGAGGCACTCTCATTTGCGAGTGCACCACGAACCCGGTTAAGGTGAAGATCAAGAGCGATATTGCCCATAATCATGCCTGCGGCTGCACCAAATGCTGGAAGCCGGTAGGCGCAAATTTCTCCATCGTTGCGGTGGCACCGACGGAGGCCGTCGAGGTTGTCGAGAACGGCGATAAGCTCGCGGTCGTCGATGAAAATGCCCTGATCCAGCGACATGCCTGCAAGGAGTGCGGCGTTCATATGTACGGGCCGGTCGAGCGGGATCATCCGTTCAAGGGCCTGTCCTTCATCCACCCTGAGCGTTTCGAAGAAGAAGGATGGGCGGAACCCGGCTTTGCCGCCTTCGTATCCTCAATCATCGAGGCAGGGTATGACCCCTCGAAGATGGACGCAATCCGCGAGCGCCTCGCCGAGCTCGACCTTGCACCCTACGACTGCCTCTCCCCGGGCCTGATGGACTACATCGCCACATGGACGGCAAAGAAAAGCGGCGTCTTGGCAGCTTAAACCCCGAGGAGCCGGACGGCCGTCCGGCTCCGACGTTGGTTCGTTTCACAGATTGGTTTTCTCGTTCATTCTGTGAGCTGTAGTTCGCGTCCATTCAAGAGCAGTCAACGTCACCCCGACAACCGAGTGCGCGATTGGAGGTTGACGCTAGCGATACGGACGCTCACTTCGAACGGATTCGAAGCTTCAAACACTGCTGGCGTTCGCAATTAAGTTCTGTCCTACGATCCCGGATAGGCAGATTGCGCTGGATTGAGCCGACTATCATCGGGAAGCAAATGAACTCAACCAGAGGATGCTCCCTATGAACTATCTCGCGGTAAATCGATAGTCCAAGGACAAGCTTCAGCGCACCCACATGGGAGAACCTTCCCGGCTATCAGGATTGTGGGAATTTCGCCGACAGCATCACCGAATTGGTGAGCAGCACGAAAACCGACGGAGAAAGCAGTGAAACATGCGCACAAATTCTATATCGGCGGAGACTGGGTCGACCCGACGCTATTAAGCACGCGCGAGGTCGTCGACCCGTCCACCGAGCAGCCGATAGGAACGATTGCGATTGGCAGCGCGGCTGACGCCCACAAGGCGATCGCCGCGGCGCGTAGCGCCTTCGCTTCTTTCTCTCAAACGACGAAGGAGGAACGCTTGGCGTTGTTAAAACGCATTCTGGCGATCCTCAAGCGTCGCAATGACGAGATCGGTGATGTCATTTCCCGCGAAATGGGAGCGCCGCTTGCCATGGCTCGGGGCGAGCAGGCCGCCCTCGGCGCCATTCATTTCGAGCAAACGATCAAGGCTTGCGAAACCTTTGCCTTCGAATACATGCAAGGCTCGACTCGCATCGTGCACGAACCAGTTGGCGTGGTAGCGATGATCACGCCTTGGAACTGGCCGATAAACCAGATCGCCTGCAAGGTGGCTCCGGCACTTGCGACTGGCTGCACGATGGTGCTCAAACCCTCGGAGATCGCGCCGTTCAACGCGGTCATCTTTGCCGAGATCATGGATGAGGCCGGTGTACCGGCGGGGGTCTTCAATCTGGTCCAGGGTGACGGTCCAACTGTCGGAGCGGTACTCGCCAGCCACCCGGACGTCGACATGGTATCCTTCACGGGCTCGACGCGGGCCGGCATCGCCGTCGCGCAGGCGGCTGCACCGACGGTCAAGCGAGTGCATCAGGAACTCGGCGGCAAGTCGCCAAACATCATATTGCGGAGTGCCGATTTCGCCGCTGCCGTTAGCGCGGGCGCACGCCGGTGTTTTGGCAATTCCGGGCAATCCTGCAATGCGCCGACGCGAATGCTCGTGCCGGCGGAGCGAATGGATGAAGCAAGCGCAATCGCCGCGAAAGAAGCGGCCATGCTCGTTGTCGGTCCTCCTTCTGATGCTCGCACGAACCTGGGGCCGGTGGCCAGCGTGGCCCAGTTCGAAAAGATACAGGCGTTGATCGCGGCCGGTATCGCGGAAGGGGCTGAACTTGTTGCCGGCGGCCTCGGGCGCCCCTCGCATCTCAACGCAGGCTACTACATCAGCCCGACCATATTCGCCCGTGTGACGAATTCGATGACGATCGCGCGCGAGGAGATCTTCGGTCCTGTACTGTCGATTATCGGCTATCAAACCGAGGACGAGGCGGTGGCGATCGCCAATGACACGCCCTATGGTCTTGCCGCCTATATACAGGGCGATCCGCTGGAGGCACGGTCGGTTGCTTGCAGGCTCCGTGCCGGCACGGTTCGCCTCAATCAATCGGCATGGGATGGTGCCGCGCCATTTGGAGGATACAAGCAATCCGGCAACGGCAGGGAATATGGGAAGTTCGGCCTGCATGAATTTACCGAAATCAAGGGTATCGTCGGCTTCACGAGTGATGAAGGCGTGACGAAAACCTGAATGCCGGTACAACCGGAATGAAGTCGCACTACTTGCATTGATGTTGCGCTGCGCGAACGATATCGCATGCCTTGCAGAACATAAGCGGAACATGTAGTTCTGTGTCCGCTTGTTCGGAAATTCTGGAGGATGGTTGCGATGAAGGCGCGGATCGACGCGGTCATGGAGAGGGCGATCAGGGCCGGCAAGATCGTCGGCACTGTCGTGATCGTCACCAAAGACGGGGAGACCGTTTATTGCCGCGCTGCCGGCTATGCCGATCGCGAAATGGGAAAACCCGTTGAGACAGAGACGATTTTCCGTCTCGCTTCCGTGACCAAACCGCTCGTGGCAGCGACGACTCTCGCTCTTGTCGACAAGGGCAGGCTGGCGCTTGGCGACCTCGCGCGAGATTATCTTCCCTATTTCCAGCCCAGGCGGCCGGATGGGGAGATCGCCGATATCACCATCCGGCACCTGCTGACTCATACGGCAGGCCTCAGCTATGGCGCAGATCGCAAAACCACGCCACCGGAGCGGATGTTCGATGCCGGCCTTGCCGACACTGACCTCGATTTCGAGGAGAATTTTAGCCGACTATCGACCTTTCCGCTCCTGGCCGTACCGGGTACGCTCTGGTCTTATTCGATCGCCATCGACGTTCTTGGTGCAATTCTATCGCGGATCGAGGCGTGTAGCCTGAATGAGGCCGTGCGTCACCATGTGACCGGACCGCTAGGGATGAGCGATACCGGTTTCTCGGTCGGTGACCGGGAGCGGCTTGCCACGCCCTATGCCGATGCCCATCCGGCTGCCGTCAGGATGGAGGATCGCCATCTGATTGCGGACAGTGACGGCAATCTGATGACTTTTGCGCCGACCCGGCTGTTCAACCCCAAGGCTTTTCAATCCGGCGGCGCTGGCATGGTGGGCACGGCGCCGGATCTGATCACCTTTCTCGAAGCCGTCCGCCGGGGCGGGGCACCCATCTTGGAGGCCGATACGGCGAAAGCGGCACTTCTCAACCAGATCGGCAATATCCCGCGCCCAGGCGAACCAGGACAGGGGTTCTCCTTTTTAGGTGCGGTGATTCAGGACTCGGTCCTGGCCGAGACTCCGATGTCGAAAGGATCGGTAACCTGGGGTGGAGTTTATGGGCATAGTTGGTTCATCGATCCCATGAAAGGCATTTCGGCTGCCATCATGTCCAACACGGCGGTCGAAGGCTGCCTGGGAGCTTATCCGCAAGATATCGTGCGGGAGATCTACGGCGCTTGAGGCATCGAACATGAGGAGCCAAGATGATTGATCACACCGGTATTAACGTTCGCGATCTGGATTACGCCAAGAACTTCTATCGCGCGGCGCTAGCGCCGCTCGGCTACAGGATATTGAAGGACTTTCCGAATGCGGCGGGATTTGGTGCTCCGCGCCCGGATGGCGGCGGCGATCCGGGTGGAGACTTCTGGATTTCGCAGGGCACGCCTTACGAGCCGCGATCGCACATCGCGTTCAGTGCTCAAACCCGTCACGATGTTGAGGCATTTCATCAGGCCGCATTGGCGGCTGGTGGCACTGACAACGGAGGACCTGGGATTCGCGCCCATTATCATGCAAATTATTATGCCGCGTTCATACTTGACCTGGACGGCTACAATATCGAAGCGGTTTGCCATCGAGAGATTTAGGAATGCGTGATGAGCGGTGGGCTGACGCAGTTGCCAGCCCTTTGAACACTGACCCGGCCGGCCCGAAGAATAGCAATTGCCGCCTGGTGGCAGGTCCGCGCTTTAGTGATCCGCAATGCCGCCTACATGAGTGAATCTGATCGGGATTTTTAAGGAGGAGCATCGCGTGAGTGTCGCTGTAGAATTGTGCTCTTACCCTGGCCTTGACGATCGAATCATAATTGTCAGGGCGGGAGACGAAGTCGATGGCGTGCTTGTGCGCACGGCAAGATATAACGTCCTGATCGATACTCTCGGGACGCCCGAGCAATGTCAGATGGCGCTGGATCTGCTTGGGGAAAAAGCGAATGATCGCCCGCTGATCGTCGTCAATTCACATATGGATTGGGATCATTTCTGGGGCAACGCGGCCATCGCCGGAAAAGCCCCGATCATTGCCCATGCGGCAGCGCTCGAACGCCTACGCGATCCATCGTCGCCGCAGACCTTGAGCGAAAAGGCGAACCAGGACGCGCGGTTTCGAACCGTTGAACTCATTGGGCCCGACATTACCTTTTCTGGCTCGATGGTGCTTCATGGTGGTGATCTCACCCTGGAACTCATTCACACCCCAGGACACACACCAGACCATATTGCCGTGTGGATCCCTGAAATCCGGGTCTGCCTAGCCGTTGACGCGGTCGAGCATCCGATTCCGGAAGTCTGGAGTGATAATCCGGATGATCTTCGATTGCTCTGCTCATCACTGAAGCGCATCCGCGATCTCAAAGCGAAGTTCGTTATCCCGGCTCACGGCATGACATCGTCTCCCGCCACGGTGGACAAGAATGTGGCCTATTTCGAAACATTGGCGGATCGTGTCGGCAGGCTGAACGAAGAGCAGTTGGCGGACCAGGCGCTCAGCAAATTGCCGGGTCTCCGGCTTCAAGATCTTGTGGCAATCCCTAGTGGGATGACCGCACCGACCATCGAGTTTTATGAGAAATGCCACGAAACGAACCTTCGGGCGACCGTAGAGGCATGCAAAGAGAGAATTAAGTTCGGATAGCAGACGATGGCAGCCAGTCGGAAACTATGCAAAAACACTTACCTGGATGTTTGATCCCAGGCTTTGATGGGGCAGCCGCTAGGCCTTCCCGGACGAGGTAGACGCTCCAATTGAGGTGCGAACATCAAAACGAGCGGAACTTTCGAAGGGGCGGCGAGGATGCCGCCTAAAGATTTTCTTTGAGAAGGACCTCGATCCTGATGCGTTCTTGTTCGGCCAGCGGCTCGCGTGCGTCCGCGCGGGCCCGCATGATGCGGATGGCGCTGCGCACCGCGTGACCGGGGTCCTGGGCGATGACGGCATCAATGCGGCCGTCGCGTAGCGCTTCCTCGCTGAAGGGCGTACGCTCGTGGACGACCACCGAGAGATTGACGAGATCAATGTTCGCGGCGGCTGCCGCAAGGGGCACGCGCGCTTCTGAGCTCAGTACATAGACGGCAATGATATCCCTGTTGTTTTCGAGGACACGAGCAATGATCTGGTTTGCGCGTTTTTCGTCAGCATGGGTCTCGATGGATGGAAGAGACCTAAGGTTCGGAAATTGCTCATTGATTATGGTGTCGAAACCGTGCCGGCGCTGAATGCTGTCGAGCGATTGCATCGTGTCTGCAACAACCATCACCTTGCCCGGCGCCCGGCAGACAAACGTGCCTATCAACTTCCCGGCGGTTGCCCCAGCCGCGAAGTTGTCCACGCCCACGAAATCGGCCGCTGGAAGCTTTTCCTGACCCGATAGAAATTGCACGACCTTGATGTCTCTTTCGAGGAGACGCGCCAAAGCATCGCGCACTTGGGGCGACTCCGGCGCCATGAGGGCGACGCCATCGAGCTCGTCTTCGCCTATCCCAGCGAGGTACTTGGCAATGCCGTGGGCGTCTTCGGTCGGGATTTGAACATAGTCGATATCCGTCAGGTCCGCCTTGAGGGCCGCCCCCAAATCCTCCACTCGGCGTAAAAGCTCGCGAAGATAAAGATCGCCTGACTTGGGCAAGACGAACCTGAAGCGATAGCTTTTATTGCGCGCCAGGCTGACGGCGGCGGGATTGCGAATAAAGCCAATGCGTTCAATGGCTTCGTGAACGCTGCGGACCGTTTTCTTGCTCACATTCGGGCGGTCGTTCAGGACGCGATCCACGGTCGCGAGACTGACGCCGGCCGCTTCCGCGAGGTCTTTTGCTGTTGGCCGCATGTAGGCTCCAATCGATTTTCAGTCAGTCACATCTCTCCCAAAAAATTGAAAAATGCAAGAATTGATGTGCGGACCTCAAAATTTGCTTGCATTGAGGTCCGCACCTCAGTTATTAATTTGTTGTGACGGCCTCGGCGGCCAGAACTGAAAAGGAAGTCGAGAAACCGGCTCGGGAATGCGTTTCGCAACGCCCTTGCCGCAACGCTTTCATTTACCCTCTCGATGGAGGTCGAGAGGTTCAACGGGAGGATCCCAGTTATGAAATCTCTATTGATGAACTCGGCACTCGCTGCCGGGATGTATATCGCTGTGTCTGCAGGTACGGCTTCGCATGCCCAGGCCGCAGACCTTACCCTCTGCTGGGCAGCCTGGGATCCCGCCAATGCGCTCGTGGAGCTCAGCAAGGATTTCGAGAAGAAGACCGGCAACAAGATGCACTACGAGTTCGTGCCGTGGCCGAACTACGCCGACCGTATGCTCAACGAACTGAATTCCGGCGGCAAGCTTTGCGACCTGCTGATCGGCGACAGCCAGTGGATCGGTGGGGCCGCCGAGAATGGGCAATACGTCAAGCTCAACGATTTCTTCAACAAGGAAGGAATCAAGATGGACGACTTCATCCCGGCGACCGTGGTCGGCTATGCCGAGTGGCCGAAGAATACGCCGAACTATTGGGCAATGCCGGCCTTTGGTGACGTCGTCGGCTGGACCTACCGAAAGGACTGGTTCTCGCGGCCGGAATTGCAGGCCGAATTCAAGAAGAAGTATAACCGTGATCTCGCCGTTCCGAAGACTTGGGACGAGCTGATGGATATCGCCCAGTTCTTCCAGGGCCGTGAGATCGACGGCAAGAAGGTCTATGGTGCTGCCATCTATACCGAACGCGGCTCCGAAGGCATTACCATGGGCGCCATGAACGCGCTCTATAGCTACGGCTTCGAATATCAGAATCCGAAGAAGCCCTACGATCTTGAAGGCTTCGTCAACTCGCCCGGAGCGGTCGCCGGCCTCGAGGAATACAAGAAACTCTACGACTGTTGCACACCGCCCGGCCATTCCGACGCCTACATGACCGAAGACGTCGATGCCTATAAGTCCGGCCAGGTCGCCTTGCAGATGAACTTCACCTTCACCTGGCCGGGCATCAGCGCCGACGCCAACGTCGGTGGTAACAAGTCAGGCTACTTCCCCAATCCGGCCGGCCCGAATGGCGTTCAGTTCGCCCAGCTCGGCGGCCAGGGTATTTCCGTAGTTTCCGCCTCCGACAAAAAGACGGAAGCGCTCGAATACATCAAGTGGTTCGGCCAACCCGAGATCCAGCAGAAATGGTGGAAGCTCGGCGGCTATTCAGCCTTGAACGCGGTCGTCGACGACCCGAGTTTCGCTTCCAGCCAGCCCTACGCCAAGCCGTTCCTGGATTCGATGGCGATCGTGAAGGATTTCTGGGCCGAGCCGTCCTACGCATCCCTTCTGCAGGCGTCGCAGAAACGCTTCCACGACTATGTGATCGCCAACCAGGGTAGCGCGAAAGACGCTCTCAACGGCCTGGTGAAGGATTGGAAGGGCGTCTTCCAGGACGACGGAAAATACTGACGCTAACACCGCTTCCTCCCAGCAGTGAGCGTCGCGCAGGGCCGGCCACGCGGACCGAACCGGCCCTGCCTATCATCATCTTTATGCCAAGGAGACGGACATGCTCCACTCACCGATCGATCGGATCGCCAGTGCGACTCCGCCTGCAATCGCGACCCGCGTCAGGGGCCTATCTGATCGCGCCATAGCCTGGCTCTTCGTAGCGCCGTCGATTGTGTTGCTGCTTGCCATAAACATCTTTCCATTGATTTGGACGATTCGGCTCAGTTTCACGAACTTCCGGGTGAACCGGCCTAACGCGCCGATAGAGTTCGTCGGCTTGCGGAACTACATCAACATCCTGGCAGACAGCGATATCTGGCAGAGCATGCAGGCGACCGCGCATTTCCTGATCTGGACCATCGTCCTGCAGGTGCTGATCGGCTTTTCGCTCGCCTACCTGATCAACAAGAAGTTCCGCGGCAACGACCTTTGGACGACGATCATCGTGCTCCCGATGATGCTGAGCCCCGCAGTCGTCGGCAATTTCTGGACGTTCCTGTACCAGCCGCAAATCGGTCTCTTCAACTACGTGGTTGGCTTCTTGACAGGACAAGACCCCTCCAGCTTCTCGATGATTGCGAGCACCCAGCTTGCGCCCTGGGCGATCGTCATTGTGGACACCTGGATGTGGACGCCCTTCGTGATGCTGATTTGCCTTGCGGGACTGCGCTCCATTCCGAACAGCATCTACGAGGCGGCCGAATGTGACCGCGCCAGCAAATGGCGGCAATTCTGGACCATTACCATCCCGATGGTGCTGCCATTCCTGATGCTGGCCGTCCTCTTCCGCGGGATCGAGAATTTCAAGATGTTCGATCTGGTGGTGCAATTGACCGGTGGCGGTCCGGGATCGATCACCGAGCTGACGTCCATCAACCTGAAGCGCGCCGCTTTCGAGCAATGGCGCACCGGCTACGCGTCCGCCTATGCCGTCATTCTTTTCGTCACCGTTTTCGGCCTCGCGTCGATCTATGTCAAAGCTCTGAACAAGGTGAAACAACGATGAGCAGCTATTCCGTAACCGAGCCATCAGGGCGTCAGAAGTGGTTTGCCGGTATTCTGGTCGTCCTCTATTCCGTCATCACGCTTCTTCCGCTGTTGTGGATCATCGCGACCGGTTTCAAATCGCCGGCCGACGCAATTGCCTACCCGCCGAAACTGGTCTTCCAGCCGACGGTGGAAGGATACGTCAACCTCTTCACCACCCGTACCCGTGTGCCTGAGGATCAGCTCAAGGCGCTCGGCGAGCCAACGACCTGGTATGACAAATTGGTTCGCAAGGATGGGGTGATCATTACCGGCGCCTCCCGCTTTGCCGAGCGGTTCTATAATTCCGTCATCATCGGCTTCGGCTCGACGGTTCTGTGCATCGTGCTCGGTACGGCGGCCGCTTATGCCTTCTCGCGCTTCAAGGTGCCGCTGAAGGACGACTTGCTGTTCTTCATTCTTTCGACCCGCATGATGCCGCCGATTGCCGTCGCGATCCCGATCTTCCTGATGTTCCGATCGCTCGGCCTCAGCGACACGCATGCCGGCATGATCCTGCTCTACACGGCCGTCAACCTGTCCCTCTCCGTTTGGTTGCTCAAGGGTTTCATCGATGAAATCCCGATCGAATATGAGGAGGCTGCGTTGATCGACGGCTACACGCGCTTCCAGGCCTTTTACAAAGTCGTGCTGCCGCAGGCCGTCACCGGCATCGCCTCAACCGCGATCTTCTGCCTGATCTTCGCCTGGAACGAATATGCCTTTGCGGTGCTGCTCACATCCGGCAATGCCCAGACGGCGCCGCCGTTCATCCCGACCATCATCGGCGTCAGCGGCCAGGATTGGCCAGCCGTCGCCGCCGGTGCAACCATCTTCCTGGTTCCGGTCATGGTCTTCACCATCCTGCTTCGTAAACATCTCTTGCGTGGCATTACCTTTGGAGCGGTACGCAAATGACGACCTTTCTCAATCGCCTAATCCGCTTGCGCCGCGATGCATGGGAAATGCTGGCGTCAGTCCTGATTGCGCTTGGCGTCGTCATGCTGATGCAGCCCCTGTCGCTGTCGCTCTACTCCTACTCTTTCCTCGTGACGCTGGTCGGAACGGTCATGTTCATCATCGTCAGCCATTTCCCGGAGTGAACCCATGGCACAGATCAGAATTCAGAATGTGCGCAAGGATTTTGGGGCGTTCAACGCGGTCAAATCCTCCACCTTCACCGTCGAGGATGGCGAATTCTTCATGCTTCTCGGACCGTCGGGATGCGGGAAGACGACGACGCTTCGGATGATGGCCGGCCTCGAGCTTCCAACCAGTGGCGAAATCTACATCGGTGGCGAAGAGGTGGGCATGAAGAGGGCAAGTGAGCGCGATATCGCCTTCGTCTTCCAGATGTTTGCTCTTTATCCGCACATGAACGTCCGCAAGAACATCTCCTATCCGCTGGTCAGCCAAGGCATGAGAAAGGCGGAAGTCGCCACGCGGGTCGCGGAAGTGGCCAAGATCCTGAGGATCGAAAACATCCTCGACAAGCCCGTCGGCGGCCTCTCCGGTGGCGACCGGCAGCGCGTCGCGCTTGGTCGTGCCATCGTGCGCAATCCGAAAGCCTTCTTCATGGACGAGCCTTTGGGCGCTCTCGATGCCGAGTTCCGCGAGCATATGGCGGAAGAACTGCGGGCTTTGCACGACCGCATGGGCGCCACCACTGTCTATGTGACCCATGACCAGTTGGAAGCCATGCAGATGGGCGACAAGATCGTGGTGATGAACCACGGTGTCGTCGAACAGTTCGGTAAGCCCCAACAGATCTACGACTGGCCGGCGACGAAATTCGTCGCAAAATTCATCGGCTCGCCGCCAATGAATTTCCTGGAATTCGAGGGCTCGATTACAGCAGGCAGCAACTTCGTGACCCTCTCGGGACACAGGGTCAAGGTGCCGGAATCTCGTGACGAACGTCTTGGCAAACTGGCGCTCGGCGTCAGGCCGGAGCATACCAGGTTTAACGACGGTTCTGCTTACAGAGGGCGGGTTGTCGCGGTTGAATATCTCGGCACGACGCAGATCGTCACGATCGATACGCCGCATGGCGAGATCAAGGCCCGTACACCATCCAACCAATCCGCACGCGTCGACGACCTGATTGGCCTGGACTTCGATTCCAGAAACCTGACGATCTTTGACTCTGCGACCGGAAACGCGCTTGTTTCCGAGGCCAACGAGGGAGTGTTGCGCCGTGGCTGAGGTTATCCTGAAAAACATCACCAAATCCTTCGCCGGCCATCGGGCACTCGATGAGGTCTCGATGATCGTCCCTGACGGCTCGTTCGTCGTCCTCCTCGGACCGACGGGTGCGGGCAAGACGACGACGTTGCGGATGGTGTCGGGTCTCGATAATCCCGACGTCGGCGAGGTCATGATCGGCGGACGGTCCATGCGTGGGCTGACGCCGGCGCAGCGCAACGTTGCGATGGTGTTCCAGCAATATTCGCTCTATCCGCATCTATCGGTCCGCCAGAATCTGGAATTCCCCCTGAAGTCGCCGCTGCTGAAGACGCCGCAACGGACGATCGACGAGAAAGTGCATGCGATCGCGGAAATTCTCCAGATCTCCCACAAGCTCGACAACAAGGCGACGGCGCTTTCCGGCGGCGAGATGCAGCGCGTGTCGATCGGACGCGCGCTGGTCAGAAACCCGCAGATCTATCTGATGGATGAGCCGTTGAGCTCACTTGATGCGAAACTGCGCGCCGATCTGCGTGTCGAACTCAAAAGCATTCAGGCTAAATCCGGTGCGACGCTGCTTTATGTCACCCACGATCAAGTCGAGGCGATGACCATGGCAACCCATGTCGGCGTTCTTCACGAGGGCAGGCTCGTCCAGTTCGGTTCTCCGCGCGAAATCTACGAACAGCCGGTCAGCGTCTACGCCGCGACGCGCCTCGGGCAGCCCCGCATCAACGTCGTTCCTGCCGAGCTTTTCCCCGGCGCGCCGGCGAGGGCCAAATCGATAGGCTTACGCCCGGAACATATCGATCAAGGCGATGGACAGGAGGCGACTGTTACGCGCGTCGAGCATCTCGGCGATCAGACCCGCCTGCATCTTTCGTTCCAGAAACACAATCTGATAACCGTTACCGATGCCCATACCAGGCTCAAGGGTGGCGAAACCATTAAGATCCAGCCGAACAAGCCGCTCTATTTCGACGCGGCCGGCATGCGCTTAGTTTAAGGGAGGCGAGAATGTCACAGTTCCTCAACAGCAAGGAAAACGCAGTCACCGAAGCGATCGACGGCCTTCTGGCCGCATCCGGCGGCGCACTCAGCCGCGTCGACGGCTATCCGCATATCCGCGTCGTCGTCCGTTCGGACTGGGACAAGAGCAAGGTGGCGATCGTCTCTGGCGGCGGCTCTGGTCACGAGCCCGCGCACGCCGGTTTCGTCGGCAGGGGCATGCTCACTGCCGCCGTCTGTGGAGACGTGTTTGCGTCCCCCAGCGTCGATGCGATCCTCGCCGGTATCCTGGCTGTCACCGGACCGGTCGGCTGCTTGCTCATCGTGAAAAACTATACTGGCGACCGCCTCAACTTCGGTCTGGCGGCCGAACGCGCCCGCGCCTTCGGTCTGAACGTCACCATGGTTATCGTCGATGACGACATTGCGCTGCCCGATCTGCCGCAGTCCCGCGGCGTGGCCGGAACGCTTTTCGTTCACAAGATCGCCGGTGCTCTGGCAGAGAGCGGTGCTGATCTCGAGACCGTTGCCGAAGCCGTGCGCAAGGTCATCGCCGCCACCAGCTCGATCGGAATGTCGCTCGACACTTGCACCGTGCCCGGCTCCCCGAAGGAAAACCGAATTCCCGAAGGTCGCGCCGAACTCGGCCTCGGCATTCACGGCGAGGCCGGCGTCGAGCAGATCGAGTATTCCGGTGCGAGAGCAGCGGTTGCTGCGATGGTGGAGCGCCTTGCCGCAGCGATGGACGACAGGCCCCATGTCGTCCTCGTCAACAATCTTGGTGGCACATCGATCCTCGAAATGTCGGTCGTGGTTCACGAACTCGCCCAATCGGCTATCGCAGGCAAGATTTCGCACATCATCGGACCGGCTGCGATGATGACGTCGCTCGACATGCAAGGCTTTTCCATCTCGGTCTTTCCCGCCGACAAAACAGAGCTGGCGCTGTTGTCCAAGCCGGTTGCTCTTCCCGCCTGGCCGGGCGTCACCGCCATCAAACCCGTTGCCGTCCTTTCGCTCCCGGACGGACTGACGCCCATCGCCCCGCTGGCGTCCAGGCACGAACCCACGCGCCTGTTCCTGACAGATTGCTGTAACCTTCTCATCGAGGCAGAGGGGGATCTGAATGCTCTCGATGCCAAGTCGGGCGACGGTGATACCGGTTCGACGCTCGCTGGAGCCGCGCGAGCCCTCATCGAGGCGCTCGACCGTCTTCCCCTTTCAGATCATACGCAGCTTTTCCGCGCCATGGGGCAGGAACTCAGCCAGACCATGGGCGGCTCGTCGGGCGTACTTCTCGCGATCTTCTTTGCCGCGGCCGGTGACGGCGCGTCGAGCGGGCTGACTATGCGCGAAGCGCTGAAGGCAGGCCTGTCCCGAATGCAGGAGATCGGTGGTGCGCGCCTGGGAGATCGAACGATGGTCGATGCTCTCTTGCCCGCATTGGATGCACTCGACGAAGGATTCTCCGCAGCAGCAGCAGCAGCGCGCGCCGGCGCAGACCTAACCGCGACACTCGTTCACGCCAAGGCCGGGCGCGCCGCATACATCAATGCCAAGCAACTCGAAGGCCACATCGATCCCGGTGCGGAAGCGGTGGCCAGGCTGTTCGAATACCTGGCTCGTCGCTCTGATGAAGCGGGGCAGCGCTCGGATGATCAAGCGATGGGTAGGCGCGTAACGGGCTGAGCTTGGGCCCCGGCTTTATGCAAAGACTGCCGCCTGCGGTGGAATGCCACGAGGACAAGAAAAAGCATAGGGTCAGTTCGTAACCGCCATAAAGCGGTCGCGCTGTGGTCAGCAGATCGCCGCGCTATTGCCCCATAGAAAACGTTTGACGGTCACATTGTCGTCAGATCGTTCTTCAACCCTAACCGGCGGCCAAATCAATGCGATATGCCGCCACTCGCTCTACGCCATCAAAGAGGTGTTCTCCCCGTACTCCCAAAGAGGAATTAAGATGATCACTCGTATCCCTGCCGCATCGTTGACCGCTGCCGCCTTGAGCTTGATGTTTCTCGGCAATCCCGCGTCCGCACAGCAAGCAACGCAAGAGAAGCCGACGCAAGGACAACAACCAGAGAGCAATAGTGCGGCTGCGGCCGTCAGCGATCAAAAGATCGAGGCTTTTGCGGTCGCGTATCAGCAGGTGGACAAGATCAGGCAGGAATATTCGGCCAAGATCGGAGCAACGTCGGATCCAACCGCAAAGCAACAGTTACAGACCGAGGCAAGCAAACAGATGGTGCAGGCCGTCCAGACCTCTCCAGGCATCTCGGTAGACGAATACAGGACAATTCTAGCGGCTGCCCAGAAGGACCCGGTGCTCGTTAAGAAAGTTCAGGACAAGCTTCAGAAATCCGCGCCTGCTCAGCAGTAAACGACGCCACGATCAGCAAGCAAAATTGACCATCCATAAAAGCCGCGCCGAGTGTCGCAATCTTGGCGCGGCGTCGATGAGAACTTCTTCATCACAATGACCGCGAGCCGCCCACGCCGGTCGACATGTCACGGCTCTTCCACACTATTGGCTTTTCCAAAGAGACGAAACTCGCCGTCGTGGCGTGGATTCTAACTTCTTTTGATCGCCAGGCGTCAGTAAAGCAATCGAGCTCGTATCGTTCCCGGAATCTGGCGAAGCGCATCAAGTATGTCACCCGCTGCCTGGTCAGCACCCTCGGCTTCAATGACCACGTATCCCGTTTCGCCATACGTCTGCAGGAACTCGCCGACGATATTGAGCCCACGGGACGAAAAAATCACATTCAGGCTGTTTAGGATACCAGGGCGATTTTCATGAACGTGGATGAAACGCGTGCCGTTTGGACGTGGCGGCAATTGAACCTGGGGGAAATTGACTGCACCCAGCGTCGAGCCGACGTCTGAGTACTCGACCAGCTTCCTGGAAACTTCCATTCCAATGCGCTCTTGGGCCTCTTCGGTCGACCCGCCAATATGTGGAGTGAGAATGACATTGTCCAAACCCTGCAGCGGCGTTTCGAAGCGCTCCTTATTGGATGCCGGCTCCTTCGGGAACACGTCCACGGCCGCGCCTGCAAGATGTCCGTCCTTCAAAACCTTCGCAAGCGCCCCAAGATCGACCACGGTGCCGCGGGAATTATTGATGAAAAAGGCTCCCTTTTTCATTCTCCGCAGCTCGGCCTCAGTGATCATGTTTTGCGTCGAACTGGTTTCTGGAACATGCATCGTCACGAAGTCTGAGATTGCGAGAAGCTCGCCGAGCGAAGCCATCGATTCCGAATTGCCATGGCGGAGCTTGTCTGAAGGATCAAAATAGCGAACGTTCATACCCATGCTTTCCGCAAGAACGCTGAGCTGCGAACCGATGTTGCCGTAGCCTACGATCCCTAGCGTTTTCCCGCGTACCTCGCGGCTGCCTACGGCGGATTTGTCCCATCCGCCTTCATGGGCAGACGCCGACCGCGGGAAAATCCGCCTGGTCAGCATTATGATCTCGCCGATTACAAGCTCTGCGACCGAGCGCGTATTCGAATAAGGGGCATTGAACACGGGAATCCCGCGTCGGCGGGCGGCATCCAGGTCGACCTGGTTTGTCCCCACCGAGAAACAACCGACGGCAATAAGCTTTTTGGCGGAGCTGAAAATTTCGTCTGTCAGATGCGTGCGTGAACGAATGCCGACTATATGCGCCTCGGCTATATGGCTTTTGAGATCCTTGTCATCCAGAGCCTTCGGCAGATGAGTCAGATTGACGTAGCCAGACGACGAAAAATAGTCCACGGCGCTCTGACTGATGCCTTCCAACAAAAGCACGGAAATCCGATCGCGGGGAAGAGAAAGCTGTCGAGTCATTGAATTGCCTTCGGGTCTCGAATTCGATCAGGCCGAGTCGCTTCTCGGCCGCAAAGCTCACAGATGACTTAGCGACCAACCAACGGACAGCGCAAGAACAAACTCAGCTCCCTCGGCGGACAAAAAGGGATGTGTCTGCTGCTTGATCGAAATGCAATCACCAGCACCCGGCAGCCCCTAATCAGAGCACAACGACCTTCGTTCCCACGCCGACCCGGCCATAGAGATCCATCACATCCGGGTTTGCCATTCGGATGCAGCCAGAAGATACCGCCTTGCCTATCGAATTGGGCTCGTTGGTGCCATGGATGCGGTAGAGGGTGGAGCCGAGATAAAGCGCTCTCGCTCCGAGGGGATTGTTGAGGCCGCCATCCATGTGGTCCGGTAATTCCGGCCGGCGAGCGATCATTTCCTTCGGCGGCGTCCAATCCGGCCATTCCGCCTTGCGGCTGATCGTCTGCGTGCCCTTCCAGGAGAAGCCCTGCTTGCCGACACCAATGCCGTATTTGAGAGCAGTGCCGTCGTTGAGCACAAGATAGAGGCGCTTTTCCTTGGTGGAGATCACGATCGTGCCGGGTTCGTAGCCGGAAAAGGGGACGACCGTACGTGGGATCGACGACCGCGCCAACCCGGCCCGCCTGTCATCTTTGGCGCCAGGATTGAATTGCGGATAGCTTGCACCCGGATCGATCGATGCCCGCCGCTGTGGACGTCGGCGGTACGGGAAATCGCCGTCTTCGTCGTCGTAATAGCCATAGGGGTCACCCCGGTAGGAATAGCCATCGTCGGAACGCCGATAATCACGATAGTCCGGCGCCTCCCGCCGATAACGCGGAGCAGCATAGCCGCCATCCGGGTCGTCGCCATAATCCGACAAATACCGCCATTCCTGAGCATGTGCGGCGACGCTTGCCATCAGGACAGCCAGAGCGGCTAAAAGGGCTAATTTTATAGTCTTCATGTTCACAGCTATACTTTTCCGAATAACGCGCCGGCGACAATTCCCGGAAACAGCAGGCGTAATTGTGGCAGCGGCAATTGAAAGTCGTGATTTGCCGGCCTGTTTCTAGGCCCCTGATGCAGATGCGAGATGTGTAAGAAAAGGATGCTGTGCAAGCGTGTCGAGTGATCGAGATCATGTCGCGCATTTCATGGCCGCGGACGAGCAGCGGTCGGGGCCATCGATTCAGGGCAACTCAGGTAAATACGGCAATACCCACGGCCATCCAGATTAACATTGTCCCCAATGCCATCGCTCGCCTGGCGCCGACGACTTTCTCTGCATCCCCCTCCGCTACAGGTGTGGTCACAATCCAAGGCACAAAACCAAGTGCTGCAAATCCGATGAGAGCTAAAACCAGCACAATATAATCGACTGTATGCCAGCGCCCCTGTTCATACACCCCCCAGTAACCCAGAAAGGCCATTCCCACTGCAAACATGGTGGCGGACGCGGAGCAAAGCCCAGTAACGGATCCGACAGGTGCGCGCTGGTTGCTTTTTTCACGTGTTTGCAAATTCATGAGGCGATATCCACCACGGTTGGTCGTCTCTCTGGAAATATGTCAGGAATTGAGCCCGGCGTGAAGCGCTGGTCAGCTCCGGACCGAGTTAGCTACATACCTGGAACGAGACATCTCCTTGCTTGGCCTTAAGACGATCAACTCGTTCAGCTCGGCAGATATTCGGCGCTCAACCATCCTTGCATTTATGGAGCGCAATTCCGCAATCGCAATGCCAATGCAAATCGGAACGGCAAGAGTTGCTGCATCGCTTCTAAATAACCAGCCGTGTCGCGCGGCCCATCGTTCACTCCGCATTGAAAAAAAGGCCTCCGTAACCCCTGGTGCGAGAACAGCCGTGCGGATGCATTCGGATCGAAGAAGTGCGCCGGAATATTCAGGCAATCGTTACCTTACTCTTCTATAAAACATCGGCGGGCAGCTTCGGATTTTTTGCTGGATGTGAAGCTCGATTTGTGAGGCACCATGATTTGTCGGGGCAAGTTCACCTTCGTTGGTATCTATCTCGCTGTTTTGTCTACATTTATGTTTCTTTCGGCATATCCTTCAGGCGCATCGGTCTTGCTTGAAGACCAAACCTGGACGGAACTGCGCGACCTTATTAAATCCGGAACAACAACAATCATTGTGCCGATCGGTGGCGTCGAACAAAGCGGTCCCGCTATAGCGCTGGGCAAGCACGATGTGCGCGTGAAGTATCTTGCCGCAAAGATAGCCGAGCGGCTCGGTAACGCGCTGGTTGCGCCTGTGATATCGTATGTTCCCGAAGGTTCGATTGATCCGCCGACTGGGCATATGAAATTTCCGGGCACGATTTCGATCAGCGACAAGGTTTTTGAACAGTTGCTCGACTCCGCAGCCCGCAGCTTCAAGCTGCACGGCTTCACGACGATTGTCCTGATCGGTGATCACGGAGGCTATCAAGCCGATGAGCGTCTGGTAGCCGATCGTCTGAACCGTGAATGGGGCAATACGCCGGCCAGAGTATTCGCCGCGCTCGACTATTACGAGATTACTCAAGGCGCCTATGTCGAGAAGCTTTTGTCTTCCGGGGCAAAGAGCAGTGAAATCGGGACGCACGCCGGGTTAGCCGATACATCGCTTATGCTTGCCATCGATCCATCAATGGTCCGCATGGATCGCATCCGAACGGCTCCGAAGCTTGGCGCGGCTGACGGCGTCTACGGTGGCGATCCGACGCGATCATCCGGCGAGCTTGGCCAAATCGGTGTGGATCTGATCGTCAATGGGACGACCGATGCGATCCGTGAGTTTATCGCAAATCGGCGGCCGCAATGACGAGAGAGCACAATCGTTTCAAGGCTATTTTCGTATTGGCCCTATGTGTCGTCGCACTGGAAGCGACCTCAGCTTCAGCCGACCCCTGCGCGGAAGCGTGCGGTGAGCAGTCGGCGCCGCATGAGGCCGTCAACATCTACAGCGAAACAACGTCCGACCACATGGCGCCGGCGACACTTGATGCTCTGCCACGCGTCTATGTCCCCAATCATGGGTCAGACAGCGTATCGGTCATCGACAGCCAGACGTTAAAGGAAGTCGACAGGTTCCGAGTGGGACGGCATCCGCAGCACATCGTGCCTTCCTGGGATTTGAAGACGCTTTGGGTTGCCAACGACGCCGGCCTCACAAACAAGGGCAGCCTCACACCCATCGACCCGAAGACGGGAAAACCCGGTAAGACAATTCCGGTAGACGATCCCTACAACATGTATTTCATGCCGGATGGCAGTTCGGCGATCATCGTCAATGAGGCCTACAGACGGCTCGAATTGCGTGACCCGCAAACGATGGCGATCAAATCGTTTATTCCAACGCCCGCCTGTCATGGCATCAACCATGCGGATTTTGCTGCCGACAATTCCTATGTCATCTTCACTTGCGAGTTCGCCGGAGGCGGCCTTGTGAAAGTCGACTTGTCGACCCAAAAGGTCGTCGGCAATCTCACTTTGTCTAAGAAAGGGATGCCGCAGGACATCAGGCTTTCACCGGATGGCAAGGTTTTCTACGTCGCCGATATGATGAATGACGGCGTCTTCATGATTGATGGCAGCAGCTTCACCGAGATCGGTTTCATTCCGACCGGCGTGGGAAGTCACGGGCTTGCCGTCAGCCGCGACGGGACTCGGCTCTTTGTCGCAAACCGCGGCTCGCACAATATGAAGCGAGCAGGTCCACACGGCCCAGGCAGCGTAACGGTGATCGATTTCGCCACCCGTTCGGTTGTCGCACAATGGCCCGTACCTGGCGGTGGCAGTCCCGATATGGGAAATGTCAGCGCCGATGGCAAACAATTGTGGCTATCCGGTCGCTTCGACGGCGAGGTCTATATGTTCGACACCACCTCCGGTACCGTGAGTAAGGTTCGAGTGGGCGTGGAGCCGCACGGCCTGACGGTTTGGCCACAGCCCGGCAGATATTCGGAAGGCCATACAGGTAATATGCGTTAGCTTGCATGCTCGATTTCTATCCGGTGGCTTTGACCGCCGCATCGTTTGAAGGATAACCCTCAGACGACGCCCTTCTTGAGGATGAAGTTTCCGTAGGGGCGCGATTCAGCCGTCTGGATCACCGCAAACGATCGCATCGCGATCGGATAGTACGCAAATCTCTCGATGGGCTGGCTCGCTATCAAGCGCCCTTCTGCCTGACTGCACTCGGCGATGACGTCTCGGTGTACTTCCAGCAGCTCACCTGGCGCATCGGCCGCTTCCATGTGCATGAGAGGCGCCTCAACGAAAGCGTCCAAGGGCATCATCTGAAGGATCCCGCGAACTGCGGTCGGTGCATCGACACCCTCCAGGATCAGGAGCTTTCCGCTCGTGGTATGCGTCGCCACACGAAAGCCCGAGAAGTTTCGATCGACGATCGCCAGTTCGTCGCCATGACCCATGGAGGCCATGATCCATAACACGTCGGCCGTAATGAACGGCGGAACACCCTTCAGCATGACAATTCCCTCCCAGGAGATCATCTCCGATAAGAACGATAATCAGAAAAAAAACGATTGCGCAAACGTTTCGATGACGCTAGCGTGGCCACATTAGCGGATCCTGGGAGGCCTCCTGGAGGTTGGAATTCCGCTTGGGAGGATACTTTGAAAAGCCTGTTTGTTGCGCTGCTGGCGAGAGCCGGAGTGCGCCCATGACGACTATTTCCGAAGTGGCAAAGGCGGCTGGCGTTTCAGTCTCCACGGTTTCGCACGTCCTCAACAAGACGCGCTACGTCTCGCCCGAGAAGGTGAAGCTCGTGATGGAAACCGTGGAGGCGATCGGGTATATCCCCAACGCGCTCGCTCGCTCGCTCAAACTTTCCTCCACGGGCACCATCGGCCTCGCGATATCGGCGATTTCGAACCCTTACTTCAGTGACATCATCTGCGCGATTGAAGCCGAATGTTCCAAGCGAGGCTTGATCGTGTTCCTGTGTGACACGCAGGATAACCCAGATCGAGAGCTGGAGCTGGTCCAGCATCTGCATCAGCGCCGCGTCGACGGAATTATTCTTGCTCCTTCGGGCGATGCTAAAAAATCGCTGGATTACCTTATCGAATCCGACCTTCCCTGTGTGCTCGTTGACAGGCTGTCCGATAGCCGTTTCGACCAGGTCGGGACCGATAACGTCGCTGCCATTCGCACGCTCGTCGATCATCTCGCGACGCTCCGTCATAGACGAGTCGGGATCATTCTTGGGCAGCCCGGTTTTGCGACGACCGTGGAGCGAATGAATGCCTTTCGGGCTGCAATGGCGGAAAAGGGAATAGAGGTGCCGGACGAGCTGATTAGCGACAGCAATAACAACACTGCTGACGCCACTGCTTCGACGCACCGTCTGCTCGAATTGAAGGAACCGCCGACGGCCATTCTTGCGTCGAACAATCTGACGATGATCGGGGCTATGAGGGCCATTCGGGAACGCGGACTTCGCGTCCCCGCGGATATTTCCGTACTCGGGATCGATGATTTCGAGTGGGCGGATTATTTCGAGCCGCGCCTGACACTGATGGCTCAGCCTTGCGATGAGATCGGCCGGAGGGCGGCGGACTTGCTGATCGAGCGGATAGGCAACAAGCGCCGCCCCTGCCAAACCGTTCGACTGTCGCCGGTTTTGCGGCTGCGTGAATCGTGTGGAGAGGCAGCATGAGCGAGGTTGTTCTTTCAGCGAAAAGTGTCGTCAAGCGCTTCGGCGGCGTTCAGGCGCTGCGCGGGGTGGATTTCGAACTAAAGGTTGGCGAAATCCACGCGCTGCTTGGTGAAAATGGTGCCGGAAAATCTACGTTGATGAACCTGTTGTCCGGTGTGCATACACCGGACGAGGGAGAGATCTACATAGCCGGCAAACCCGCGCGATTTCACGGCCCGCGCGATGCGCAAGCTGCGGGCATCGCAACGATCTTCCAGGAGCTAGACCTCGTTCCGAGCCTGAGCGTGGCTGCCAATCTCTTTCTCGGGCACGAGCTTGTCCATCCGCATGGCATGCTCGACGGTAAGGCAATGCTGCACGAGGCGCGCAAAAGACTGGAAGCGATCGATCAATCTATCGATCCCACTCAGCTCGTAAGCGAGCTTTCCATCGGCCAGCGCCAGGTCGTCGCCATCGTCAAGGCGCTCTCCTACGCATCGAGAGCCCTCATTATGGACGAGCCAACGGCCGCCTTGACCGTTGGCGAAGTGGATCGATTGTTCGACATCATGCGTGGCCTGGCGTCCTCTGGCGTTGGCATCGTCTATATCTCGCACCGTCTTGAGGAAGTTCCCCAGATCGCTCACCGCGTAACGGTCATGCGCGATGGCAAGGTGGCTGGTGTCACCGAACCGGACGCGCCGCAGGCCGAGCTGGTGCAGCTTCTCGTCGGACGTCCCTTGAACGAGCTTTATCCGCGCCGCGCAGACAGTGTTGGTGACCTACTCCTGCGGATGCGGCAGGCTTCCTTCCACCCACATCGCGCGTCTCCCGGTTGGCGGGCTCCAGTCAAAGTCGATCTGGATGTTCGGCGTGGCGAAATCGTTGGGCTCGCTGGCGTTATGGGAGCGGGTCGAACCGAGCTTTTGAGCGCTCTCTACGGAGCAGGCGTGCCGGGCCATTGGCAGGGCGAGATTGCGATTGGCGGTAGGCCGGCCACGCTCAAATCGATCGCGGCCGCTCGTAGGGCAGGGTTGGCATTCGTAACCGACGACCGGCGTGGGGCCGGCCTTATGCTGCGTATGTCGGTAGGTCTCAATCTGGTCATGTCGATCATCCGCCGGATATCACCAAATGGCTTGCTGTCTGCGCGACGCCAAGAGGATGCAATCAAGAGGTCTTTCGACCAGTTCGACATCCGTCCAAAGAATCCCGGTATCGCGGTCGGCGCTCTCTCCGGGGGCAATCAACAGAAGGTGGTTCTTGCAAAGGAAGTGCAGGGCAATCCGCGTCTATTGCTTCTCGACGAGCCGACACGCGGCGTCGACGTCGGCGCAAAGGGGGAAATCTACACCCGCTTGCGCAAGCTTGCTTCCGAGGGATTGGGGATTCTTGTCGCTTCGAGCGAAATGCCTGAGCTGATCGGTCTATGCGATCGAATAGTGGTTTTGCGCAACGGCTGCAGCGTTGCCGAGTTTTCTGGCGGCGTCAGCGAACATGAAGTCCTGGCGGCCGCCAACGGGAGGGAGGCCTGATGTCCGAACAGCAAATCACGTCCAGTCCAGCGATTCAGCCCGCCAAGCGCATTGATCCGCTTGCGGTGATGGTCCGCTTCCAAAGTTTGATCGGCCTTATCCTTGTCTTCGCCGGCGGCATCATTTTCTCGCCGCGCCGACATGGTGTCATCCTATTCCTTCAACCCGACAACATCGCCAATATCGTCCGCGCGGTGTCCGAAACTGGCATCATCGCGATCGGAATGACGTTCGTGATCATCACTGCCGGGATTGATCTCTCGGTCGGGGCGACACTTGGTCTTGCGAGCGTCGTGACAGCAACGTTGATGGTCTCAGGCGGTTTCGGGCTGATTACAACGGTGCTCGCAGTGCTGCTGATGGGCACGTGTTTCGGGTTGATCCAGGGAGCGATTTCAAGCAAGTTTCGGCTTGAGGCATTTATCGTGACCCTTGCCGGTTTACAGGCGGCTCGTGGACTTGCGCTCGTCGTATCGGGCAATCAGTATATCAATATCTCCTATGGCGATGGCCCCGGTCTCGCTCCACCCATCTTTGCCATTCTGGGCGGTCGACTATTCGGCAATGTCGTTCCCGTGGCCACGATCGTCTTTCTGATCTTTGCCTGTGTCGCCACGCTTGTGCTGAACACAACCAGGTTCGGCCGCTACGTCTATGCCGTCGGCGGAAACGAGCGTGCCGCTCGCATCTCAGGCGTTCCGGTCTCAGCAATCAAGATCGCCGTTTACGCCATTACAGGCTTTGCATCGGCGCTTGCTGGCATCGTTCATGCTGGGCAGTTCAATTTCGGAAGTGCCAATGATGGAACAGGATACGAACTGACGGCCATCGCGGCTGTCGTCATTGGCGGAACCAGCCTTTTTGGCGGTTCTGGTTCCATGGTCGGAACAATCGCCGGCACGATCATGCTAGGCGCTTTGGCCAATATTCTTCAGCTCAACAACATTACGCCAGCCATGCAGTTGCTTGCCACAGCGGCAATCATCGTTCTGGCGGCGGTCCTTCAATCCCTCGTTCGTCGCCGCGAAGGATTGGGCAGGTAGTGTGGCGGCATCTCCCGGAAGGTGGATTCGGGATCAATGTGGAGGAGACAGTAATGACACAGAATGCACTTCGATTGTCGAATGCCTGGCGCATGGCACTCCTGGCCGGTCCTTGCCTTGGTATTGCCAGCGTGGCCCAGGCTGCTGATCCGCTGGTGAAGGCTTGCGCCAAGAATGGCGAATTCGTGATCGGCTTCTCGCAGGCAAACAACGCGGAACCCTACCGCCAGCACGTCAATGATGAACTGCAGGCAGCCGCCAAGGCAGTCCCGCAATTCACGCTGCAGATTGCCGACGGGGCCGGCAACGTCAACACTCAGACATCGCAGGTTGACAATTTCATTACCCAAAAGGTTGACCTTTTGTTGATCTCGCCTTTCGAGGCGGCTCCGCTCACACCGGCCGTCAAGCGGGCGATGGACGCGGGTATCCCGGTCGTCGAACTTGATCGTAAGACGAACGGCGAAGCTGGCAAGGACTACACATCTTTCATCGGAGGAGATAACTACAAGATCGCTTTGGCTGCCGGCGAATATACGAGCAAGACGCTTCTGCCGGATGGCGGCGAGGCTGCCGTGCTGGAAGGGCTGCCAAGTTCCACACCGGCCGTCGAAAGGCTCAATGGTTTCAAGGATGGCGTGAAGGCCAATTCCAAGATCCAGATCGTGGCAGAACAGGCCGCCGACTGGCTGCCGGATAAAGCGCAGACGGCGTTCGCCGCCATGCTGCAGGCTCACCCCGATATCAAGATGGTCTATGCCAGTAACGATATGATGGCGGCGGGTGCACTGCTTGCCGCAAAGGGTGCCGGAAAGAGCGTGAAGATCATCGGCACCGATGGCCTGCCGGGTCCGGCAGGCGGAATCGAAGCGGTCGCGAAGGGCGACTGGTCTGCGACTTTCACGTATCCGACAGGAGCGAAAGAGGCGATCGACATGGCAAAGTCGATATTGCTGGACTGCGCTTCGTCGGTGCCGGCAACCGTAACGGTCGACACCACCGCTATTACGCCTGACAACGCGAAGCAGATGATGGGCAAATAAAGCTCCAGGCTCTGACTGGCTGGATGTGTCCATCCGGCCGGTCAGAGCCAGATCATCTCTGGCACCTGAGCACCACCGTTCAGCCAAAATCGACGAGACTGGCGTTGCCGCTACCGCGATTAAATCGGTCCTGTGCGAAAGAAAGTGACCTACAAAGGCTGATCCTGAATTGCAAAATAGGGATCGATCACGCCTTCAAACCCGTCAGGATACAACGCCGATTTTCCCTGGACGTCGTCGTCGGGAAGGGTATCGACGCGGAGGTAACAAGCATACCCTGCGCAAGTTCTCCGACGAATGCCGGGCAGGCCGAAAGATGCCCGTCGAAATGATCGCCAAGCCGGCGTTCTACGCACGAAAACTGGGTGCCACATTGCAGTATGAAATTACTGCATCACGAGTCTGGCAAGGGGATGAAAATAGCAACCCGCTGAAAAGAGCTGCAACCAAACGAGAGGCCCTACCTCGTGAGGGGAGGCAGGGCCAGGGAACCGGGGGTCGGTTCATTTTGCGCGAACAATTTGACGAGGGGACGTCTTGTTCGCGCCCAAAGATACTACCGCCACAAGATGAAACCAGGCTGAATACCCGCCGTAGAACCGGCAATTCTCTTCCGGGCATATTACAAACTTGTCCGAAAACGAGCATTTTCGAATAGGGCCAAAGTAGAACAAACCATCATGCTGGTTCGCGACGGAGGCTTATACCCTGTTCAGTCTTCTAAGCGTGTCGGGCATGGTCCGATGCCCATGGCAACTCTGATACAGTTCAAGCACATGACTGGCGCCACTGCACGATCATGGTCAGGAATACCGCTACGAATGCTAGAGTCAGGGCAGTGTCGGGAAACAAACCCAGCGGACCCCAATAGGAGACCCGTCTGATCGCATATGATATTTGCAGACCTTCCGGCAGAATCCACATCGGATAAAGGATCACCGGTGCCAATCTCGCCAATTGAAGAGTCCCCAGCAGATACAGGGTGCCAGGCAGAAATGCCCTAACATCGCCCCGATCGGTGAACTCGGGAATCCACAGCGGAGTAACAACAATAAAAAGGGAGAGAAACAAGGTTGTCATAGGCTCCCAAGATAGGTTCGCAAACAATGCGGGAGCCTGCATAACAACCTGAATGTTTCCAATAATTATCAAACAGGCGAACGCCGTGTACCATCGTGGCAGTTTCAGCCACTGCAAACGGCGCACCGCCGTCCAGATAACGTTAAGCAACACAGCCTATGTCGCCGCAGCCTCCTCCTGGGCTCGCGTGACACGCGGAATAAGCGACACCGAGAACACCCAGCGGAGCCAAGATCAGGAAGGCAAGGACAAGAGCGCCAGCCAGAAAAAGCCGATGGCGATATACTGTTGCGGGCATCGGCGCCTCCACTATCATCCAGGCGAACGCGGTTAAGCAGTTAATTTCAGCGTTCTCAGCCTATAACACTTGCATTTGCGCTTCCTTAAGGTCGTCAGAAGTTAGTCTCGGCTGGACAGGCCAAATGGCTTGCGATTTTTGACCATCACCAATCCGTCGGTCGTCGAGGAGCAGATGCTTCCGCGAGATGCAGGTTCCACGCACGCCGTTCAACCTGCTTACGGCCCCAAGATCAGCCGCCTTCCTGACCGGATTTACGGCCTTCTGTCGGAGCCAATTGATCCGATTGCCGAGATGATCGAAGTCAACTGCAGCTCCTGCACAGTCAAGCGCCATTCGGGATTCTTCTTGTTTTGGAGATCAATGCGGACGACGTCACGATCCTTCCGCAAGTCAGCGTCCGCCAGTCCTCGTTTTCGATCGCCCGAGCTTACGAAGTAAGAGTTCATTCGGCATGGCGCGCTAGGATGTCGCGCAAACCGGAGTAGGGTGATGGTAGTCTTGGACAGCGGCTTTTTCTCGAGCTTCGACTGCAGCCAGCGGATGGGGGCGGTATTTGTGACCACCTACCTGGCACAGATCGCGATCGTTGCGAGCCTCTCGGCATCCGTTCGCAGGCCTAATCGATATGGTCCGGTTGTCGAAACGATTGACCGCCCGCCATTTTTGACGCGGAGGCGGGTCATTGTTTGGGCCATCTGGGCCTCAATCTTTGCCGTAGTTGCGGCCACCTGTGGTCTTTTGCGAACGACGACGGCAGTTCTCTTGGACTCCACATCGATCGTCGAGACGAGTTGCACCGGACCGCTATCCGTCGAGTATCGGCTCGATCGGGCCAAACTCAAGGTTGCCTTCGGACACGATCCGACCTGGCTCACCAAGCGCCCGCTTGAGTCCGCCTATCTGGAAGTTACACAAGTCGATAAGCCCAGACCGATTTTCATCCGTCTTCTGGGGCGTCCCGGCTCGAAGGAGCTTCTCGAGCTCGCACCGGAAGCCATGGCCCAATACTCTCGCTATCGATCATATCTTGGCGTTCGCTAGCATAGCGAAAGCAGCGGCTTGAATGGTAGGACAACGGTTTCAAGAGCAAACATCAGACATAAAAAAGCGGGGGGCGAAGACGCCTGCGAGGCTGTCTCACTTCTTCGCCCATTGGCTCATTGAACCAAGTGATAGTCTGAAAACTCAGCTTCTCTTCCACCCGTTTAATTTTACTGTTTTCTGTTCAATTCGAACTTCTTAAAAAAGAGAAAAATAAAGAATTAAGCCGCACAGTCCTCCGACGGATTTTCCGTATAATTTAAGGGGGGACAATGCTTCGACTTCCTGTTGGCTCGCGCCACCGGAAGGCAATCGTGGACTTCATTCACGATTCGTCCGGTGCTTACCTGATCATCTTTGCTTTGTCGCTCCCGGTTCTGATCGGTTTGATGGGGCTCGGCACGGATTATGGGCTGTGGACCTACAAGCAACAGAAGATGCAGTCGGCAACCGATGCCGCCGCTGTGAGCGGCGCGGCGGCCTATACCAGCAGCGGCGACGGGCCGGTTCAGTCCCAGGTCAATGCGATAGCGGCGAGCTATGGGCTGGTTAATGGCCAGAATAACGTGGTGATATCGATCCATCGCCCTCCGACGCAGGGATCCTACGCTGGAAATAATTCGGCGATCGAAGTCGTCGCGCAACAACCGATGGACGTGCTGTTCTCTGCGCTTTGGCAGCAGGCTTTCGTCGTTTCGACAAGATCCGTTGCCATCGCGAATGCGGGCAACGCCTGCGTCCTGGCGCTTGATCAGACCGCAAGTGCTGCCGCCTCGGCTCAGGGTTCAACCACGGTGACGCTGAATAACTGCAGCTTGGTCTCGAATTCGAATAGTCCCACGTCGGTTAGTGTCGGCGGTTCTGCGCTGATCCAAGCGCTGTCTGTCGGGGCTGCCGGCGGCATTAACGGTCTTAGCGGCATTAAAGCGAGCGAGGGAACGGCGACCGGAATTTGGCCTCTTACGGACCCTTATGCCGACGTTCAGATGCCGACCTACTCGGGTTGCACGACCAACGGCAAGCAAAACATCAAGGGGAAGACCGCACTCGATCCAGGTGTCTATTGCGGCGATATTACGGTGAACGCCGGCGCAGTCCTCACGCTTGACCCCGGGATCTACATTCTCGATCGCGCCAATCTGAAGGTCAATGGTGGCGCGACTTTGATCGGCCACGGTGTCACGATCGTCTTCACCTCCAGTACGGGAAGCAATTATGGCACCGCGTCGATCAATGGTGGGGCGATCCTGGATCTCACGCCACCGCTGACGGGAGACACGGCCGGTATCGTCATTTTCGGTGACCGTAACATGCCGGTCGGCACGGCCTTCAGCTTTAATGGCGGTGCGACCCAGAGTTTGGCGGGATCGATCTATCTGCCAAAGGCGGCCGTCAGCTACTCGGGGGGCAACACCGCGACAAATGCCTGCATCAAGATTATCGCGGATACGGTCACCTTTACCGGCAACTCCAACCTATCCATCGATTGCAGTGCTTATCCGACCCGCGCCATCGGCGGCGCCGCCGGCAAACTGGTCGAGTGAGGAGAACGATGGCTGTAAAAACAACGATACCAACTGAAGTATCGCACTCCGGGATGCTCGTCGCCGAGGGGCGGCTGGGTTCACCCGCTCGGGCAATACCGACGCGGATTCGGAGAAGGCTCTGTCGGGACTTGCTCAGTGAACAGCACGGCACGGTCGCCGTCGACCTGGCGATCATGCTGCCGGTTTTGATTGCGATGACATTTGGACTTGTCGACTATTCGTTCGCACTGCTCCAGCAGGCGCAGGTGGAGAATGCTGCTCAGCGCGGTCTGCAATATGCTTTGGCTCGCGGCTTCGATAGTTCCGCCATGTCGAATGTCATCACAAGAGGTACCGGCTCTGCCGTCATCTCGGCGGCGCCTGCTCCGTCGAAATTTTGCGGTTGCCCCAGCGGTCAAGGCATCGCCAGCACGGCGTGCTCCGATGTCTGTTCGGACGGATCGCGAGCGGGCACCTATGTTTCTGCCTCGGCCGCCGCGACCTACGTGCCGTATATCACGCTTCCCTTCGTGCCCGCATCGTTTGCCCTGCAGTCAACGGCAACAGCGAGGGTTCAATGATTCGTCGTCTTGCGAGGGAGGTTGAGGGAACGAGCGCAGTCGAGTTTGCCCTGACTGCTCCCCTCTTCTTCATTCTTGTATTTTCCATCGCTCAATTTGGACTTTTTCTATGGACCCAATTGGGATTGCAACATGCCGTCGATCTCAGCGCCCGATGTGCGAGCCTGATGCACACCACCTGTCCGGATGAAAGCTCAATCCAGGCATATGCAGCCGACCAGGCTTATGGGCTTAACATAGATCCCAGCGTGTTTTCAGTGACTCAAGACACATGCGGACAGAATGTTACGGCATCCTATACCTATACGATCGCCGTTCCCTTGTTGCCCTCGGTGCAGGTGCCCATTGCCGTAACATCGTGCTTCCCGACTTATTGAACCTGCTCTCGGCGGATCTGCGATCCATGTCTGGCGATTTGCCGGCCCCCATCCGCGTCTGTCCATACGGGAGCCGGCGAATAAGGGCTGTCATGCGGCTGAGGCCACCTCAAGATTTGCGAACATGTGATCGAGGTTGAGAAAGCACACCATGCCGCGTTCAAGGGGGATGATACCATGTGAATATGCGGGGTCGTAGGCCGCACCAAAATCGGGCACCGGCTGAATACCGTCGGTGCTGATCGACAGGATATCCGAGACCTGGTCGACCACGAGACCGAGGATACCTGTTCCCACTTCCACAACGACGATGGCGCTGCGGCTGCTGTCGATAGTGCCGGTGACGCCAAGGCGCGCCGCCAGGTCGATGACGGGGATGACAGAACCGCGCAGGTTCATGACGCCGAGAACGTGGGCCGGAGCGTGGGGCAGCGGTGTTGCCGCCGCCCACCCCCGGATTTCCCGGATGGAGGTCGTCTTGATGCAGAACTGCTGCTCACCGAGATTGAAGGCGATGATTTCGAATGTCGTCGCCTGACTTTGGGCTGAAGATGTCGCCTCCATCAGAATTCCTCCCATTCCTTGGTCGCTGTCGCGGTTGCCGCCTTGCCGCCGAAGGCGCCAGCGAGCTTGCGCGTGAGTGCCCGAGCAGGCGAGGCGACCGGTTTGCTGTCTGCAACGGCAGTGCGCGGGGTGGCTCTCACTTCGATCTTGAAGCGGGCGATCAGCCGGGAAAGGTTCGCCGCCTCGTCGGCCAACCGGTTCGTCGCAGCCGTCGATTCCTCCACCATCGCCGCATTCTGCTGCGTCACCTGATCCATCTGGTTGACGGCGGTCGAGACTTCAGAGAGACCCGTCGACTGTTCCTTGGCAGCGGTGGCGATCGAATGCACATGCCCGTTGATCTTGACCACGTGACCCTCAATCAGCGTCAGCGCTTCGCCGGTCGCCGTCACCAGCTTGACGCCGGAATGGACCTCTTCGCCTGACCGGTTGATCAGCATCTTGATGTCCTTGGCCGCATTGGCCGACCGTTGCGCCAGTTCGCGCACTTCCTGAGCGACGACGGCAAAACCCTTTCCAGCCTCGCCGGCGCGCGCCGCCTCGACCCCGGCATTCAGAGCAAGCAGGTTGGTCTGGAAAGCGATCTCATCGATGACATTGATGATCTGGCCGATCTCGCCCGAAGCCTGCTCGATTCGTCCCATCGCCGAGACCGCATCTTTGACCACGGCGCTCGACTGCTCGGTGCTTCTGCGCGCTTCGTCGACCATGTGGCTTGCCTCAAGGGCACGCTCGGTCGAGTTCTTTACCGCGACCGTGATTTCCTCGAGCGCCGAGGAGGTTTCTTCCAGCGAGGCAGCTTGCTGCTCCGTGCGTTTGGAAAGGTCGCCGGACGCTATCCGCATCTCACCTGCACCGCCATTGATCGTATCGATGGCAGCGCGTACCTCGCCGAGCACGGAGCGTAGATTGTCCATCGTCGCGTTGACGTTGTCCTTGAGCTCACCAAAGGCCCCCTGGAACTCGCCCCTCATGCTTTCCGTCAAATCGCCCTCGGCCAGCGCGGCGACGACACGGCGGGTCTCGGTGATGCCGTTGTCGACAGACGCCACCAGCTCGTTGACACCGGCTGCGAAGCGGTCGAGATCGGCATTGTCATAAGCCTTGGTGATACGCTGCGTGAAGTCGCCGGCAACCGCCGCCGACACGACGGTGCTGATGCTTGACTGCAGGTCTGCACTCTTTGCCTGCAACGCTGCTTCCTGCGCATTCAGCTCGCGCACCTTGATGCCGTTCTGTTTAAATATCTCGACCGCGCGCGCCATCGCACCGATTTCGTCAGGGCGACCGACGTAGGGAACGTTCGCATCAAGGTGTCCGTCGGCCAATGTCCTCATGCTGCCCGTCAACGCGGAGATCGGTTGCGCAATGGCCTTGACACCCAGCACGGCGGACGCGATCAGGGCCGCCATAGTCAACAGGCCGACGCCAATATTGAGCCGTAAGGCGAGTGTTTCGGCCTCAGTTGCATCGCTGTCAGCCTGCGTCGCCATCGTCTTCGCCGCTTCAACGCCCTCATCAAGCAATTTCGATATCTCGACTGTGGTTGCGAACAGTTTTGCCTGGATTTCTCTTTCTCGTCCTTCGAGGACGGGGTCTTCACCTTTGATCTGCGCCTCCGCCTTTATGACCTCGATCATGTCGGCCGCAGTCGTAAGATAGCTTCCGGTCAATGCTTTGAGCTTTTCAATCCGGTCTCTGTTGACCTGTAATTGCAACCCGCCCAAGGCCTCGTCCAGATAATTGATAACCGACTTGTTACGGGTGGTAATGGAGTCGACAGCACTGGTGATTTCCTCCGGGGAGGAGGCAAGACGCAGATCTCGCACGCCGACTTGCATGCCGCGCATCGCTGCCTTGGCATCAACCAAATTGCGGGAAACAATCAGTTGGCTTTTCAGATAAGTCGAGCGTTCTTCCACCGCGAGGCCACCTTGCCACACGATGAAAAGCATGACCGTTACCATGGCGATGCTACAGACAGAAAGCGCGGCCAGTTTGGCGCCGATGCGGGACGAAATATATGACAGCATTACTATTCTCTCAAAATCGCCTGCGAGATGCTGTCATGCGGCTCGCCAAAGCCCAAAACATCGCTCTGCGTCATGCACACGATGACGAAGTTTTGCGGCGCAAGAAATTAACAGTTTATTGTTGCTATATCCGTCGATCGCTCGTCTTTTCGTAATTCGGATATTGGTGCGCTTTTAGGACTAGGCGAAGTGATGGCAATCGAAGGTTTCAAGCAGCAAAATTGATGAATATCAATTCTTTATAGTTTCAAACGCGGCGAGTTTCTGGCGAATCACTGCAGGCCAAATCAATGCGCATGACAACTCAAACGTGTTCAGCCATAGCCAATAATTTCTGCTGACGTGCCGAGTTCCTCAATGAGTTCTCGCCTTGTGCCCGGATCGGAGAGCTCGCGCACTGCTCTTATGTCGACGGTGGCGTACGCCTGGACGAACTTCCTTCGAATCCGTGAAAGACCTTCAGGGCGTTTGAATGCGCATATATGCGCCTTGCGGGGAAGGGGCGAAACCGGGTAAAGCCGGCCAGGAGAAACTTGAACTAGCTTGAGGAAAGATCATGAATTTTAGCAGGGTCGGCACGGGCGGCAACCTCGTGCTTGCCGGTGTGCTTCTGATGCTTCTCGGCGATTTCATGTTTTCGCTGAACGATGCCATGGGCAAATGGCTGGTTGCAAGTTTCTCGGTCGGCCAAATTCTAGTGGTGCGCTCGTTCGGTTCCTTCATTGTTCTCGCGCCGATGATCGCGCGGCAGGGAAGTGATGCACTCTTCCGTCTCGAACGGCCGCCCCTGCAGATCCTGCGGATCGTCATGACGACTGCCGATGTTGCTCTCTTCTATGCCGCTGTCGCCTATTTGCCGCTTGCCGATGTCATAACCTTCTACATGGCTGGCCCTATCTACGTTGCCGCAATCTCGCATTTCTTCCTTGGTGAACGCATCGGCTGGCGGCGGTGGCTGGCCGTTTTCGTCGGCTTCATCGGGGTGCTGATCGCGCTCAGACCTTCCGCGGCAATGTTCTCCTGGCCATCGATTTTCGGCCTTGGCGGGAGCCTTGGATTCGCGCTCACGCTGGTCCTTGGACGTCGACTGCGGCAGACGAGCGATGCAACCCTGGTCGCTTGGCAGACGCTCGGCGCTCTGGCCACAGGTTTGGTTCTCAGCATCGGCAATTGGCGTTCCGCCTCGACACTCGATTTCGCGGCCATGCTGGCACTCGGCGCCATCGCCGGCGGCGCCCATTTGCTGATCACCCGTTCCTTAAAACTCGCGCCGGCCTCACTGCTCGCGCCGCTGCAATACAGCCTGCTGATCTGGGCGATCGCCCTGGGCTTTCTGTTCTTCGGCGACATTCCGGACGCCCAGATAATCGTTGGATCGATCATCATCGTGCTTGCCGGCCTCTTCATCTTCCACCGGAAGAACCTGACCGATGGCATCCCAAAGGATGCTGTCGCAAAGGACGGGCATTGAAATCATTGGCATTCCGCACTCTTTTCGTGTGGTCCCGTTTCACTTGAACATGAACCTTTAGAGAATGAACTGAATTGGCCTTAATAGTTTCATATGGCTTTACTCGAAACGACTATGTCCTGATGTCGGTTGCGCTAAGCCGTCGCCCATTGCCTCGTCGGCTGTTTCGCGCCGTTGCTCTTGTTCTCGTGGCACTTCTCGTCGGCACTTGGGCCGGAATGGATTCTGAGGATGGGTATTTTGCGACGTTGTTTGAGGTCGTTAAGGCGCTTGCGTCCGGCGAGGTGCCAATCTGGATCTACAGCGTCTGCATGGTGGTGGTGCTTGTCGCGTTGTTCGGGCATTGGATAACTGGTTTGTTCGCTTATTTCTTGTTCAGGAAAATGCCGACAGCCGGGCAGCGGCATGAGGTTGAGCTGGATGAAACGGAGGTTGCCTTCCGAGCACCGAATATGGCTTCGACTATCAAATGGTCGGCAATCAAGCGAGTTATCGAAGGCCGGACTTTCTTCCTGATGAGCCTCACGAGCCGCCAGGCTGTTCTTCTGCCACGGCGCGCTTTCCCCGATGATGCCGCCTACGCCGACGCACTCGCCTTCGCCCGCGTCCATGCAAATGCAGAGGCAGCGCGATGAAATTTTGCGGCTGTCGCCGTTCAAATTGCCCCACCTGTCGCATGATCAGATAGCACCTACCAGAAGCGCCCCGCGTACGCGAAGGTGTGGAACATTCCCGTGCAACCGGAGTTCAGAATGTATCGGCAAGTTTGCTGCCAAACCCGTCATACGTTGTGATGTGGTCTGATGGCGGCGCTCGCCACGCCTTCGGGAGGCATACGATGGCCCAGGGCATGATCACCCACAATCCGCACAGCACGGCGAGCATTGCCGGCCATCCGGTCCATGCAATGCTAGTACCGTTCCCTATTGCCTTCTTCGTCGCGACCTTCCTTTGCGACCTCATCTTCTGGCGAACCGGTAATACAGCCTGGTTCACTGGCTCGCTCTGGCTGCTTGGGGCCGGGCTGGTGATGGCCGCGCTGGCCGCCCTTGCCGGCCTCACCGATGTCCTGGGGGACGCCCAGATCCGCAACCTCCGGGACTTATGGTTTCACGCCGGCGGTAACGTCCTCGTCGTCGTGATCGAGCTTTACAACTGGTACTCGCGCTATGCTCACGGCGATGCGGCGGTCATGCCGGTTGGCCTTGTCCTGTCGCTCATCGTCGTCCTCATCCTCCTGTTCACCGGTTGGAAAGGCTGGGGAATGGTCTATCGGCACCACGTCGGCGTCGCCGACGGATCGGACGAAATGCTCTGACTACGATTAGCGGGGCACAAGAACTCGTCTGCCGCTACCAACCATAGCTGAAGGTAGCGCCGCTTCCGCCATCGCCATCCTGCACCACATCGGTGCTGGTGTGTTTCCCGTACTGGAAAATGCCGTAAGCATTGTCGTTGCCGTTCTGCTGCAAGGTTGCGGAGTGGCCGTTGCCCCGCTGCTGGATAATGCCGAGATTGCCTCGGCCGTTCTGAGCCAGGCCGGCAACATTGCCATGGCCGGACTGTCGGATATCGCCATCGCGCAGGCCGCGATACAACGAGTAAAAACGGAGACCGGTCGCAAAGGTACCAGCGTCTTCGGCATTGGCCGGAGCGAAGTTTACGGAGATCCGGCCGCCGGCATAGGCTGGCAGCGACAAAGCCGCCTGGCCGATGCTGCCGGCAAGAAGAGCGACGGTAACGATCTTGAACATTTTCGGGGTCATCTTGGTCTCCATTTTCCGGCTGTCCTCAAGCCAATGGCCAACCCTCGCATTTTGCGGCTGAACCCAATCGGAATTCATTGTTCAGCTATCATTTATCAATCGGTCATGTCCGAGAGCGGCTGACACCACAAAGGGTGCCGGAAACCTGGCGCCCTTTGTGGTGAATTTTGCGAATATGCTCAGTTCGCGGCATCGATCCGCCGCGTACACCGGATGGTGTTGCTGTCAGCGGTGACATCAAGCGTGGCGTCGTAGGCGCCAGCTTTGGAGCTGAGCGAGACGGAACCGAGTGTGGCGGCGCGCCCTGGAGAGGCATCGAAGGCACCACTCTGATCGATATTGGAGCCGCCTGTGCCTCCGACACTTTCGACATGGAAGGCATAGGTGCCGCTGACGCGCTTGTCAGTACGGGCAAGCGCCTCCAACGTGACCATGCCTGCCTCCGGCGTGATGCGGATCTCGCAACGCAGGCCCCCATTGGATTGGTCGGTCGCAACCATGGCCGCCAGCGCGCCGGCGGGGAGAAGGACCAAAGCGAGCGCCGTCATAAGACGGCGCGGCTGATTGACGACATTTGGCATGGTTCGTCTCCTTGACGTTCCATCAATGCTTGCAGGTTACGGGCAGGCCTGGACGAAGGCAGCGACGTTGCCGCTGCCGCCCTGGCTGACATTGGCATTGCAGCCATGTCCCACCTGAACCCCGGCGGCGATGTTGCCGTTGCCGTCCTGCGTAAGGATGGTGGTATGGTTGGAACCGAACTGGCCGATACCGGCAACATTGTGGTCGCCATTCTGATAGGTGGCGCCATAGTTGCCGTTGCCTTCCTGGCCGACGGCGGAAAGGTTGTGGCTACCATATTGCTGGCCGACCATCCTGTTGTAACCACCATTCTGGTAGACTCTGATCCGGTTTCTGAACCCTTGTTGGGCACCACCGGCCGAATTGGACCAGCCATATTGTTCGATGCGCACATCGTTGGCCATGGCGGGGGCTGCGGTGGCAATGCCGACGATTGCGACGAGTGCGGTTGCAATGAAAGAACTACGGATCATGACTGCGTCTCCTTTGGCAGACGGTACCGGTTGAACATCTTCCTTTTAGAAACTGTCGTTGGAACCGATGCTGAAGACACCATTCAGTTGTGGTTCATTCTGAAGGGGTCATGCGCGTCAGGATGATCGCGGTCCTTAAGGTCTGCTAACCTGGAGGCCATGAGGTGGGGCGCTCGGAAACACGCCCGAGCAACCGCGGCCACCGGATCCGAAGCGCTGTTGATCGGCGCCGGCGCGGATATCCGGTCGAGATTAAAAATTCGCAGCACACTTCCCCATCGAAGTCCTGTCGTTGAGTGTCGCTCGGCACGGATTGAGCCGAAGGGTCTTCTTCGCGTTTATTGCCTCAGACATCCAAGATCGCTTTGATCACACCTGCTTCGGGACGGGCCCATTCTACCAGCAGTCCCGTGCCGTCTTCCAGGCGGCCGCGGTGGGTGTTGAGCGCGCGGGTCGGTACGCGGCCCGCCTCGATCTGGCGCACGACCTCGGCAAAGTCGTCCGGCTGCGCATTGCGGCTGGCGAGAAGGGTCGCTTCGCGTTTGTGGAACTCCGGATCGGAGAAGGTAATATCCTGCCGTACAACGGAGAGCAGCACATAGCGCGCGCCGTGGGCAAGGAACCGGAAGCCGCGTTCGATAGGGCCGGCATTGCCGGTTGCGTCGATCACCACGTCAAAGCCGTCGCCGCCGGTCAGGCGGTTTGCTTCCGCCTCGGCGGAGGTGTCGGCAAGCATCGCGGCATCGGCGCCGAGCCTGTCAGTGGCGAAGGTGAGGCGATCGGCGCGCGTGTCCATGACGGTCACGTTCGCCCCGCGTGCCTTGGCGAAGATGATGGCTGACATGCCGATCGGGCCGGAACCGGTGACGAGCACGCGGTCGGCGGCGGTGATCGCGCCGCGCTTGACGCCGTGTGCGCCGATCGCCAGGAATTCGATCATCGCCGCATCGTCGAGCGCGATGCCGCCCGTCGGCACGACATTGGCCTCGGGCACCGAGACATATTCGGCCATGCCGCCATCGCAATGCACGCCGAGCACGCGGATCGACTGGCAGGCGTTCGTCAGTTCCTTTCGGCAGGCATGGCAACTGCCACAGGAAAGATAGGGCACGATATAGACGGGCTCTCCCACCTTGAGGCGGCTGCCTTCCGGGACTTCCTCTACCGTGCCGGAAAGTTCGTGGCCCATGATACGCGGATACTCAAGAAAGGGATGCTTGCCGGCGAAGATGTGAAAATCTGTGCCGCAGATGCCGACATGGCGGATGCGGACGAGAACCTCGCCTGCGCTGCGCTGCGGGGCAGGACGGGAGACGAGCGTGAGACGGCCGGGTTCCTCGCAGAAAAGCGCTTTCATGGGTATCTTCCTGTTGTCTGAAGGGGAGGGCAGCGCCATCAGACGGCCGCCGTTTATCGTAAAAATCCCCTCGCTTTCCATTTCATTGGGAAACGGACCGCATGAGCGGGACGTATCGGGCGACCGAGAGCCGGCCGCCCGTTTTATTCGCTTATGGCTTCGGCATTTCCGCCGGAAGGTCGACGTTGTTGTACTTCTTGTAGATCGCGTTCAGCTTGCCGTTGGCGAGATCTGTTTTGACCCAGTCGTTGACCGCGGCCTTGAGCGCGTCGTCGCCCTTGCGCAGGCCGACTGCATAGGGGTTCACCTTGAGCACGAACTTGACCTCCAGCGGGTCGTTCGTCCGACGCTTGTTAACGGTGTTCATGATCTGCGGCGCAGAGATCATGATGTTGTTCTGGTCGGAAACGAGCGCGGTGACGAGCGTTGCATCGTCGTCGTAGCGTACGATGTTGGCTCCAGTCGCCTGTGCCGTTGCCTCCTTGTCATTGGTAGTGCCGCGGGTCGTGGCGACATCCTTGCCCTTGAGGTCCTCCAACGCCTTGATTTCGACCGCCTTGGGCGCCGCAGCAATGATCTGAATGACGCCATGCGGGTCGGCGAAGTCGATCACCTTCTTGCGCTCGTCGCTGATAGAAAGGGAGGCGATGACTACGTCGGCCTTATTGGTGAGCAAGAAGGGAATACGGTTCGGGCTCGTTACCTCGACGATTTCAAGTTTCACGCCAAGATGATCGGCGAGCAGCTTGGCGCTTTCCACTTCTGAGCCGGTCGGCTGCATGTTGGCGTCCTGCATGCCGAAGGGCGGCGAGCCGAGGTCGATGGCCGCGCGCAGCGTGCCGCGTGTTTTGATGTCGCTCAGCGTGTCGGCCGCGGCTACCGCCGGGGCGGCGCCAAAGAGGGCGAGCACCAAAGCGCCGGTCATCAGGGTTCTGCGTTTCATTTCTCGATCTCCTCCTTGAGATGTTTCGATGGACTAGAGGTCGTTGCTGAGGAACTCGGTGAGTTCCTTCGTTTGCGGACTGCCGAGCATCGACCCCGGGCCGGTCTCCCAGACCTTGCCCTGATGCATGAAGATCACCTTGCTCGCCACCTTGCGGGCGAAGGCCATTTCGTGGGTGACGAGGATCATGCTCATGCCGCCGCGGGCGAGATCCTCCATGACACGCAGCACTTCGCCGGTGAGTTGCGGGTCAAGCGCCGAGGTTACCTCGTCGAACAGCATCAGCTTCGGCTGCATGGCGAGCGAGCGGGCAATCGCAACGCGCTGCTGCTGGCCGCCGGAAAGCTGCTCGGGGTAATTGTCCGCCTTCTCCGCGAGGCCGACCTTCGCCAGCACCTGCTCGGCGAGAGTTCGGGCTGCGGCCTTGCCCATATTTTTCACGCAGGTCGGCGCGAGCATGATGTTCTGCGCCACCGTCAGGTGTGGGAAGAGATTATAGCTCTGGAAGACGATGCCGACGTCTCGCCGCAGCGCTCGCCGGTCGAGTGCCGCGTCGTGAATCTTATGGTCGCATACGACAATCTCGCCGCTGTCGATGGTTTCGAGCGCGTTGATGCAGCGCAGCGCCGTTGACTTGCCGGAGCCCGACGCGCCGATCACAGCGACCACCTCGCCGGCGCCGACTTCGAAGCTTACCCCCTTCAGGACCGGCAAGGCCCCGAAGCTCTTGTGCACGTTGCTGACGCTAACGACGGCCGACATTGAGTTTCCTTTCCAGGCGGCGGCTCCAGGCCGAGAGGGGGTAGCAGATAACGAAGTAGAAGGCGGCGACGATAATGAACACCATGAAGGGCTCGAAGATCGTGTTGTTGACGAGCTTGCCGGCTTGCGCGAGCTCGACGAAGCCGACGACCGAGGCGAGCGAGGTATTCTTGACGATCTGCACCAGGAAGCCGACCGTCGGCGCCGTGGCGATGCGCATGGCCTGCGGTAGGATTACTCGCGTCATGCGCTGCCAGCGAGTGAGCGCCAGGCATTCGGCCGCCTCCCACTGGGTCTTCGGCACGGATTGCAGGCAGCCGCGCCAGATTTCCGCGAGGAAGGCGGAGGAATAGACGACGAGGCCGAGACCGGCCGCGACGATAGCGGGCAGGCTATCGAAGCCGATGACGGCAAGGCCGAAATAAAACAGGAAGAGCGTGACGAGCAGCGGCGTACCCTGCACGATCTGGATATAGCCGCTGGCAAGCCGCCGTACGAGCGGACTTGGCGAGATCCGGGCGAGCGCCAGCGCGAAACCAAGGATGGAACCCCCGATAAAGGCGACGACCGAGAGGCCGATAGTCCAGAGCGCACCGACGGCGATGAATTGGATATGGACGGGTGTGAGTGACATGTCCTGCTCCTCGTCAGATGGCCGTGCCGAGCGTGCGCCGGCGGGGGAAGATGACGAGGCCGAACAGGACGAACGCCATTCGCACCACGAAGGAGAGGGCGATGTAGAGAACCCCAGTGACGATATAGGTCTCGAAGGAGCGGAACGTATCCGACTGGATGCGGTTTGCCACCGCTGTCAGTTCCTCGGCGGAAATCTGCGACGTAATCGATGAGGCGAGCATCAGGAGCACGTACTGGCTGGTTAGTGCTGGATAGACCCGCTCTATTGCCGGGCGAATGACGACGTGCCAATAGGTCTGAGCGCGCGTCAGGCCGAGACATTCGGCGGCTTCCAACTGCGATTTATGGATGGATTCGAGGCCCGCGCGCACGATCTCGCAGGTATAGGCGCCGACATTGACCACAAGGGCCGCGACGGCTGCCGTGTTCGCCGTTACCTTAAGACCCATCGAGGCGAAGCCGAAATAAACGAGGAAGATCTGCACCAGCAGGGGTGTGTTGCGGATCGTCTCGACATAGATCGCCACCAGAATTTTCAGCCAGGAAGGGCCGTCTGCCCGCGCGATGGCGCAGAGCGTACCGACGACGAAACCGAAGATCGTCGCAAGCGCGGAGAGCTTCAGCGTAAGCCAGACACCCTGCAAGAAGGCCGGCCAGTAAGGCAAGAGGGCCGAAAAGTCGAAGGTGTAGCTCATATCGCTGCCCTCTGCCGGGAAACGATGGAGGAAAGGACGGGCGCCTGTGCGTTGGTCCAATCAAGGAAGGCAGCGATACGCCGCTCGACCTTCAGTGCATGATTGCCGGCGATGTCGGCAATGCGGTGATCAAGATAGGGATTGCGGAAACGGTCCATTGTGGTGGCAACATAGGCGCGTGCCGCGTCCTCCATGCCGCGTGCGGTGAAACCGGGCAGGACTTCGTCGCGGTAGATCGCCTCGAGGCGCGGGGCGATGCTGGGGTCGGCGAGGATGGCGCGCACGGTCTCGTCCGCCGGACGTCCCTCGTACTGCCAGATATCGGCAAGCACGCTGTGGCCGAGATTGAGGATGTGCAGCTTTAGCCGCTCGTAGGGTTCCAGATCATCTGTCAGCACGATGGACGGATGCTCACAAGGGAGGCGCAGGCTCGGCGCACATTCGATCGCCCAGAGAGCATAAGGTTCCGCCACGGCGCCCGCAGGCTCGATCGGCTCAGAGACGATACGGTCGACCAGCGTGTTGGCGAAGAGCACATCTTGCTCGAGGAAGCGCATGAAATCCGCAGGGGCATTGGCCGTTGCTGCCAGCTCTCGCACAACGGCCTTCAACACCGGCCCGTTGCGGTTGATGAGTTCGCAGGGCAGCACCGTCAGCGGTCGTCCGCCGCGCTGCCAACGGGCGTAAAGAAGCTGGGCGAGCTTGCCGGGAAAGGAGGCAAGTGGCGTGTCAGCCCCGAGGCCCGATGAGGCCTCGCCAGGGGTGACCGCATAGCCGGCATCACCCGTGTTGGAGAGGACGAAATCGGCCTTGTCTGCAAAAAGGTCGACGACCTCCGCCCAGTCGCGGGCGGTCGAAAGGCCGCGCGACACACTCTTCACCGCTACGCGGCGTTCGACGGCCGTGCCGTTCTCAAGGCCGCGGATGACGACAGGAAAGCCCGCCGGATCGGAAAAGGCCGCAAGGCGACCAGCTCGTTCTGCCGATCCTGAGGTCTGGACGATGACGACAGGCGGTACGTCCTGACCCGCTTCCCGCGCCTCATGCAGGAACAGATCCGCATGAGCCTGGAGGAAACGGCTCGTACCAAATTGGAGAATGAGCCCGGTCATCGGCATGATACCGGAAGGCCGCCAGTGTGGGACGCAGGACAGGGATAGGAAAGGGTATAAGGATGCCTCACGCATCCAATATCTGCTTGCATGAACTCCTCCTTCCATACAGCAGGTCTGTTTTTTTTGTATAAAAGACATTATTCTGGCGGGCAATCTGTTTTTTTTATAAAAAAATCACAGAAAAAAACAACGCAGCCGAAGGGGCGGCATGAAAACGAACACGCTTTACAAACGGACATTCAATCAATGTCTCGACGTTCTGGCACGGGCTTCGCCGGGCTCGGCACTTGCGTCGGAGCCGACACTTGCGTCCGAACTCGGTGTCAGCCGCACGACGCTACGCGCCGTGCTCGCAGAGTTTGCGAACAGCGGTATCGTTGCGCTCAATGGCCGTTCAAAAGTGCTCCTGCGCCGGCCGCGTGCAGAGGATTATCTGTCGGAAACCGACCTTGGGCCATTGGCGGAAATTGTGGAGCGCAAGTTCATGACGTGGATGGTAGGGCCCGACTGCCGCCCCGGCCAGAGCGTCAACGCGCTTGATCTCGCCCGCCAATTCGGCGTTTCCACCACCGCAATCCGCGAATGCCTTAACACGTTCAGCCATTTTGGCCTGCTGGAGCGGCAGAGCAACGGACGCTGGAAGGCGCTCGGTCTCACCGTGGATTTCGTGGCCGAGCTTTTCGACATGCGTGAATTCATGGAATTCCGGGCAGTAGAGCGTTTCGTAGCGCTGCCGCGCGATCATGTCGCCTGGCGTATGCTGGCGCTGCTCGAACAGGAGCACCGGGAAATGCTGGCCGACATCGACCGGCGCTACCGCGATTTTTCCGATCTCGACCACCGCTTCCACCGGCTGGTCAACGGTACGGCCCCCAATCGGTTTTTTATAAATATCCAGGGCGTGATGTCAGTGATCTTTCACTACCACTATCAATGGAACAAGAAGGACGAGCGGCAGCGCAACCACGTCGCGATGAACGAGCATCTCGCCTATATCGCGGCGCTAAAGAGTGGAGACTTGGAACAGGCACGCCAGGCCTGCGGCCTGCATCTGAAGACCGCCCGCTCGACTCTTCTTGCCTCGGTCGAGATCGCTTCAGATTGACCCCGTCGTCAGACGGGGATTCGCGCAATAAATGCCTAGCCAACTAGGCCATTCCACACAGGAGGAAGACCTCAATGGCAGTCGACAAAAAGACAGGCCGAGCCAAAGCTATGAAAAAACGGCACAATCCTCGTCTTCCATTTTTGACGCCCGCCCTTCGATCTCTGCGAAGGCCTCGTGGAAGATGATGAGTTTGCGCGCCTGCGCCATCGCATATTCCGTATAGAAACCGTCTGAAATCCAGATGCGCGAGCGCCCTCCGCTACCCGTGCCGGCGATAGCCTCTGGGACATTCCCACGGACCTCGGCGTTGGGCGCGCGGGGCCGGCACGGATCGACTAAGCTTTTGTTGAATGCCAGCGACTTGAGCGCTGATTGGAAGCAAGGGAAAGTGTAAGCGTCGAGCTGGTGAAACGCAGCTCTGTTACGGCTTGACCAAGCGAAAGACGATCTTCATCTGGGTATAGTAGTCGAGGGCGTCGGCAAAGTCTGGCGTCCAGGTGCTTTCGGAATAGGGAAGGAAGCCGTCGAACTCGAGCTTGCGTGCGGAGACCGTGAAGCCGGTGGTCTGAAACACCTTCGCATAATCCGTGATGGAACGATCCTGGACGACGGTGTTGGTGCGTTCGGCGACCAAGGTCCGCCACTTCGGCCAGAGTGGATTGTTCGTGTGGCAACCGGTGACCGCGTAGTAGACGCCGCCCGTCTTCAGCGAGCGGAAGATGTCCGTAGCGTGGGCCGCGATATCTGGAATGAGGTAGATCACTTCATGGCTGATCGCCAGATCGAACTCTCCGTCCCATCCGAGAAGCGAGCTGCCGACCTGGTGCTGTACCGGAAGATTTCCTTTCAAGGATTCGGCCCGTGCGATCGAGGCTTCGGCGATGTCGATGCCGAGCGCCTTCTGAAACGGCCGCATGGCGTAAAGATGCCGAAGGAGACCGCCTTGATTGCACCCGAAATCAAGCACGCTTTTGGCGCTCAGGTCCTTCTCGACGATCAAGTCGATCAGGTGCCGCCAGATTGGCGCATGCCCGTCTGCCATCTTATCTTCCGCGTCCGGATCGATGTACCAGGTGCTGAAGGCGGCGTCGGTCTTATCGGTTGACATGGTGCTCCTCATGCAAATCAAGCTTCAATTCTGCCAGGATCGGCTTAGCTTCCTGACCCATTCTACGAGGTTTGAGTAATCGGCGATGCCGGTCCGATCAAGTCGAATGCCCTCTGTGGTGGCACGGACATGAACCCAGACGCGGCCATCAGTTCCAATTATTTCATGCTGTGAGCAATTGGGATGGCGACCTCAAATTCCGTGCCGCCGATGCTGTCGTTCAACTTTATTGTGCCGCCATATGCCCCAAGCATCGTGCGGACGATGTCGAGCCCCATGCCCGTTCCGCCGTGTTCGCGCCGGGTGGAGAAGAACGGTTGGAAAATCTGTCCGCGATTGGCGTCAGAGATGCCGCTGCCGTCGTCTCTCACGAGCAGGGTGACCTTCTGGTCGCTGGCGGTCGCAGCCAGAGTTAGTCGCACCGCGCCATGCTGAAGTGCGTTCTCCGCGAGATTGGCAAAGACGATGCCAGCGGCCTCGGTTGGCAAAGCGAAAGTAAGTTGCGTGTTTCCGTCGATGGCAACATCCAGTGCCGGAAAACGCTGACGTAGAATGGATACGATGCCTTCAACGCTCATCTGACCTTTGGCTATCGGAAGCTCCGCATGCGCAAGCTCTCGCAACCTTAGCAAAAGCGTATCAAGTCGCTCGGCATCGGCGATGATATTGCCAAGGAAACGCAAGCGCTGAGCCTGCGACATTGGTTGGCCGGCATCGTCGTCACGAAGCAACTCTGCGGCACCCCTGATCGCCGTCAAAGGAGACTTGAGTTCGTGGGACACATGCGCGGCAAAGGAGCGGACATACTCGGTGCGATCGACCAGCTTGCCGGCGAGGTCCAGGAAGCTCTGCGACAGGGTAGCGATCTCTTGTGTGCCATAGCTCTTGAGCGGTCGGATGGCAGTTTTGCCTCCACGGGCGATTTCGTCCGTGCGAACGATGAGGGCGTTGATCGGCGCGGTGACGGCGCGTGTCAAGACGTAGGCGACCGCCAGGGTCAATCCCAAGACCACGACAAGCGCGCCGATTTCTGAGGGCGCCAATCGGGCCGAGGTGCTTTCCATGGCGCGAAACCAGACAATGATCAGGGTTGGCAGCGCCATGACGGCGAGCAGCACCGCATAGACGATAAGTGCAAGCGGCGGGCGCCATTTCGTCTTGACCTTGGGCGTCCGCATCAGGCTTTCCTCGGGAGATCACCGTTCAGCTTGAAACCGATGCCATGAACGGTCGTGATTATGCCGGACGCCCCAACGGCTGCAAACTTTGCCCGGATGTTGCGGATATGGCTATCGATCGTGCGATCGGCCACATAGGTGCTGGCGCCATATGCCGCCTCCATCAACTGTTCACGGCTGAACACCATGTTGGGGCGCGAAAGCAGCGTGTCGAGAATGGAGAATTCAAGCGCGGTTGCCGCGATCATGGTGTCACCGAAGGTCACTGCCCTGGCAGCCCGATCAAGTCTGAGGTCTCCTGCGACCAATACGAGCTCACCTATGTCCGGTTTGTCGCCATCGCCGCTGCGCTTTAGGATAACTTTGACGCGCGCGACCAGTTCGCGGGGACTGAATGGCTTGGTGACATAGTCATCGCCGCCGATCTCAAGGCCCAGCACCCGGTCGATCTCCTCGTCTCTTGCCGACAGAAACAGGATCGGAAGCCCCGACGTTCTGCGTATCTGGCGGCAAACCTCCAAACCGTCCATGCCAGGCATGCCGATGTCGAGAACGATGAGGTCGATGCCGCCGCGATGGAAGGCCATCATCGCCTCGCTGCCGTTCCGGGCGATCGTCGGCATCATGCCGGCGCGCTCCAGGGCGAAACAGATGACGTCGCGGATATGGGGTTCGTCGTCGACGACGAGGATGCGCTGCGCCATGTCCGGCCCCTAAAATACTCTTTGTCGGTCCTATCCTTCTCCGTTTATCTTGCATTGGTGGCAGATGAGTAAAGATAGGCTTCAATCCGCGCCGCGCGGAATGTCCAGCTTCGCCAATCATGGGAGCGGCGTTCAAAGTCATGGGCAAGCGATTGTCTGATCGACTGCGCAGCACGCATTTTGTCTACGGCATCGTGGGGCAGCGAGGAAAGGTAGTTGTCGAGCGCTGGGATAGCCGATGGCCCCAATGAAGACAGGTAGTCGACGTCCAGCGGCACGCCTTCGTGCGTTAGCTCCTGGCAGTGCGCAACATTAAATGGCGCAATGAAGGCCGGAAAATCGATGAAGGCACTGAGATAGAGGACGCCTGCCAAGATCGCGATATTCATGGCGTTCAGCCATTCATTGGACCGGTTCAACAGGATGCGCAACCAGATCAAGACAAGGCCAACGGCGACGAGGCCCATCCATATCCCGGCGGCAACCCGCAATTCCGTCAACGAGTACGCCTCGACGTACAGTTCGAGCCGCAGGATCGACGACAGGCAGAGAAGGATATTCTGACCGATCCAGACATGAATGAGGCCGCGAATTAAAGGACTCTTATTTCCCGGGCCATCCCGGCGCATGGCGAGAAGAACGAAACCGGCGGCAAGCAGCGCGGTGGCGATCAGGGGATAGGCGCCGCGATGAGCATAATCCGCATGGCTCATGCCATCGGGCAGCGCTGCGCCACCCCAGAGATAGATGAGGTCGAGCAGGCTCTCCACGGCAAACAACGCATTGAATAGGATAAGGGAGCGCAGCAAGGAGCCCTGGTTGAGAAACTTGTTCTCTGCATGGTCCGGAGCCTTGCGATCGGCCGTGGCCCTTAGCGTCCGGCGCGTCAGTCGCGGTCGCAGCATGGCCCACACAAACGCCGCTACGCTCACCCAGAAGCCGATGCGCCAGAAATCCATAAATGGCAGCAGGAACGCGAAATCGATGTCGTGAAGCACGTGCTCTATCAGCGGATTGGCTGTTGCGAAGAGGAACAGGAAGATGGATGCGAGAATGAGCGGCACCATCCAGGTGCCTAGATATTGCCGGGTCGCGGTAAGGATCGAGCGTTCAGTGTGCGAGTTGAGATACTTTCGGTAATCCTGCACAAGCCGTATCGGGACAACGAGGACAAAGCGGCAAAGCACTAGGGGAAGACGGGTTAGCCGCCGGGGTACGAGCTTCGCGTTCACAAGCGCGACACACAGGATCGCGCCAAGTGAGACGGCTATCCCCATGAGAGAAGGAGCCTCGAGCAGCGGTGCTGAGGCGAATGCGGAAATGCCCAGGCACCAGGCCGCCGTCGAGAAATGCCGCTGCTTTGCTGCTGATACGAGAATGGCGGCGGTAACCAAGATCGCAAAAAGGAAAAAGTTGAGACCAGGCGTTTGGCCGAAGATCAGGAAATCCGAAAGCACCACGACCGCGACGACAATGGCGAGCCGGTTGGTGCTGCGTGGACGGACATTCCGGTAGTCCAATTTATCTGTCATCTGCACTGAGATTCTCTTTCTGACATTTCGCTTCGGTTCCGACGAGCGTGGCCGCTGGGACTGGGCGAGGATTGATCCAGCTAGCCCGGCAATCGTCTGTCAGCCACCATCCATCATTGCGGATGCGATCTGGAAGGTTTGAGGATGTGGCGTGCGGCGGGGTGTTGTTTTTGATCATGGCAACACATTGCCGGGCTCGCTTGCAGATTTTGTGCAGGGCGTAAGGAGGACTTCAGGAAAATGCGACCTGTTGGGTGTCCTTTTGCACCGAGCGACCGAAGGACGGCAGTAGCCTCAAAATTGGAAGCAGGTGCGGGGAGCCAAGTCGTTGAGCGCTTTGCAATCGGAAAGCAAAGCGGCGCTTGATGCAGCTCCCGATTCGGGATTTCAACTGAAACAACAAGCTAAGGAACTGTTGATAAATAAAGGAATCGCAGCTTTGGATTTTTTGCGGCGCCGGGATTCCCTTTTGGTTTGAAGCCTATAGAATCGCGGTGTGATTGACGAGGCCGCCATCCAACTGCGCTATGC
>NZ_JARWLB010000029.1:0-55978 GCF_047445835.1 Rhizobium sp. BR 317 | reverse complement strand
CTTCGAAATTCTTCGRGTCTTCCTTCAGCTTAGCGTCGAGGCTGTCGACCATGCCGCGGATCATCTGCTGACGATCGCCCGCGTTCATGGCATTAACAGCGGCCACCTGATCGGCCGTCGGATTGCCGGGTGTTTTGGCATTGGCCGAGCCTGCCGCCGTCCCATCGGCCGCGCCGCCGTTCTTGGCGATATGGTCATTGACCGCCATCATCCACGGCGCCTCGGGCGGCGATTGCTGCGCCAGCGCCTCGAAGGCCGTCTTTGCTTCCGCCGCCTTGCCATCCTGCTCCAAGGCAAGCGCCAGGTAGAAGAGCGCACGGGGGTTGTTCGGCTCAAGTTGCAGGATCTGCGCGAGGATCGTGCGGGTTTCGGCAGCCACCTTTCCATCGGCGAGAGCCATTGTCGTCTCCGACAATCCGTCAAGCCTCGCAACGCTCGGACCAAGGATTCGAATGACGTTTCGATACGCAGTTTCGGCCTCGGCGACGCGACCCATCTTCAAATAGACCGGAGCGACGACGTCCCAGCCTTTCCCGTCTTCAGGAAAGAGCCGCAGATGATCTTCGATCTTCCGGACCAGGATCGTGGTGTCCTCGCCGGGATTTCTCAGCCGTTCCTCCAGTGGTTTGGAAGGAAGCTCCGGCGAGCCTAGAACGGTGTAGATACCGACGCTGAGAAGCTGCAGGAAGACCACGACGATCAGCTTCCACCACCTGTAGGACCTCGCTGTCGTCGACACTTCGGTTCGATCGCGCTCGGCCGCCTTCAAAAGACGCCTGGCCGTCTCCGCCTTCGTGATTTCATACTCGTTCGCCGAAATCCGGCCGAGCCCGAACTCCCTGTCGAGCTCCAGCAATTGATCGCGATATACGGCGGTCGCGTCGACGGAAACCGCCGCGGATGGTATCCGGCCCGAAGACAGCGGATGTAGCAATGCCGCCGTTGTTGCCGTCGTAACGACCGCGAATAATATCCAAATCATCATAGGTGGAGACGCCTTTCTTCGTCCGCACCTTACCTTCGCTCAGCGGCCCGACATTGATCGGGATCAAATATTCGCTGACGAACCCACCCTACTCGCCCGATATATCGAGCAGCAAAAGATTCCAAATTTGGAAGAGCTCAGCAGATTGTGCGCAGCATTTCGACGTTGTCGATCCGCACGGTTTTTCCCGCCACGACGACGCCGACGTCMGAAAGTGCCGAGAATGCGCGAGAGAGAGCCTCCGGCGCCAATCMAAGTTTTCCGGCAAGAATTCGTTTTCGATATGGCAAGCGGAACGACGCCTGCGTCGCAGACCTCGGACAATGGCGCAGAAAGTAGTTTGCCACCCGCTGGGCTGCCGTCTGAGACCGATCGCCCGCGATGCACTCGAAGGCCTCCACGAGATGCCGCGAGGCGATCCGCATCAGGTTCAACAGCACGCCCGGATGTTCCGCGGCAAGAATGCGAAGCTGGAGGAGATCAATCGCGGCAACCTCGGCAGAGTCTGCCGCCCATGCGGTGAGCGCATGGGAGCGACCTCCCGGGACAAGATATTCGGAGAAGACGTCTCCAGGTTCGCAGATGCCGACGTCGGTCTCGCGGCCACTCGCTCTTCCCCTCGTGAGCCGCACGATGCCGGTCACGACGAAGAAGACATGGAGAGCGTCCTCGCCTTCCGAGACGATGCATTCGTTCGGACCAAACCTCCGGAACTCCACCAGCGAAAGAAGGTTCGTTACGGTATGCTCGTTCAATCCCTCGCAGAGCGGGGATCGTTGAAGCAACTGTATTTTTGCAAGCATCAAACTGCCCCCAAACGACGGCTATGGTTTCGGTGGGTCGGTTTCGTCATCCGCGAGTATCCTCCATGCGGCGCCCTGCAGATCGTCGTACTGACCGTTTTTGAGCGACCAGAGAAACGCGGCCAGCCCCATGCCACCCATGAACAACGCGATCGGGATCAGGTAGATCAGCATGTTCATGCGAGCTTGGCCTCCTGGCTTCCACCGGCCTCTCCTGGCATTCGCGACCAGCGGGGTTTTGCCAGCGCGCTAAGCCGCAAGGCGTTGGTCACGACAATCAGGGACGATGAGGACATTGCGACGGCAGCAATCAGCGGCGTGGCGAAGCCTGCGATTGCGATCGGAACCGCAAGCACGTTATAAGCAATGGCCAAAGCAAAGTTCTGGCGGATGAGCATCGCTGCTMGCCTTGCGACTTGGATAGCTTCGGGGACCACATCCAGCCGATCGTTGAAGAAGACCAGATCAGCCGCCTGGCGACCGATGTCCGAGGCGGTGGCGGGCGCCATCGAAACATGGGCGGCGGCCAGTGCCGGCGCATCATTGATGCCGTCACCGACCATCAGAACGCGGCAGCCGCCGTCGCCGAGCGCCTTGCACTCCTCAACCTTCTGCGCAGGCGTCAGTCCGCCGATCGCCCGATCGATATGGAGCGCTCGCGCAGCATGATCCACCACGTTCTGCCGGTCGCCGGAAAGGATGACTGTTGCGAAGCCTGCAGTCTCGAGCCCGGCAACCGCCTCGGGCGCGCCTGGTCTCAGGGCATCCTCGAAGAAAAACCGCGCGAGAACCACGTTGTTTCGTGAAAACACGACTTCGGAGAACGGACCCTCGGTTGCCGGCGCCGCAGGCGCGCCACCGGCTGCGAAGAAGGCACTGCCAAGTCTGTAGACGTCGTCGCCACGCCGACCCTCCAGGCCGCCGCCGGGAACTTCCGCTACTCGGTCGAATTCCATCGGAACCTGGTTCGAGCTTCGCGCCAGAGCCCGGGAGAGAGGGTGCCGCGAATGAGCTGCAAGCCCGGCGGCCGATAAAACATATGTCTCGCTGGCCGCCTCACGCGCCACAAGGTGGGGCGTCCCCATCGTCAGCGTGCCGGTCTTATCGAACGCCACGGTGTCGACTTCGGCCAGCCTTTCGAGCGCAGAGCCATCTTTGACCATCACGCCCTTGCGAAAAAGCTCGCCGGCTGCCACGACCTGAACGACCGGGACGGCAAGTCCCAAGGCGCAGGGGCAGGTGATGATCAGCACCGCGACGGCGACGAGCATCGCATGCTTCCAATCACCTCCGGCAAAGCCCCAGGCGAGGAAGGACACCAAGGCGAGAAGATGTACTGCTGGCGAATAAAGCGCGGCGGCTCGATCGGCTATGCGCCGGTAACGGGCGCGACCGCCCTCGGCAGCCTCCATCAGCACGATGATTTCGGCCAAAAGGGATTCTTTCGCCAGCTTCGTCGCCCGTATCACCAGCGAGCCCGTCAGGTTCATGGCGCCCGATCTGACGTCTGCGCCCGCGAAAACCGCGACAGGACGGCTTTCGCCGGTGACGATGGAAAGATCGAGGTCGCCTTCGCCCTCGACGACGACGCCGTCCACCGGAACGCGCTCGCCCGCAAAGACCGCAATTTCGTCACCGACCGCKATTTCATCGACGGCGACATAGGTTCTCGACCCGTCTGGAAGGATTCGAACCGCACCGCGAGGCGCCAGCCTGGCCAGCCCATTGATCGCGGCGCGAGCCTTTTCGCGCATCACGTGATCCAGTGTCCTTCCGATCAACAGAAAGAACAGCAATGAGACCGATGCATCGAACCAGGCATGTTCGCCATGGTGGATGGTCTCCCAAACCGAGACTGCATAGGAGAGCATCACGGCAAGGGAGATTGGAACGTCCATGTTGGTGCGGCCGCGGCTTAGCGCGTTCCACGCCGATCGGAAAAAGAAACGGCCGGCATAGATCAGCGCCGGAGCGGCGATCATTGCCGAGATCCAATGGAACAGATCGCGTGTCGCCGCGTCCGCGCCCGACCAGACCGATACCGACAGAAGCATGATATTCGTGGCCGCGAACCCGGAAACCCCCACGGCGAGCAGGAGCTGGTTCTTCATGCTGTCATTTTCCGGGGCAAAGGGCGTGAAGAGATGGGCGCGATAACCGGCGGCTTCGACGGCGGCCACGATTTCCGAAGGATCCGTCGTGCCCTCCGCCGTCTGCTCGGCGTAGACGCAGGTCACCCTCTTGGAGGTGAGGTTGACCCTGGCCTTTTGCACATAAGGAAGCGCCGTCAAGGTTTTCTCGATCGTCGAGATGCAGGCACCACAGTGCACATCCGGCGCGCTGAGGTCGAGCTGCCTCAAACCTCCGCCCAATGGCTGGCTGGCAAGGGTGATCTCCTCGGCGCTCAAATTGCTTCGACTCATGGCCATCGCGGCTTCAGCACTCATCGTACAGCAGGTCATTGATCTGTCTCAGCGGTGTCGATGCGCACGGCCTGATGCATGACGAGGGTCTCTCCTCGTTTCGCGACGATCTCGACGATCCAGTCGCCGGTGGCAACGTCGTGATCCGCTAGAAAGTGGCCCTCGGAGAGTTTTTTGAGAGCGACGGCGAAGTCCTCGTGGTCTCCGACGGGCCTCTTGAAGTTGGCGGTCACGTCGTCGACTGCCGCCGGCGATCCATTATTATTGCGGATGTCGTAATGGATCTCCCGACCCTTGATCGAAAGGCTGCCCGCGATGCCGGATGCGGTCATCGCCTTCATCGCGGCAGCGTTCTTGTTGAATTCCTGGCTGGCGAGATAGGTGTCGTTCACCACCAGGCCGCTCCAGGTCGACGACGCCAGCCATGCCATCGTAACATTGACGGTAATGATGACGCCGAAGAAGGCGACGGTCGTCAGCAGCATGTGTCTGCCGGTAAACCCTTGGGCGCGAATGCTCATTTGACCTCTCCTGGTGCGTTGAATGCCGCGCGGTAAGTTGCTCTGTCTGAATGGTCGGCATCTTCGACCGAGAACAGGAATTCGTTGACGGCGACGCCGGTCTGTTTGCGGGTGACGAAGACTTTGAGCGTGTTGGCCACGTCCGGTGAGGCGTCGACAATGAAACTGCGGGTATCCTTTACGCCGAACTCAGGGATGCGCATGGTCGCGTCCTCCATCCCGATCAGCCTCAACTCGATCTTTCTGGGCTTCGGGACCATGTTGAGAATGCGCAGCGTGTAACCGTTCCGGATCGACCCATCGCTTTCAAGGACGTATTGCGGATTGCGATCGTGGAGGACGTTGAGCTCCAGGCGCTCGCGCATCGACAGATGGGCCAACATGGCGAGGCCGATTGCAGACCAGACGACCGCGTAGAAGACCACTCTCGGACGGAAAATGATCCGCCAGTTGAAGTGGCGAACGGCATCGACAAACGTGCCGTCCGCATTTCTCACCCTTGCCGGCTGGACAGCGGTCCTTCCGCCATCCGTTGCAAGGGCCATGTTGGCGGAATATTCGCTCAGCGTTGCATATGCGATCAGGCCGCGGGGCTTTCCGAGCTTGTCCATCACGCCGTCGCAGGCGTCAATGCAGAGGGCGCAGGTGATGCACTCCATCTGCTGGCCATCCCTGATGTCGATTCCCATCGGACAGACGGCGACGCAGGCATTGCAGTCGACGCAGTCACCGACGACTTCGCCCATCGCCTGCGCCTTTTTGGCATGGCGCGAGCGCTGTTCGCCGCGCCAGTCGTTGTAGGTGACGACGAGCGAGTTCTCGTCGAGCATCGCTCCCTGGATGCGCGGCCACGGGCACATATACGTGCAGACCTGTTCGCGCATCAGACCACCGAGAACATAGGTCGTCGAGGCCAGGATAGCGACGGTGGCATAAGCGACTGCGGGAGCTTCGCCGGCCAGGAGGCTATGCAGAAGCGTCGGTGCGTCGGCGAAATAGAATATCCATGCACCGCCGGTCGCAACGCCGATAACGAGCCAGATGGAATGCTTGAGCACTCTCTTCCTGATCTTGTCGAAGCTCCAGGGGCCGGCGTCGAGCTTCATCCTGGCGTTTCGATCCCCTTCGATCGCACGCTCCACGACCAGGAACAGATCGACCCAGACGGTCTGCGGACAGGCATAGCCGCACCAGGCGCGCCCGACCGCGGAGGTGACGAGAAAAAGGCCGAAGCCGGCCATCACCAGCAGGCCGGCGACGTAGTAGAACTCCTGCGGCCATATCTCGATGAAAAAGAAGAAGAAGCGCTTCGATGCGAGATCGACCAGAATGGCCTGATCGGGCGCATAGGGTCCGCGATCCCACCGAATCCAGGGCGCTAGATAGTAGATGCCGAGCGTTATCAGCATCACAATCCATTTGAATCGGCGGAAACGGCCCTCAGCCCGCTTCGGAAACACCTTCTTGCGGGCGGCGTATAGCGGGCGCCGGTTTCTGCGCGCGTTGACGGGCTCCACGTTGACCCGTTCGACTTCCTTTGGATCTGGCGCTGTATAGAGGTTCATGAGAATCGTCCGCTGTTCTTCCATCTCTTCTGCCAGCGTCCGAGGCGGTCATCCTTGATCCAGGTCAAGAAACAGACGATCAAAAAAGAGGCTGCGTCCGGGGAACCAAGACGCAGCCTTAAGGAGTCGTGCGGCATCTGGATAGCAGCATGGGCGTGCCCCCGTATTTGGCCGGCATCAAACAAAATCGATCCGGCGGACTCGCGCCACCTCTTAAAATGAGGCCACGCCCTGGTGACCGAGGCGTGACCCTGAAGATTGCAGGAGAAGGCGCTTCCACGCCTCCCCGCATTCAAATTTAGCGGCTTTCGGATTTATGATCTTTCAGCGAGGTCAAACTGACGACGGGATTTCCAATCTTCTCCGGATCGTCCTGATCGCACGAAGGCGCCATCGATTTTGCCCGGGCGGACACCCTTGAATGGACGACCGCGCGTGGTATTCCGTAAAGTGCAAGAAGCGGGTTGTGTTCGCGATTGATCATGTGAGCCCCCTATTTTCCGCCGCCCAGCGAGTGGACGAACACGGTCAGTTCCTTGACGGTCGTGTCGCCAAGCCGGGCGGACCACGCCGGCATCACCCCGTGCTTCGGTGCGGTGACCTGGCGAATGATCGCGTCTTCCCCTTTGCCCTTGAGCCATATGGCGTCGGCAAGATTAGGCGCGCCAACTTCGAATTTGCCCTTCGCATCCTCTCCGTGGCAGGCGGCACAGTTATCCATGAATACCTGCTTGCCGGCCGAAGCCAGAGCCGGATCCGAAGGCGCATTCGTCAACCCCCAGACATAGGCCGCGACCTGGCGAATCTGGGTCTTGTCGAGCATTTCGCCGAAGGCCGGCATCTCGGAAAGGTGCGTGTCGGGATCGGCGTCGAATCGAATGCCGTGCGAGATCGTCTTCTGTATCGAATCGAGATCTCCGCCCCAGAGCCAGTCGTCATCGTTGAGATTGGGAAAGCCCGGCCCACCGCTCGCGCCCGAACCATGGCAGGGCGCGCAATTCACCTTGAAGGCAGACGCGCCGCCGGCGACCGCGAATTCGCGGAGCTTTGGGTCGGTGTCGATCTCCTGAACCGTCTTCGCCGCGATCATATCATGGAACTTCATCTGAGCCGACTTGGCCTGGTCAAGATCCTGCTGGAGCGCAGCACGGCTGGAGAAATTTAGGTATCCCTTCGTGGCCGACGCAATCATCGGGATGGACGGATAGAGTATCGCATATCCTATTGCCCAGACGATGGTTGCATAGAACGTCCATACCCACCATCGCGGCATGGGGTTGTTCAGTTCGCGGATCCCGTCCCATTCGTGTCCGGTAGTTTCGACGCCGCTGAGTTCGTCTACATGCTTTTCCGACATCTCAGTCATCCTTCAAGGGTATGTTGGCGGCGGCGTCCGCGGCCTTCTTGCCACCGGGCCGCAGCGTCACGAGGATCGCGCCCACAAAGAAAGCGGTCATGGCCAGAAGACCCCAACTGTCGGCGAAGTGCCGCATTGCGTTGTACGTTTCCATTGCTTCACCTCATCGGTAACCGGTGGCGTCGTCGTAGGTCGAAAAGTCGACCAACGTGCCGAGCATCTGCAGGTAGGCGACAAGAGCATCCATCTCGGTGAGCTTGGTCGGATCGCCATCGAAGTCGCCGGTCTTCGCTTTTGGATAGCGCTTGAGGAGGCTGGCCGTGTCCGCATTCGGGTCGGCCTGCGCCTTCATGTCCGCCTCGGCATTGGCGATCATATCGTCGGTGTAGGGGACCCCCACGTCCTCGTTGGCTTTCAGATCCATCCCTACGTCTTTGACGGTCACCTCCTGATTCCTGAGGAAGGCGTAAGTCGGCATGATCGACTCAGGCACGACCGCTCTAGGGTTCGAAAGGTGTTGGACGTGCCATTCGTTTGAATAGCGGCCTCCGACACGGGCAAGATCCGGTCCCGTCCGCTTGGATCCCCATTGGAACGGGTGGTMGTACATCGACTCCGCGGCAAGCGAATAGTGCCCGTAACGCTCAACCTCGTCGCGGAACGGTCTGATCATCTGGCTATGGCAGAGATAGCAGCCTTCGCGGATGTAGATGTTGCGGCCGGCGAGCTCCAAGGGCGTGTAGGGGCGCATCCCCTCCACCTTCTCGATCGTGTTCTGGAGATAGAACAGCGGAGCGATCTCGACGATGCCGCCTATGCTGACCACGAGGAGCGAGCCCAGCAGAAGCAGCGTGGCGTTCTTCTCGAGGAACTGGTGTTTGTCTAGTATCGATGCCATTTTTTTCACCTCACTCGGCGGGCTGTGCCTGAGGCACGTAAGAGGTCGGAAGAGCAGCTTCGTTCCGCAGGTGACCGCGGACCGTCATGAAGACGTTCCATGCCATGACCAGGCCCCCGGCCAGGTAGAGGCCGCCGCCGACGGCGCGCAGGACGTAGTATGGGAACATGGCTGCCACGGTTTCCGCGAAAGAGTAGACGAGGAAGCCCTGCGCATTGTATTCGCGCCACATCAGGCCCTGCTGGATGCCGGCGACCCATAGGACGGCGGCGTAGATGACGATGCCAAGAGTGGCGAGCCAGAAGTGCCAGTTGACCATGCGCAGGCTATAAAGACGCTCCCGGCCCCACAGCTTCGGCGTCAGGTAGTAGATCGCGCCGAAGGTGATCATGCCGACCCATCCAAGCGCGCCGGAATGCACGTGGCCAATGGTCCATTCAGTGTAGTGGCTGAGAGAGTTCACCGTCTTCACCGACATCATCGGACCTTCGAAGGTCGACATTCCGTAGAAGGCGAGCGCGACGATCATCATGCGGATGATTGGGTCGGTCCGGATCTTGTCCCAGGCGCCCGAGAGCGTCATGAGGCCGTTGATCATGCCGCCCCACGACGGCATCCAGAGCATTACCGAGAAGACCATGCCAAGCGTCTGGGCCCAGTCGGGCAGCGCCGTATAGTGCAGATGGTGCGGACCGGCCCAGATGTACATGAAGATCAGAGCCCAGAAGTGGATGATCGAGAGCCGGTACGAGTAGATCGGCCGATTGGCCTGTTTGGGGATGAAGTAGTACATCATGCCGAGGAAGCCGGCTGTCAGGAAGAACCCGACGGCGTTATGACCGTACCACCACTGGGTCAGCGCATCCTGGACACCGGAAAAAACCGAGTAGCTTTTCGTTCCGAGGAAAGAGACCGGAACCGCGAGGTTGTTCACGACGTGGAGCATCGCGATGGTGACGATGAAGCCGAGGTAGAACCAGTTCGCGACGTAGATATGCGGTTCCTTACGCTTCAGGATAGTTCCCAGGAACACGACCAGATAGGCGACCCAGACCACCGTAAGCCAGATGTCCTCGTACCATTCCGGCTCGGCATATTCGCGCGCCTGCGTGATTCCAAGGACGTAGCCGGTGGCCGCCATGACGATGAAAAGCTGATATCCCCAGAAGACGAACCAGGGCAGACTTCCGCCGAAGAGGCGCGCACGACAGGTGCGTTGGACGACATAGAAAGAGGTCATGATCAGACCGTTGCCGCCAAACGCAAAGATCACGGCCGATGTGTGAACCGGCCGGAGCCGTCCGAAATTCAGGTACGGCGCGAAGTTCAGATCGGGAAACGCCAGTTGTAGCGCGATCACGAGACCGACAAGGAAACCGACGACGCCCCAGAAGACGGTGGCGATCAAGCCATACCGCACGACCTCGTCGAAGTAGCCTGATGCCTCGACCTTCGGCACCTGGCCCGCCGGAGAAAAGTCGACCCGTCTAATGAGCAGGATTGTTCCAATGGTCAGGCAGAAACAGATTATGCCCATATGGACGGCGAATAGATGGTCGTGCGCGAGCCCTGCCATCACCAGAGTCGCGAACGCTGCGATGGCGACCGCCATCGTCTCGACGGTATAGTTCATGGTGTCATCCCCAGTGCGCTGGCGACCGCATGCCGGCCGGCTTCCTCGCACTCTGGGGAAGGACTGTCATGAAGCGGGCCGCACCTCCTTGATTTAGATCAACGAAAGGCGGACGCGGCCCCAGCTTCCGGGCTTGTTACAAACCGTTACACTTTCGCACGCTTTCGAACACGGCGCTCATTCTCTTGTGACGGGGCCGGCATCTATTGCGGTCACAGTCAAACGAAGGGACGCAACGATGCTTATGCAGAGAAACCAGGCATTCGACCATGCGGAAGTCGCGAACGAAGCGATTACAATCGGCCAGCAGCCGCTTGCATCAGTTTTTCGAACCGCGCCGACTGAGACGGTGGAAGCCGGCAAGGCGCTCTGTTGGGAGGGCGATGCGGTGAAGCATTTCTTCCACGTCCAGCAAGGCGTGGTCCGCCTGCATCGCATCATCGGCGAAGGGCGCCGGGCCGTCACGGGATTCCATTTCGCCGGCGATGTGATCGGCGCCTTCCTGCAGGACGATTTCCTCTTTACCGCCGAAGCGGTCACCGACTGCAAGGTTCGCCGGATTTCGCGCAAGAGCTTCCACGAGGAAGTCGTCCGCTCCGAATCGCTGCGGCCTGAATACATCAACCTGCTGTGTCGGGAGACCATGGCCGCGCACGACCAGATGGTTCTGCTCTCCAAGAAGAATGCCGAGGAACGCCTCTGCAGCTTTATCATGACGATGGCAAACCGGCGTGGGACGACGCAGAAGGGCCTCCTTCACATTCCGATGAACCGGCAGGACATCGCCGACTACCTTGGGATGACCATCGAGACCGTATCGCGCACCATCAGCAAGCTGGCATTGAGGAATGTCGTCGCTTCGGAAGGACGGCACGACCTCAGGATCCTGAGCTTCTCGCGTCTTCAGCAACTATCCGGCAATGCTGATGATTTCTCAGCCGAAACCTGTCATAGGATGAGTGTCCATTAACGTCTCGAAGAATATCGTGGCCATGCCTCATCGCCTCATTTCGCCTCGTACCGCATCGCCACAGGAACTGGATGCGCTGGTGCATGTGCTCGACGGGGCCGACATCATCGTCTACCGCCTCGAGGGAACCATCACGCATTGGTCGATCGGCAGCGAAAACCTTTATGGCTGGACCCGTGAGGAAGCCGTCGGGGAGAACGTCCACGATCTCCTCGCGACGCGCCCTTCGGAACCGCAGGACTCAATCCGCGCCCAGCTCAGGTCGCGGGGGTTTTGGCGCGGCGAGATCGTTCATCGCCACAAGGACGGCCACGATATCTTCATCGCCAGCCGGTGCGTGCTGGTGAACCTGCCGGACGGCGAGCCGGCCGTCATCCAGACCAATAGCGACGTCAGCGCGCTCAGAAAGGCGGAACAGGATGTCCGCACGCGCGAAGCGCATCTGAGATCGATCCTCGACACCGTTCCCGATGCCATGGTCGTCATCGATCAGAAGGGCATCGTCATTTCCTTCAGCAAGGCCGCCGAAAAGCTCTTCGGAATGTCGGCCGACGAAATCTGCGGCCGCAACGTCAGCAATCTGATGCCAAACCCCTACCGGGCCGCACACGATGGCTATATCGACCACTACCTCGATACGGGCGAGAAGCGAATCATCGGTTACGGCCGCGTGGTCACAGGCCAGCGGGCAGATGGCACGGAATTTCCGATCGAACTGCATGTCGGTGAAGCGACATCCGACGGCGAGCGGATTTTCACCGGTTTCGTGCGCGATCTGACCAGCCGCTTCAAAATCGAGGAAGACCTCCGTCAGGCCCAGAAGATGGAAGCGGTCGGACAATTGACCGGCGGCCTCGCCCACGATTTCAACAATCTCCTGACCGTCATCAGCGGAAATTTGGAGATGATCGAGGACAAGCTTCCGGAAGGCCGGCTCAAGGATATCCTGCGGGAGGCACAGGCGGCAGCCGCGGATGGTGCGAAGCTGACAGGGCAATTGCTAGCCTTCGGCCGACGCCAGCCTCTCAACCCCAAGCCAGCCGATCTTAGCCAACTCCTCACCGGTTTCTCCGACCTATTACGCCGTACGCTCGGCGAGAACATCAAGCTCTCCACGGTTTTGTCGGGATCGAACTTCAACGTCCTCGTCGACCCATCACAGCTTCAGAATGCGATCCTGAACATTGCGCTCAACGCGCGTGATGCGATGCCGAGAGGCGGCAGCCTTACCACCGAAGTCTCACGCGTCCACCTCGATGCTGACTATGCGAAGATGTATCCCGAAGTCCGCAGCGGCAACTTCGTGCTCATTTCCATGACCGATACCGGCATCGGCATGAGCGCGGATGTGCAGAAGCGCGCCATCGAGCCTTTTTTCACGACTAAGGAGGTGGGATCGGGAACCGGTCTCGGCCTCAGCATGGTCTACGGCTTCGTCAAGCAGTCCGGCGGACACCTGCAGATCTACAGCGAGGTCGGACGGGGCACGACGATCCGGATCTACCTTCCAGCGGAGACCGGCGCCCGGCTTGGCGACACCGGCGGAGCAACGAAGGTCGAGAGCGCCCTGCCAGGCGGCAATGAACTGGTCCTCGTCGTCGAAGATGATCCTCGTGTCCGCCGTGTCGCCGTCGCGCGGCTTTCAGACATGGGATATTCGGTGCTTGAAGCGGAAAACGGCCATCGCGCACTCGATGTCCTAAAGGAAAACGAGGAAATCGAACTACTCTTCACCGATATCGTCATGCCCGGCGGTATGACCGGTGACGAGTTGGCGCGAGAGGCCCGCGAACTCAGGCCGGATATCACCGTCCTCTTCACTTCGGGATATTCAGAACCGGGGCTTGCCGAAAAGGATATCATCTCCGGGGCGCAGTGGCTGCGGAAGCCCTATACGGCGCGCGAGCTGGCATCCAGGGTCCGGGACCTTATCGACCGGAAATGATCCAAACGAGAGGGTGTGTCTCGCCCTGGCGGTCCCGCGGGACCAGCCCGGAACAATGTGCTCGTTGCACTGGAAGTCGTCTCCGTCATCCAGACGCAGCGCTGGCGGCCCACCGGCAATCAAGGCAGCCTCGAACAATCCCGAAACCGCGAAACTCTTGAATCATTTCCAAAAAGCTTGAATCACTTCCCAAATTGACGAGCGTCAAAGAACGCACCGTCCACATCTCCTAGAAACGTTCTCGAGGCCAACGAGGCCCCATAGAATAGGAGATATCCAGATGCGTTTCAAAGTCGGTCTTATCGCTGCAACGGCTGCCCTCATTGTATCGGCAGCTCCGTTGATGGCCGCCGATCACCAGATTCAATTGCTCAACAAGGGCGCCGACGGTGCGATGGCATTTGAGCCCGGCTTCATCAAGATCGCTCCCGGAGATACCGTCACCTTCGTCCCCACCGACAAGAGCCACAACGTCGAAACGTATAAGGGTCTGATTCCTGACGGCGCGCCTGAGTTCAAGTCCAAGCCCAGCGAGCAATTCCAGCAGAAGTTCGACGTTGCCGGCGATTATGTCGTGAAGTGCACGCCGCATGCCGGCATGGGCATGGTCGCGCTGATCCAGGTTGGCGACAATCCGGCAAACGTCTCCGCAATTAAGACTGCTCAGGTTCCTCCGATGATTCGCAAGCGCCTGGATGCCGATCTCGTTAAGGCCACCCAGTAACGAAACTCACGCGGGCGGCCCTTGCGCCAGCCCGTACAGGAACTGGAACTTAGACGAACCTGTGAGGCTCATACGGGGCAGCCTCACATTGGGGGGGAAGCGTCGGCCGGGGGTCACGGCCGACGCTTCTGAATCCAAAACCCGACTGCACCTCAAGTCCGATCGACAGCAATACCGCAGTTACTGCGTCGAATCCGCCGATGGTCACCCCGCCGGCGGATCGCTTGCGTTTGGTGTCGGATCTCTGTCAAAACATCCCAACAGATGGCGGGGAAGCTGCTTTATCTGGCTCGATCCATCCATCTGGACGGTTCACGGCTTCTCGATCCTCTTCGCCACCGAAGCCGCTTCACTTTCTAGCAAATATCGACACCGTTCTAGCGCTGTTGTGATTTGCTCTGGCAACCTCACCAAAGGAACGGTCACTTTCGAGAACAGCATGTCAATATGATGCGGCCCGCTCCTGATGAGGAACGAGCCGCACCACCAATCACTTGCACGCGTAAACCGARCGCTTGGTGAGRTAGATCAGCGCCGAGAAGATCAGCAGGAAGATGATGACCATGAAGCCGAGTTGCTTGCGGTCYTCGAGATGCGGCTCCGAGGCCCACATCAGGAAGGAGGCAACGTCGCGYGCATATTGGTCGACCGTCTGCGGCGAGCCGTCGTCATAGGTGACCTGGCCGTCGGAGAGTGGCTTCGGCATGGCAAAGCTCGCMGCCGCATCGAAATACGGATTGTAGTGCGAGTTCTGCGGCACCTGGAAGCCGGCCGGCGGCTCTTCATAGCCGGTCAGCAGCGAGTAGATATAATCCGGGCCGCCTTCCTGATACTGCGTGAAGATATCGAAGATGAACTGCGGGAAACCGCGTTCGAYCTCACGCGCCTTGGCAAGCAGCGACATGTCCGGCGGCACCGCACCATTGTTCGAGGCSGCCGCCGCTTCGTCATTCGGGAATGGCGGCGGGAAGTGGTCGGACGGAACCGCCTTGCGGGTGAACATCTCACCCTGGGCGTTCGGGCCGTCCTGCACCTCGTAATTCGCCGCGAAGGTTTTGACCTGCGCTTCCGAATAGCCGAGYTCTTCCAGCGTGCGGAAYGGCACCAGCTTCATCGAATGACAGGCGGAGCAGACTTCCGTATAGACCTTCAGGCCRCGCTGRAGCTGCGCCTTGTCGTAGTAGCCGAAGGGRCCGGAGAAGGTCCAGTGCTGCTCCCTCGGCTCCTTCAGCGGATAATGCGGCGTCGCCGCTTCRGCGGCAGGYTTGGTCTCCGCGGCAACGGCWSCAACCGTCGCAAAGCCACCGATGAGGGCGATCGACAGAAGGCCGGCAACAAGCTTTTTCATGTTCTCTTCCTCTATCGTCGCCGGTTATGCTTCAACCGGAGCGGCTGTCTTGCCACTCTGCTTTTCAAGAACCGCCTCCGTAATCGAATTCGGAATGCGTCTCGGGGTTTCCACCAGGCCGAGAACCGGCATGGCGACGAGGAAGAACAGGAAGTAGAACAGCGTCGCAAACTGCGCAGCCGTGGTGTAGACGCCTTCCGCCGGCTGCGAGCCGAGCCAGCCGAGCAGGATGGCATCGGCGACGAACAGCCAGAAGAACAGCTTGTACCACGGACGATAAACCGCCGAACGGATCTTCGAGGTGTCGAGCCAGGGCAGGAAGAACAGCACGATGATCGCACCGAACATCGTCAGGACGCCGCCGAGCTTGGAATCGATCGGGCCGATGTTGAAGGTGATCGAACGCAGCATCGCGTAGAACGGCAGGAAGTACCATTCCGGAACGATGTGGGCCGGCGTCTTCAGTGGGTTGGCCGGAATGTAGTTGTCGGCATGGCCGAGGAAGTTCGGCAGATAGAAGACGAAATAGGCAAACACCAGCAGGAAGATGGAGACGCCGAGCGCATCCTTCAGCGTCGCATAGGGCGTGAAGGCCACGGTATCGGTCTTCGACTTGACCTCGACGCCGGTCGGGTTCGTCTGGCCGGTGACATGCAGCGCCCAGATGTGCAGGACGACGACGCCGGCGATCATGAACGGCAGCAGGTAATGCAGCGAGAAGAAGCGGTTGAGGGTCGGGTCGTCGACGGCAAAGCCGCCGAGCAGGAAGGTCTGGATCCAATCGCCGACCCAGGGGAAGGCCGAGAAGAAGCCGGTGATGACGGTCGCCCCCCAAAACGACATCTGACCCCAGGGCAGAACATAGCCCATGAAGGCCGTCGCCATCATCAGGAGATAGATGATCACGCCGAGGATCCAGAGGATTTCGCGCGGCGCCTTGTAGGAGCCGTAATACAGACCGCGGGCGATGTGCAGATAGACCGCCACGAAGAAGAAGGAGGCGCCGTTGGCGTGCATGTAGCGCAGCAGCCAGCCGTGATTGACGTCGCGGACGATCTTTTCGACCGAGTTGAAGGCGATCGTCGTATCGGCTGCATAATGCATGGCGAGAACGACACCGGTCAGGATCTGCAGGACCAGCATCACCGCCAGCATGGCGCCGAACGTATAGGCATAGTTCAGATTGCGCGGGACCGGATAGGCGATGAAACTGTCATACATCATCCGAGGAAGAGGAAGTCGTGAATCGACCCACTTCTCAAGCGTGGTCGAAGGCTGATAGCTGGAATGCGCGCTCATGGATTCGTCCTCAGCCGATCTTTACGACCGTGTTTGACACGAACGCGTACGGCGGGATCGCCAAATTCTGCGGCGCCGGTCCCTTGCGGATGCGACCGGCGGTATCATAGACCGAACCGTGGCAGGGACAGAACCAGCCGCCATATTCTCCGGCCTGACCGAGCGGCACGCAGCCCAGATGCGTGCAGGAGCCGATCATGACGATCCAATTCTCCTTGCCCTCACCCGCCGAGCGTTCTGTGCCTGTAGCCGTGGCATTCGCCGGCAGGTTGGCATTACGCGCGGTAGGATCCTTTAGCTCCGAAAGAGGCACGGCAGCAGCCACAGCCACCTCTTCCGGGGTGCGATTGCGGATGAAGACCGGTTTGCCGCGCCATTTCGCCGTCAGCGACATGCCAGGTTCCAGGCTCGAGACGTCGACTTCGATGGAAGCAAGAGCGAGCGTGGACGCGTCGGGGCGCATCTGGTCGATAAACGGCCATGCAACGGCGGCAACGCCGGCGGCACCTGCCGCGCCAGTCGCGAGATGGAGGAAATCGCGCCGGGTCGCACCGCCACCCTGCCCCTCATGTTCATTTTCAATGTTCAATGCCCGCACCTTTCCGGTCTTGATTGATCAGTGGAGACGGACGTGCCGACTCCAGCGCTGGCGACGTGTAAGATGCGGGAACAAAGCCGTATTTGCGCTGGGTCAAAGATCGGGACGAAGCGCTTGTTCAGGCGAAGAACGGGGTCGAGGCAGCGACCGAGCTTCGATCGCGTTCCCGTGTACGCTGGGAGATATCGTCCAGTTTGCCCACTCAAAGCCCGGATACTAAGCGGCTTCCGTGGCGACGTCAGTCCGTTGCGCTAGTGCCGCGGCCTCGAGCGCTTTGCGGATTCGTCCGATGAGCTGTCGCTCCTCTTTGATGTGACTACGCATCGGGCAGAAGAATGAGCGCAGGAGATGGCCGACAGCATCCCACGAAAGCGGGCACTTGCCCGCTTTCAATGCGACGAGCACGTCCACGACATCCTGGGCCGACTTGCGTGCGAACATCCGGCTCATCTTCATACGTTCGATCGCGCCGGCCAGTTCTTCGCTTGTCATTATCAGAACAAGGCGCGAAGCTATCTCCTGCTCTTCCATATCGCAGGTGCTGTCCAGGCAAGAGAGCAACCCTTTCGTGATCGTTTCACAAAACCGCTCATCGATATGGCAGGGAAGGAAGTCGGCCACAGCCTCCAGAAGATCGCACCAGGAAAGAAGCTGATCATAGCAGCCTTCGAGGCCGTGAAAGGCATTGTTTGAAGATCGCATGTCTACCTCTGCATATACAGGCTGGCCGCGATGGCGACGGCAGCCAGAACGGCGGAAACAACGCCCGTGCGTTGCAGAACGCCCATGCGGTAGAGCGCTAGCGCGAACACCACGATCACCGGGGTCGCTATCGATAGTCCAATCTGTGCGTCGGTCATTGGGCCTCCAATCGTGGCGACCATAGGAGCGCTCAGCGGACGTTTCATTGCGATCGATCAAATAAACCGATCGGTTTCGGGAGCCCCGGCAGTCATAGGCCACTAACTCAGGGTTCTCAGTAGTCCCGCGACCATGTTCGTCGTTGCGTTACGGCAAAGAAGGAAGCAGCGAATGGACATACAGCTCTTCCATGACCATGACCGCAACATCACAGCCGGACGGGAACGTTGCGGACACCGACGAGGGAGACCTGCTCGTTTGGATACTCGCCTGGAGCGAGCTTGTGGCATTCGGCGCGCTTCTCGCTGCATTCGTTGCCGCAGGGTGGCTCCATCCTGCCGATTTCGAGGCCGGAAGAGCGCATTTGCATCAGGGCATCCCTGTATTGAACACCATAGTTCTGCTCACAAGCGGCTGGCTTGCAGCCTCCGCCGCTTCCCCGACCTCGCGAAGCAGACTTCGGCTCCTCGGAGCCGCAGCGGGCGGTCTGCTCTTCGTCGTCATCAAACTATACGAATACCAAGTGGAGGGGATATCGATCGTCGCGACTGACACCTTCACGCAACTCTACCTGCTGCTGACAGGGTTCCACCTCGCGCATGTTTTCTTTGGATCTGTGATCCTGGCGATTGTCGCGTGTTTCCCCAACCGGCAAAACGCCCATCTCATCAGCACGCTCTGGCATGTCATCGATATCGTTTGGCTGGTGATGCTCCCCGTGGTGTATCTGATATGAAATTTCACCGGGACGAGACAGCGCTCACGCAGACCTTCGCACTCCTCGTGCTTCTGACTGCCGGCGTCTTGGCGTCTTCGTGGTATTTGACCGGAGCCATGCCCAAATATCTTCTGCCGGCCCTTATCGCCTCGATGATCGTAGCGAAGGTGAGACTCGTCGTGCTCGACTTTTTGGACCTTCGACGGAGCCGCTCTCCCATTGGTCCGGCTCTGATTGCCTGGGCGGCGGCTATCCTGCTTCTTGCGCTCGCGAGGCCCCTGGTTCTCGCCGTCTGGCAGTAAAGCGTCGATAACCAAGGACGCGACCGCATTCGCCCGCATGCTTGCGAATTAACAAAGACCCCTCCCCCGAATTCAATCATGCAGAGGTCACGAGCAGATGGCTCGAACTTCGACGTCACGGCGGTTCCGCCAATGACATGAAAGGGTGATCGATGGCTGAACGCCTGACAAAAACCGCGGCCCGCAACGTCTTTTACGGCGGTTCCGCCTTCTTCTTCGCAATCTTCGTGGGACTGACGGCCCACAGCCACTACTACATTCGCACCGTTGCCACCAACGAGGCGACACTGACGGACGGCGTCGCCCGCGGAAAGCGGATCTGGGAGCGAAATTCCTGCATCAACTGCCACACGATCGATGGCGAAGGCGCCTACTTCGCGCCCGAACTTTCCAACGTGTGGATCCGCTGGGGCGGGGACAAAGATCCCGCCAGTGCCCGCGAGGCACTGCATGCATGGATGGCAGCTCAGCCATCCGGCATCGAGGGACGCCGGCAGATGCCCCAGTTCAACTTGACGGACCAAGAAGTGAACGATCTCGCCGACTTCCTCGAATGGGTCAGCAAGACGAAGACGCAGAACTGGCCACCGAACCAGGCCGGCTGAGACGCGAGAGGACAAAATCATGAGATACAAGACACAGAGCGTCGCAATGCTCTATTTCTACGGGGCTCTCGGCCTTTTCATGGCCCAGCTCCTGTTCGGCGTGCTGGCCGGCACGATCTACGTGCTGCCGAATACCCTTTCGGTGACGCTGCCATTCAATATCGTCCGAATGATCCACACGAACGCGTTGATCGTCTGGCTTCTGATGGGTTTCATGGGAACCACCTACTTCCTTCTTCCCGAGGAATGCGAGACGGAATTGTACAGTCCCAAGCTGGCGATTGCGCAGTTCTGGCTGTTTTTCGTCGCTGCGGGCGTGGCGGTCGTCGGATACCTCTTCCACATCCATGAAGGCCGCGAATTTCTCGAACAGCCCTTCCCCATCAAGGTCGGCATCGTCGTCGTCGCGCTGATGTTCCTTTTCAACGTCACGATGACGGCGCTCAAGGGCCGCAAGACGACGATCACGAACATCCTGCTCTTCGGCCTCTGGGGCGTGGCGATCTTCTTCCTTTTCTCCTTCTACAATCCATCAAACCTTGCGCTGGACAAGATGTACTGGTGGTGGGTCGTTCATCTGTGGGTGGAGGGCGTCTGGGAACTGATCATGGCCTCGGTTCTCGCCTTTCTGATGATCAAGCTCAACGGTGTCGACCGTGAAGTCGTCGAGAAGTGGCTGTACGTCATCATAGGCCTCGCACTCTTCTCTGGTATCCTCGGGACCGGCCATCATTATTACTGGATCGGCGCGCCTGGTTACTGGCAGTGGATCGGCTCGCTCTTCTCGACGCTGGAAGTCGCACCGTTTTTCACGATGGTCGTCTTCACCTTCGTGATGACGTGGCGGGCCGGACGTAAGCATGAAAACAAGGCGGCACTGCTTTGGTCTATCGGCTGCTCCGTGATGGCGTTCTTCGGAGCGGGCGTCTGGGGATTCCTCCACACGCTGTCATCGGTAAACTATTACACCCACGGAACACAGGTCACGGCAGCGCACGGGCACCTCGCATTCTTCGGCGCCTACGTCATGCTGAACCTTGCGGCCATGACTTACGCGATCCCGCAGATACGCGGCCGGGCTCCCTACAATCAGTGGCTCTCGATCGGCAGCTTCTGGATCATGTGCGGGGCCATGTCCGTAATGACCTTTGCGCTCACCTTCGCCGGCATCATCCAGGTGCATCTGCAGCGCGTTCTCGGTCAGTCCTACATGGACGTCCAGGACCAGCTCAGCCTGTTCTACTGGGTGAGACTCGGTTCCGGGATATTCGTCTTCATCAGCGCGCTCATGTTCATTTGGTCGGTCCTTGTTCCAGGCCGCGAGCGCGTCATCAACGCCACAGTTCAGCCCGCCGAATAGGCGGGCTACCTCACGGAGATCGGAAATGACGATAGCTCTCAATCTTCCGCTGAACCCAAAGGCGGAAATCCCTCACTATACGCCTCAAGGCAACGAATGCGCACTGTTCGAACGCGCATGGACCCGGCAGTTGCCGGTCCTCCTTAAAGGGCCGACAGGCTGCGGGAAGACTCGGTTCGTACATCACATGGCCGCGCGGCTTGGACTGCCAGTCTCCACCGTTTCCTGCCACGATGACCTCACGGCCGCCGACCTGACCGGCCGCTACCTGCTCAAGGGCGGTGAGACGGTCTGGGTCGATGGCCCCCTTACAAGGGCGGTCCGCGACGGCGGCGTCTGCTACCTGGATGAAATCGTCGAAGCGCGCAAGGATGTCGCGGTCGTGCTGCATCCGCTCACCGATGATCGTCGAATCCTTCCGCTTGAACGGACGGGCGAGATCTTGGAGGCTCAGTCCGGATTCATGGTCGTCGTGTCCTATAATCCGGGCTACCAAAACCTGATGAAGGCTCTGAAGCCGAGCACCCGTCAGCGTTTCGTGTCGATCGAGTTCGACTTCCTTCCCCGTGAAAAGGAGATCGCCACGGTGGCGACCGAGAGCGGACTTCCGGAAGGAAAAGTCGCTCCGCTCGTCGATCTGGCGCGGCGCCTGCGCGCGCTCAAGGGGCAGGATCTGGAAGAAGGTGTGTCGACCCGACTGCTGATCTACTGCGCCACACTCCTCGACGCCGGACTGCCGACCTTTGACGCCGTCCGCGCCGCCATCATAGAGCCGCTCACAGACGAGCCCGACGTGAAGGCCGCGCTCCTTGAAGTGGCCAAGGCAACGTTTGCATAGGATCGGATACGATGCTGGAATTTCTGGAACTTGAAGAAACCGTAGGGCGCGCATGGCATCGCTTCGTCGGCGACACGAGCTCATGGCCGCGCCATCCGGATCAGGCGGTACAACTCGCGGACGTCAAGTCGCAGCTCGCCGTCTGCTTCCGCGCCTTCGGCGGCGAGTCTACTCTTCAGATCCAGAAGTCGAGGCAGAAGACCTCCGCCCATCGCCTTCGCCTGCGCCAGGTCGTAGGCCTCGGCGAAGAGAGGAGCGATCATCCGACCTGGGACAACTCGGCGCTGTACCTTCCGGCGACGATCGAAATCTTCGACGACACTCAGCTCAATCGCGACCTATACTTCTGGCTCGCGGGATATTTCGCGGTCGCAGTCGCGGTTGCGCCTGATCAGATGTCCTCCGACCTAGCCGTCCGGGATGTCGCCCGCGTCGAAGCGGGCCGCCGTAACTCACGGTTATTGGTGGAGACATTTCCCGGCATGAGCAGCCGGTATGCACGCCTGAGCCATGCTCTGGTTTCCTGCCGGCAGCGAGGCAGGCTTCCCTCGGTCGAGGCTCGGATCGAGACCTTCGCAATGACGGCCCTGTCCTTTCCGATCGAGCATGATCTCCCGCCCAACGCCCGGCCCGAGATTCATGCGGCGCCGGCGGGTTATCTCCCGATGCTGCCGATTCCACTCTGGCCGGATTTCCGGGGCGGGGCGGACGGCATGAACGCGGAGCGCGACGATCTTCCCTCCGATGCTTCGCAGCGTGACGAAACGGAAAAGCCAACACATGAAGGCAAGCGCCAGAAGGACGCCGACGATCGCAAGCGCGATCCGTTCATACTGAACCGGTTCGAGAAGATTCTCGCCATGGCGGAGATGGTGGCTGTGGACCGCCCAACGGATGACAGGGAAGACAACGAGCCCTCCGCCGCGGACGATCTGGACGAAATCACGCTCAGCGAGACGAGGGAGAAGCCGAAATCGAAGTTTCATTTTGACCTCGATCTTTCCCCCGAAGCCGCTGATCCCAGGCGCATTCACGGGGAATTCGTCTATCCCGAATGGAACTATCGCAAGGGGGAGTATCTCCCCGATCATTGCCGGGTCGTGCTCGGGACGGCTCAGGACGATGACCGGATGGCACTGGCCAGCGATCAGTCCGTCATTCGCAAGGTGAAGAAGCAGTTCGAAACACTTCGTCCAAAGCGCGAAATACGACGGGCGCAGTTGGACGGAAGCGATCTCGATCTCGAAGCGGTCGTCCGCTCGCGTATCGATCTTCTCGCCACGGGGCAGCCGAACGATCACATCTACGAGTGCGCCCGACCGGCTGCGCATGAACTCGCAACCTCGCTGCTCGTCGACGTCTCCCTGTCTACGGATTCATGGGTGGACAACAGAAGGATTCTCGATGTGGAAATGCAGGCCCTCGACGTGCTCGCACGCGGTCTTGACGCCTGCGGCGACAGGTTCTCCATCGAAACCTTCACCTCGCGCCGACGCGACTGGATCCGTATCGATTCGGTCAAGCGCTTCGACGAAAGCTTCTCACCGGCGGTCGCCTGCCGCATAGCCAGCCTGAGGCCCGGCTACTACACCCGCATGGGCGCCGCGATCCGGCACGTCTCGCAGCAGCTCGACAAGCAGGGCGCTAGGAAGAGACTGCTGATGATCTTGACCGACGGGAAGCCAAACGATGTCGATCACTATGAGGGAAGGTTCGCGCTGGAGGACTGCAGGCGGGCGGTCATCGAGGCGCGGGGCCGTGGCCAGGTCGTTTTTGCGGTCACGGTGGATCGAAGTTCGGGCGACTACCTTCCCGCGATCTTCGGCCGCCACGGATATGCGCTTGTCTCTGATATCGCCAAGCTGCCAAGCACCCTCCCTGCGATCTACAGGAGCCTGACGGCGTAGCCGGTGCCTTCGGGTGCATAGCTTCAAGAAAGGGAAACGACCTTCCTGGGGGAAGGTCGCGCATGGCTTTCGCGTTGTGGAGACGGTCATATGAAAATCGAACGTCTCGGAGCCAGCGGTTTCGCCGGGGCTTTACGACCCAATCAGCAGTGAAGGTTGCGGCGGCGCCTAAGCCGCCTTGCTATGCGTTCGTCCCAGCGCTCCTAAATAGGCATCGAACACCGCTGCCACAGCACGGACCATAAAGCGCGAGTCCTTGGAAACGGTGACGCGGCCTTCGACAATGGCAACCACTCCGTCGGCCACCAACTCGCGAAACCTGTCGTTCCGCTCTAGCAGGAATCCTGCATCGTATCCGGCCTCGCGGCTAAGCGCCTCGAGATCGACCTCAAAATCACACATGAGCCGTTCGATGACCCGGCCGCGGAGCCTGTCTTCCTGGGTGAGAAGATAGCCCTTCGCAGTTGGAAGGATGCCGGAAGAGACCATATCGGCATACCGTCCGATCGCGACATGGTTCTGGTAGTAACCGGATGGCAGACGTCCGATGGAGGAGGCCCCCAGGCCGACGAGGGTTTCGCAATCGTCCGTCGTATATCCCTGGAAGTTTCTTCGCAGCGTGCCGGAGCGGGCCGCGATCGCGAGTTCGTCATCAGGCAGCGCAAAATGATCGAGGCCGATTCGGACGTATCCTGCGGCGACGAGGGCCTCTGCAATGGCTTCAGCCTGCTCGTTGCGCTCTTGGGCCCCTGGAAGCGCGGACTCGTCGATGAGCCGTTGATGCTTCTTGAATGCGGGGACGTGAGCGTATCCGAAAACCGCGAACCGCTCCGGCCGCAGCTCGATCGCCATCTTCACCGTTTCGACGCAGGAGTCGACGGTTTGAAAAGGCAGGCCATAGATGAGGTCGAAGTTGATGCTCGAAACGCCGTAAGCCAGCAGGCCTGCAACCGCCGCCTTCGTCTGGCTGAACGTCTGGATGCGGTTGATCGCCTTCTGGACGACCGGATCAAAGCTCTGGACGCCAAGACTTGCTCTGTCGACGCCGTTCTCGCCGAGCGCGATGATCATTTCGCTTGTAAGCGTCCGAGGGTCGATCTCGACCGCCACGCTGGCTTCCGGCACAAAGGAAAACGACGTTCGAAGCTTCGTCATGAGAGCTGAAAATTCGTGCGGCTTCATGATCGTCGGCGTGCCGCCGCCGAAATGCACATTCTTGACCGGCATGTTGCCGCCGGCAGCCTTCGAAACCAGTTCGATCTCCCGGCTCATCACGTCGAGGTAGTCGAGAATAGGGCCGTCGTGGCGGGTGATGGTCGTATKACAGCCGCAATACCAGCACATGGCGCGGCAAAAAGGGACGTGGAGATATAGCGACACCGGGCCGCCTGTCGCAGCGGCTGCCAAGGCCTGCTCATAGTCCTCTGGCCCCACATTGGCCGCGAATGCAGGCGCGGTGGGATAACTCGTGTAGCGTGGCAGGCGGGCTTCGCCGTATTTGGCCACCAGGGCGTTGGACATCTTCTTTTCCCTTATGAAGCTCATGGCTCCTTATGCCCGCCGGCGGGAAAGCCTTCCTTGTCATAAGTCAATGAAGGGGAACTCCGACTATCCGAAACTTTCCTGATGTTTGTTCGCTGTCAAAGTTCGCAGATTCCCGAACGCGTATCTTGAACATCGACGAACGGGCGAGCCGTCGTCCACGCACTTCATGAGCAGCGGCAAAAGGAACCAGCATGACCGACGCCTATCCCACCCAAATCGACATCGCGCATATCGACGTCCGAGTTCTTCGGCCAGCCGAACGTCACCCGCGCATTTTTGGCGCTCTTCATGCGCTGACGCCGGGTGCAGTCCTCCACATTACGAGCGACCACGAGCCACGACCGCTCCAGTATCAATTGGAAACTGCCCTACCCGGCAAGTTTTCCTGGGAATATCTGGAGCAGGGACCGGAGGTGTGGCGTGTCGAGATTACGCGCCTCGACGCCGGCTGCGACTGCTGCTGCGGCAGCCACTGACGCGGGGAGGCACGATGATGCCAATGGGCACGAGCCTGTCGCGATGGACGATGTCCTATTTCGCAGCGGCGCTCTTATTTCTGCTCTTCGCGGAAGGCTTGCTTGCGACCGGAAGCCGGGTGCCGTCACTTGATATCGCCGAGCCCCGTGCGCTCATCATCGTGCACTCAACGACGATCGGATGGCTGGGCCTGCTGATGATCGGAGCCCTTCTGCAATTCGGACCTGTCGTGACGGGGCTAAGCCTGCCGACCGGCAATCTCGGTCTGACGGTCCTTGGCGGCGTGGTTTTCGGGCTGGGACTGCTTCTGTGCGGTTTCAGGCTGATCGAAAACGGCTCTGTGATGGCCGGTCCAGTCATGGTCACCGCCGCGTCAGTTCTGGTTATTTCGATCCTGTCGATCGCCTCCGTGCTCTTCGCACTTCTCTGGCGCGGGCGAAACGCCCATGAAGCGTCGCGCTTTCTCCTCATCGGAATTTGCAGCCTGGCGGCGACTGTCGCTCTGGGCGCGCTCTTTGCGCTCGTGATCTCCGGCACCGTCGGCATACCGTCCGTCGTGTCCTTCGTGGTCGACGCCGCGCCGTTGCATGCCGGCCTCGGACTGGGCGGCTGGATGACGTTCGGTGCGATCGGGGTCACCTATAAGCTGCTGCCGATGTTTCTGCTGTCGAACGACATGAAGCGGTCCGTTTTGCTTTACAGTGGCGGGTGGGCAGTGGTTGGCCTTCTTGTCTGCGCTGCCATCGCGCTCGTCTTCGACGCCAATGTCGCCGCGGGCACGTTGGCCCTTCTCGCGCCCTTCTTCCTTTTGATCGCCACCGCGGCATACCTGGCCGAACTGTTTCGCACCTATCGCGGCCGTCGCCGGAAGACTCTTGAGCTAAATACCTTCTGGTCTCTGCCAGCGTTCGTCCTGCTCGGCGCTTCGGTTCCGCTTCTGGCTTTCGCGCTTGTCTTCCACGCTGGCCAACATGCCATCATCGCACTCTCCTATCTCTTCGTCTTCGGCTGGCTGAGCGGCCTCGGGCTCGCGCAGCTCCTGAAGATCGTACCCTTCCTCACATGGATCGAGGCGTTCGGTCCGCTCCTCGGACGGCGTCCGACGCCACGCCTGGCGGACCTTGTTGCCGCCGGCCGGTCGTCCATTTGGCTCGGTGCTTTCTACGTGGCGGTCGTCTGCGCCGCGGCCGCGATCTTTCTACAATGGGATGACGCCTTCCGCATGGCTGCGTTCGTTCAGGCGCTTTCGACCGCAGCGCTTGCCGTGGAGCTCGCACTGTCGCGAGGCCTCGTTGGCGTAGACGCCGAAGCCAAGCAATTCCCGTTCAAACATCCATCATTCTTTTTTGCCGGCAACAATAGAGGTAACGCCAATGGTTCAGCTTCGTGAACTCGACGTACGACAGATCCTGCGCGGTGGCGGGATGCCCTTTCAACTGATCATGGATACCTTTGCCAGCCTTGCTCCAGGCGAAGGTGTCAGGCTTCACGCCATTTTTGAGCCCAGGCCGCTGATCCGGCAGCTCTCGCAGCGGGGTTTCACCTACACCGCGCGGCGGCTCGCGGAAGACGATTGGGAGATCGAGTTCCTTCCCGTTGCCGCTGCAGACGATGCCCGGAAAGGCGACGCGGAAGCGATTTGGCCCGAGCCAGTTTGGAACCTCGACCTCACCGATCTACCTCCCCCCGAACCCATGGAAAGAATCCTGGCAAGGCTGGAGACGATGGCAAGCGGCGAAGTGCTTTTCGCGCTGTTGAACCGCGAGCCGGTCTTCCTGTTCAACGAGCTGAAGGAACGAGGGCACGAGTGGATCGGCAACTTTGATGAGACGGGTAGCGTATACCGGATCATGATCCGGGCGACGCCGATGGATGGCAGCGATGCGCGGAACTGACCCGACACGGGAGGACGTGCTTGATGCCCTCCGGGAGATCGACGATCCCGAGGTCGGAACCAACATCGTCGACCTCGGCCTGATCTATGATGTCTCGATTTCAGATGGCGGCGTCGTAACGGTCGAGATGACAACCACCACCCGCTTCTGTCCGGCCTCGGAATTTCTATCCCAGGCGGCGAAAGCCAGGATCGAGACGCTTGCGAACGTCAGCGAAGCCGTCGTCAACCTGGTCTATGATCCGCCGTGGTCACCCGAAATGGCCGATCTGATGAGCTTTTGAACGGGGTCTCGATGCCGATAGGCTGGGAGGGCTCCTGCAAGGGCGCTCCAGGCCGCCTGTCCGTATCCTTGCCACCAACGAATTTCGACAACACCCTTGTTTACGGCAATATGATCGTGAATCCGCAGGTTCCTATGGCTCTGTCCGTCCTCTCTTCAGTTGGTGAGCGATAGACTTGTGGACTGCCCTGTTAATGTCCGAACCCGATTGAACGGATTTTCGTTCAACAATGAGTGGATACTGGTGTTGTGGCAGATTCGGATGCGTTGGTGCACCGATGCGCGTTCGCGCGCGGCGATCGGATGCCTATAACACAACGCGTGTTCCGGCAGCTTCAGCAAATTACGGCATCGGACGAGATGACGGCAGGATTGATGGGGCGCAAGTCCTTGCGGCTCCTTATTCCCATGTTAGCCAACGCAGACGCCTGCCTATTTGGATTGTGACCATCAGTATAGCGGCATAGGCCAGCGCGCCTGCGCCGATCTGGAGGATATACCCAACTCAACGATCGTACCGGCTCGCCCAGCAGCTCCGAAACAATGGCGACGATACTGCGCTATTCCGAGAAAGCTTCCGACGACGAGCGTGCCCGAATACGAGGCGAGAAATACAACCAGACGATTGCCGACGATCTGGCGCGAAAACGCCATGTCCTCAACAAGAATGGGTTTGGTCACATGTAGGCGCGGTAGCCGCCTCGCGGCGCGCGCCGATCCAAAAAGGAGAACGAGCTGGCAAACTATTTTGGCCCCGGCGAGCGCCGACGCATGGGCATGGAGGTGGAGCAACACCATTGCGGTGGTCAGGCCCGACGTCTCTCCCGTAGTCCTGACGATCGCGCGTTGACGCAGGCGGCCGAGGACAACGAGCGTTCCATCGAAAGCCGCGGTCACTGCCGCGGGCAGCATCCAGCAACATGAACAGAGCAGGCAGGGCACTCTGCTTTACGTCGCCCGTCAGGCCGGAGAAGGCGGCAGTGGCAAGGATGCCGACGGCGGTGAAAAAGCAACCGCTGAAAAGCGAGATGGGGGTGACTTGGTCAAAGCAATCCTCCTCATCACCCGCTTTCATCATATATTCGGACCTGGATCTGGTCAGTCGTCCGTGCACCACATTCCAATGATCGTAGAGACGACCGTTGTCCCCACAGTATGTTGGAAGGGGCACTTGAGACGGTTGGCGTTTGGTACCCCAAACCGTCGTCGAATCCGCGCCGGTGCGGCATGATTTAGCATCTAGAAATTCGTCTTTTGGTAGTATAAAATTAGGAGGCGGACAAGTTTCCCCGACACTTGAGCGCACTCAGTGAGCCGTTGTTCGGTTCCCGGCTCTGCCTTGCCCCACAAGGCGGAGCCGAACCTTCCACGGTATGTGATGGAAGACGGAAAGCGTCCAAGCGGAATCGGAACTACGCTCAGGATCCATTCGTCCGCGTGACGCAATAGTCGCTGTGAGGCTCACGCCGAACCCGCTCCTCGACGCACGGCTAGATTTTTGAGCATTTTGCAGCGTGCTTGTGGACCACGAAGACCGCTAGTACAAATGCTCGAGGGGTTCTTGCATGGGGGATGATCATGGACGTCGATAAGGCGATTGCGCTTGTCTCTGCGGCCGGTATCGAACTAACGGACAGGCGCCGCCTAGACGCCGATGACGGCTGGTCCCTCAGCTTCTCAAACGGAACTGAACTCCAAATAGGCGATAGCGGCAAGATAACGGTTTCTGGCAAGGGTGCGGAAACTATCGCCCGGCTACTCGATCTGCCGAGCAAGCGACAGCATCGGGCAAATCATGGCCGCTCACGCCCTCACTCCGATGGTTCGTAGCCGTCAGTGAGCGTGCCGAGGAAGGCTACGACGTCGTCGATTTCAGCGGGAGAGAGCGCCGGCTCGTCTCCTGTCTTGCGATCGAAAGGTGGGTCGGTGTTGATGTTGGCCTTCGCCGCCGCCGGCAGATCATCGTATTTGTCAACGCTCCCGTCGGGCCTGCGAGGATACCAGCGCTCCGGATGGGTCTCCCGTTCCACGTAGAAGCGTACGGCGTCACGCAGAGAGTGAATGTCGCCATTGTGGAAGAAGGTCTTGCGAAGAGCGACGTTGCGCAGTGTTGGTGTGCGAAAGAGCCCGCAATAATCCTCACGCCCAATGAAGTCGGTGCGCAGGGGACCGCATAGGCCGAGATCGTAGAACGCCGGATCCTTGTTCGCAGGAATGTCGCGATTGCGGGGAACGCCGATGGCGATCAGCCCGTAATCGGTGAACTGCGGCGGCGTGCCATCATTGCCGCGCTGACTGACGTGACAGGAAGCACAGTTCCCCTTCTCGGCTGCATTGAACACGTCGAGCCCCCTTGCCTCTTGTGGTGTGAGCTGAGCCTTGCCGGCCAGTACCGCGTCATATTTGCTCGAATAGGGATAGAAGGTCCGATAGTCCTGCTGAAAGACTTCCAACGCCTTGACCGCCGTTCGAAAGACGATCGCCGGATCACTGCCGGCCTTTAACCCGGCAATATCGGTGATCGCCTTGCCGTAGCGCGCCGCGAGCACGCGGCCAGCCACGTCAGCTTCACTTTTATTGCCCATCTCGAAGTCAGACAGCAGGGGAATCTTGGCTTGCTCCCAGCCGCGATCGACCCGGCCGTCCCAGGTCAGGCCACCGGTCGGCCCATTGTCGACACTTTCGTCGGCTTCGTCCTCGGATTCAAAGAAGTGCTCGGTGAAGGGCGGCACCACCTGCAGATATTTGAGCGAAGGCACCGCCCGTAGGCCCGGCTGATGCAAGTCGCCGCCGCCGAGTTGCACGGCCTGGTCATTGGTCGGCCCGAAGGCGTGGTTGGGATCGTGGCAGGAAGAGCAGGCCATCTTGCCGGATGCTGACAGGGAGGGATCAAAGAAGAGGGCTTTCCCGAGCGCGTTCAATGCTTGTGCTTGCCGTCGCACGTCCGCCCGCGACACAGCTTGACCCGTATGGACCGAGGTCGTCGTCAACAACAATGCAGCAGTACAAATCCCGACCCACTGTCTTGTTCGCGATTTGGATTGCATCGTTATGGTCGTGTCCTTCACTGCAATCTCAGGTCCGTCCAAAATATCGTTAGACGGATTTTAGAATCATTTCAATTAGAGCTTGCGTTAGCTATTCGCCCGGATAAGCTGTCGTCCGCGGTGGAGGTACACCCACCGAATTCTGGGGAGGCCAATCCAAATGAAATCGATCTCTGCTGCGGCCGTCTGCGCCTTAAGTCTTTCTGTGACGGCTTTTGGTCCTGCCATCGCCGGCGGTAGCGCCTCCGGCGCAACGGCTGGGTCTGCGCGGAATACCACCGGTGATCTGAAGCTGATCGATACCGTGGTGGTAATCTATGCGGAAAATCGAAGCTTCGACAATCTCTACGGCAGCTTCCCAGGGGCTAACGGGGTTTCGAAGGCGCCGGCAAGTGCCCGCATCCAGCGCGATCGCGACGGCAGGCCTTTCCGTGAGTTACCGCCGATCTGGGAGGGCCTCACCGCCAAAGGCGTCACACCGCCGGTGACCCAAGCGGAGACCGAGCACCTCCCCAATCGGCCGTTCCGCGCAGACGACCCCAAAGGGTTCAACCTCACTTCGAATACAATCACGCGCGACCTCTGGCACCGCTACTATCAGAACCAGATGCAGATCGATGGCGGACGCAACGATAAATTCGTCGCCTATGCCGATTCAGGCGCGCTAGCGATGAGCTTTTGGGACGGCTCGAAGACGGCGATGTGGAAAGTCGCTCAGAAATACGCGCTGGCCGATAATTTCTTCATGGGCGCTTTCGGCGGCTCCTTCTTCAACCACCAATGGCTGATTTGTGCCTGTGCGCCCTATTATCCCAACGCCGACACCAGCGCCGCTAAGCCTTCGATCGCAGTGGTCGAGCCGGACGGGGTKACGCTCAAGGCCGCCGCCAACTCGCCAAAATCCGCGATGGATGGCATTCCGAAGTTCGCCGGCGATGGCAATCTCACGCCCGATTTCTACGCCGTCAACACCATGCAGCCACCCTATCAGCCGAGTGGCAATGGTCCCGCGCCGGACGGCGACAAAGCACTGGCAGACCCGAACAAGCCAACAACATTGCCGCCACAGATAGAGCCCACCATCGGCGATATGCTCAGCCTCAAGCATGTGACTTGGGCTTGGTATAGCGGGGCTTGGCAGGATGTGCTCGACCATGGCAACAAGGAGCCGGTGCCGAATCTTCAATATCACCACCAGCCTTTCAACTATTATGCCAATTTCGCTCCCGGCACCGCGGCCAGGGCCGAGCATCTGAGGGATGGCGGCTTAGGCGGCACTGAGTTCATCAAAGCGATCGATGCCGGCACGCTGCCGCAAGTCTCTTTCTATAAGCCCCAAGGCAATCTTAACGAGCACTCCGGCTATGCCGATATCGAGGCCGGCGATGCCCATATCGCCGACCTGATCGCGCATCTTGAGAAGAGTCCACAATGGCCTCATATGCTGGTCGTCGTCACCTATGACGAAAATGGCGGCATTTGGGATCACGTGGCGCCGCCCAAAGGCGACCGTTGGGGACCGGGTTCACGTATTCCAGCCATTATCGTCTCGCCCTTTGCGCGGCACGGCTTCGTCGATCACACGCCAATGGACACGACCTCGATCCTACGTTTCATCACGCGCCGCTTCGAACTCCCGACGCTCCATGGCATCACCGTGCGCGACGCTGCTATCGCGGCGCGCAAACAGAAGCCGCTCGGCGATCTGACCAGTGCACTTATGCTTACGCAAAAGTGAGGCAGGCGATGTGTTGATTGTGGAATGGGCCAGTCCTTCCATAATCAGCACCCACCTAGAACCAGAATCAGGAAATCGAAGCCGTCGGTTTTCAAATCGAACCATTCCGAATCGTCATCGACGTGGTCTCGGGCACGATGCATTCATATGTTCACTCGAGGCAGACACCGGCCTACATACGCCTAAACCTTGGGCCTGCGCCGCCTCCGCAGGACCAACACGCCCGATATCTAACGATGTCAGCGTGTTGGTCATTCTGACGTTGAGGCTAAACGGCCTGCTTTAGACGAAGCGCTTCCGGGTCGTAGACCCGTCCAAAGCGATTGTTGAGGAAATCGGCTAGAGTGACCTCTTCCTGCCGAACGAAGCCCTTCTGAGGGAGCTTTCCAGAAGCAAGAAGATCAAGAACCGTCGTTATGCCAGCCGCCGTCGTGACCTGGATGGCACTCATCCTCTTGCCAGCAACGACCCCTGCGTAGACCTTGTTTGCATAGGTTTCCTGAAGATAGCGACCGTCCTTCCAGCCGCAAACGGTGACGAAGATCACGACGACGTCCTGCATGGTGGCAGGAAGTGCGTGCTCGAAAAGATCCTTCAGCACATCACGACGGTTTTTCAGGTTAAGGTCGTTCAGAAGCGCCTTAATTATAGCCTGGTGGCCGGGATACCGGATCGTCCGGTAGTTCATCGTGCGCACGCGGCTCTCGAGTGTCTTGGCCAGCGTGCCGAGGCCGCCGGACGTATTGAACGCTTCGTAGGTGACGCCATCGAGGGAAAACTCTTCCCGCTCTTCCATGGCCGGAACAGTCACCAGCTTGCCTTCGACGATCGCTTCGCAGGGCTCGATGTATTCGTTGATGAGCCCATCGGTGCTCCAGGTGAGATTGTAGTTCAGAGCATTAGACGGATACTGCGGCAGTGCGCCCACCCGCATGCGGACGCTATCCAGAGTGTCAAATCGCTTGGCAAGATCGTTCGCCACAATTGAAATAAAACCGGGAGCCAAGCCGCACTGGGGAATGAAGGCCAGGTCGGAACCCTTTGCCAATTCTTCGACCTTTTTGGTCGTGGCGACATCTTCCGTGAGATCGAGGTAATGGACCGATGCCTCAAGAGCTGCTTCGGCCACCTTGCCGGTGAGATTAAATGGTGCTGCCGAGAGGACAGCAAACTTGCCGCGGAGCACATCGACAAGTGCCTTCTTGTCGGCAATATCGACCACTGCACCAGATATCGCCGGATGATTGTCCAGCTTTGCTAACTGAACCTGGTCGCGATCCGTCACGATCACATTGTAATCGCCAGTTTCAGCGAGCATCACAGCGATCGCGCCACCGATCTTGCCGGCACCAATTACCACTATGTCCATCATATAAGTCCCCTCGGTTTGCATATAGGATTTTTATAAATGTGAGGGGAGTTCGATCGAATCATAGCGACCAATAGCGCATTATGCTGCATATTATTTGGCAGATCGACGAGGCTGATTATCATAATGTCGAGGAAGCGATGAACCTCACAGACAAGGATCGGGAATTGCTGGCGTTGCTGGGCGACAATGCCCGGATGCCAGTGGCGACATTGGCAAAAAAGCTGCTTCTATCGCGAACGACGGTACAGGCCCGCTTGGAGCGACTGGAAAGAGAAGGCGTTATTGCAGGCTATGGCGTCAGGTTGTCAGATGCTTATTCATCGAGCCTGGTGAGAGCGCATATCATGATCACGCTTGCACCGAAGGTGCTCTCACAGGTTTGCAGCACGCTTCAGCGCATTCAGGCGGTCAAGTCGCTTCATTCCGTGAGCGGTACGTTCGATCTTATCGCGGTTATTGAAGCGCCATCGATCTCGGAGCTTGATCGACTTGTCGACGAAATCGGCATGGTCGATGGTGTCGAGCGCACACTCTCGTCGATTATTTTGTCCACTCGGATCAGTCGGTGATCGATCCTATATAGTGGTCCCTCGTTCGACCGAGACGAAGGGACGAAATCAGTCGCTGAATTGAAACTGGCCGAAGCAGCCGGCAGCCAAGACGCCCCCATATCAATCAGGGCGTCAGGCGCGCGGGGCCCTCCTCTCCTGAAGACCTTGCCGACAGATGGGATCGGGCGGTTGATCTCGGGGCTATGCCAGAAATTGATCTCAGCCCGGCGGGACGAAGGCGTCCAGCCGGGCCTATTTCGGTCATTATTTTCCCATCTGCTTTGCGTTGCCAGGTGTAATGGTCGTGGTGTCGACCGGCACCGTAACCGCGAGGCAGACCCTCCAAAGGCGAACGTCATTTCTGGATACAGGTATCGACCGTATCCTTGGTGCATTCGTCAAGGCCGGTGAAGACTGGATCATCGACCTTCTTGCCGGCAATCAGATCCATCATTACGGAAGGTGCCTTGTAGCCCATTTCGAAAGGCCGTTGGCCGACGAGAGCGGTAACCAGACCTTCGCGTGCGATCGCTACTTCGTCACCGATGGTGTCGGCGGCACCGATGACGAAATCGTTGCTGGCGAGACGCTTGGCCATGGGCTTGAACAGATCCCGGTAGGGCTGCGGCGCTCCGAACAGCGGCCAGCCGCCTTCGATGGCGAAACCATCGAGATCCGGATTAGCGGCGAGGATGTCGGTCATCGCCTGAACGCCCTTGGCACCGTCGTCATTGGTGAAGACCGGGCAGCCTGCGACTTCGGTCCAGCCGCCTTCGCCCTTCAGCGCCGTTAGCCCTTTCTTGCCGGTTAGAGCATCGCGTGTACCCTGGGCGCGGCGCAGAATGTTGTCGGCGCCGGGATTGCCTTCGATCAGGCAAATTTTCCCGCCATTGGGTTTGGCCTTCTTAATATATTCTCCGATACGAACACCCATCAGGTAGTTGTCCGTTCCGAGATAGGTCTTGCGCAGAGCGGAATCTTCAGCGGCAAGATCAGCGTCGATCGTCATCACCGGGACCGATGGATTGGCCGTCTTGAGGGTCTGGGCGATAAGCTTTGCATTCGACGGCGAAATCGCAATCGCAGCCGTGTCGGCCTTGCCGAGCATGTCCTGGACGATCTGCGCCTCTCCTGCCTCGTCGGATGTCGATGCCGGGCCAGTGTAGAAGCACTCATATTCCGCGCTGGCATTTTCCTTGTTCCACTTCTGGCACCCCTGGTTGATTGCCTCGAAGAACGGGTTGTCGAGGCCTTTCACCACGATGACGAGCTGCTTTTTGGCAAGGGCATCCCCCGCGGCCAGTGCCAGCACTGCGGTGGCAATCAATAACGTTTTCTTCATTGGTACCTCCACTTGAAACAGGCGGACACGGCGTGTCCGTCATGCGATCAACCCGGATACCAGACGACGCGCGGATCATTGCGTGGCCGCTCGTAACGCCAAGCCGAGTCGATGAGCATTTCCAGATCGTATTTGGGTTGCCAGTCCAGCAGGTACTTGGCCTTGCTGTTGTCCATCCAGTTCGAATAATATCGGCTTGGTATGTCGACGGAGTCGAGGCCTCGCGTGCGGGCAAGGTAAGCAGCGACTTCCCCATAATCGACCGGGCGGTCCATGCAGATGTTGAAGAGCTCTTTCTTCGCACGCGGATTGTCGATCGCCGAAAGGATTGCCGAGACGAGATCATCGACATGCACGAAATTGCGTTTCAGCGGCCGGCCGTCGGCATCGCGCAGCAGAGGCACGGTCCCCGTTCGTGCGTATTGCTCGGCGTCGGCCTCCGGAACCAGCGTTTTCCAGCGGGGGCCGCCGAATACGTCGTCGCCAAAGGATAAGCTGCATTTGAAGTCATCCTTTTCCATGATCCAGGGCGCACGGAGACAGCAGCCATTGATGCCGTATTGGATCGTGAACTGCTCCAGCATCACCTCTTCCAGCACTTTCGACAACGCGTAACATCCGGGATAGGCTCGGTGCGGCGCATGCTCGGTAATCGGACCATCATGGCGATAATAGAAATGGCCGATGCCGGCATCGCCGCCGATGAGGATGAACTGCCGCGCGGTCGCGCTTGTGCGGAATTCCTCAAGCAGCCAGAAGAGACCCTTGACCGTCACGTCCATGACGTCGTCGGGAGTTTCCTTACAGGTGGCAAGATGCAGAATATGAGTGACCCCGGAAAGCGCCGCAATCACCACGTTCCGATCCGCGATCGAGCCGCGTGTCACCTCAACGCGGTCGTTTTCAGGACACAGACGATTATGGCAAAGCGCACGGATGCGCGCTTTCGAAAACCGCGGGTCGTCAAGCAGCTCGGCGATAAAATGCTGCCCGACCTTGCCCGTCGCTCCGGTGACAAGGATCAGCATACCCCTACCTCTATAAATAGCTAATATTCTAGCGCTTCGCTCGTCAACGAGTATTTGCCTTTGCTAAACAATTTTTGAGTTAGTTGAGCCAATTCATCGGGCGATTGATTGACGCTCTCACCAGGTTTTGCATAAATATAAGCAGTCGCTTTTCTAGGAGGAGATCGGGGAAGCGAACCGTGGTCCGAGACGAGCATGGGCATCTGTCCCAAGCCGGCAGGGTTCGGGAGGCTAGAAGGCTGGTGGCGGTTCTCGAGCTTACAAATATTTCCAAGCATTTTGGTGCAATCCAGGCGGTCAACGACGTTTCGTTTTCGCTGGAGGCAGGACAGGTCGTCGGCCTCATGGGCGACAACGGCGCCGGCAAATCGACACTGGTCAAAATGATCGCCGGCAACTTCCGGCCGAGCCACGGAATGATGCGGCTCGATGGCGCCGAACTTGTACTCCATCGCCCGGTGGAAGCGCGGCAGCACGGCATCGAGATCGTCTATCAGGACCTCGCGCTCTGCAACAATCTGTCGGCGGCGGCGAACGTCTTTCTCGGCCGCGAGCTACGGCATGGCATMGGCCCTTTGCGCGTGCTCGACTATAAGGCGATGTACAAGCGAGCCGGGCAAATCTTCAAGGAGCTCAAGTCGGAGACCAGGCCGCGCGATCTCGTCAAGCAGATGTCCGGCGGTCAACGGCAGGCGGTGGCGATTGCCCGCACCATGCTGTCCGAGGCAAAGATCGTGCTGATGGACGAGCCCACGGCGGCAATTTCGGTCCGGCAGGTGGCAGAAGTTCTGAACCTGATCCGTCATCTGCGCGACCGTGGCATCGCTGTCATCCTGATCAGCCATCGCATGCCGGATGTCTTTGATGTGGCCGATAGGGTCATCGTGATGCGGCGGGGCAGAAAAGTCGCCGACAAGCCAATTGCAACAAGCTCCCCGGAAGAGGTCACCGGGCTCATCACCGGGGCTATCGAACAGGTCTAAGGCGGCAAGCGCGTTTCGCGAAGAAAAGAAGGTCGACAATGGCAATTACCCTGGACCGGACGATCGAGCAGAAGCAGCAAAGCTGGCTGGCCACCATTTTGGCGAGCCAGACCTTCTGGGTGCTGATCGCCGTCATTCTCGCCTGTCTTTTCCTGTCCTTTGCGACGGATTCCTTCGCGACGGCCAAGAACCTCTACAATATCACCCGGAACGTCACTTTCATCGCCATCATCGCTCTCGGAATGACGATGGTCATCGTCACCGGCGGTATCGACCTGTCGGTGGGGTCCGTGCTCTGCCTATGCAGCATGGTGCTCGCGGTGGTCATGCATGCCGGCTACGGTATCGAGCTCGGCATCGCGGCCTCAATCGGCACTGCGCTCCTGATCGGCGTCTTCAACGGCATATTGATCGCCTATCTCGGTTTTCCGCCCTTCGTCGTGACGCTGGGCATGCTGTCGATCGCGCGCAGCATTGCCATGGTCGCCTCAAACAACACCGTGGTTTTCCAGTTCGGACCCGATCACGACAAGCTGCTGGCGCTCGGCGGCGGCGCCTGGCTTTTCGGCATCGCCAATCCCGTGATCTACATGATCGTGCTGGCGCTGATCACCGGCTTCCTGCTGCGCTGGACCAGGTTCGGCCGCTATATCTTCGCGATCGGCGGCAATGAGCAGGCGGCAACGCTCACGGGCGTGCCGGTCAGAAAGATCAAAGTTGCCGTCTACATGATATCCGCCCTTTCGGCAGGACTCGCCGGCATCATTCAAACGGGCTGGCTCGGCGCCGTCACCACCAATATCGGCGCCGGCATGGAACTCCAGGTCATTGCGGCCGCCGTCATCGGCGGCGCCAATCTCGCCGGCGGCGTCGGCACCGCCTTCGGTGCACTAATCGGAGCCGCGCTGATCGAGGTGATCCGCAACAGCCTCGGCCTGCTCGGCATCAATGCCTTCTGGCAAGGGACCTTCATCGGCGGTGCGATCGTGCTTGCTGTGCTCTTCGATCGGATCCGCAATTTCCGACAGAGCGAATAGCGAGAGCAATTCCAGAAAAGCAGCAAGTCCGAGTCAAACTTGTTCTGGCGTCCAAAATCGATCCCTCGCGGATAAGTGCATGCCCGCTCGTTCGCTGCGAACTCCAAAGATTAGCGTTCGCCTGGACTAAAAGCTGTCAAACGTCGAGTGGTTGGCATGCTCCATACGTGGTGCGCAACAGCTCATACGGGTCTTTCCGAAGCAAAAAGCTACTCAAAGGCTGCACTTCACGACGATGGCCGGCGGACAGCTTGCACCCGAATTCATTCACCGTTACCGAGACTACCTGCATGCCGGCGGCCGCTCGGCAGCGGTGCGATTCAATCGCGGGCGGAAGGAAATAGGAGAGAATAATGAATCTGAACGCGGCAAATCGCGTGAACCCCGAATTCGGCACATTTACCGTCACTGACGACAGTGTGGAGATCGAAGCGCTTGGCGGAACGAATTATTTCGTCAGCCCGGACGGGTCCGCGCCGGAGCTAAACGCGCCGTCGCTGGAGGTTGCCGTGGCCTCGCATGTCTTTGTTCTCCAGGTGAAGGTTACCGCCGCTCTCGCCACGATCTATGACGCCGGTGGGCTGATTATCCGCGCCGCGTCTGGCCACTGGGCCAAACTGGTCCACGAGCTGTCCGCGCTCAATGACGCTACCATCGTCTCCGTTGTAACGCGGGACACGTCCGATGATTGCAATTCGGAGGAGCCGAATACCGAGTCGGTCTATCTACGAATCCACAAGAACGGCAATCTGGTCGCGTTTCATTGGTCGCTCGACGGGCGCTTCTGGAAGATGGTGCGAATCTTTGTGCTCGGCTCCGCTGACGAGTCCTTTTGTGTAGGGCTGATTGCTCAGGCGCCGCTCGGCCAGCCATGTAGGGTGAAGTTCGAGGAAATCGCCACGTCATCCGTGCGGATCGAAAACTTGCGCGACGGCATCTAGATCGGCGAAATATTCTGATTGAACCTGTTTCTCGTTATCATTCCGGCTGTAGGTGACGCCGGCGCCAAGCGGCGGGCGCTTCGCCGATCCGCTTGCGAAAGAAACGTGAAAAATAGGCCGGATCCTCGAAGCCGATCTCACGACCGATGTCTTCCACCGGTCGAACGGTAAACATCAGGAGACGCTTCGCCTCCAGCAGCCGCCGCTCCAATCGCAACTCCTTGACAGACCGCCCGAAGACTTCGCGGGCTGCCTTATCGAGGAGATGCGGCGTGGTCGCCAGCAGGTTCACATAGGCTCCGACGGGCCAATCCTTCTTGTAGTGAAGATCAATGGCACGGCGCAGCGCAAGCCCAAGCGCGACCGTCGGCGAGGTGGATGGTAACGCCATGCGGCCGCCGATACGGCCCATGAGGGACAACACGACGCCGATCAGGCCGCCCAGAACCTTCTCGCCTTCGGCTCCCCGCTCTCGATATTCTTCCGCAATCATGTCGAGAAGCGTGCCGAGCTTTGACCATGCCGGATCCGACGGTTGGCCGGTCAGGAAAATCGGAACGTCGAGGCTGAGATCCACCTGTGGCGCGAGCGCCTTCAACATGTCGTCGGAAACCGAGACCACAATGGCATCCGATGTGTCCTCGACGTCAAACCCGTGGACGACATTGCTCGGGACAAAGCTGATCGCCGGAGCAGAAAAGTTCCAAGTCTCATCTTCTATTCGATAGGTTCCGCCACCCTGGAACCAAAAGGTGATCTGCCCCATCAGCGGATGCTGGTGGGGCGCAACATGGCCGAAATGCAGCGTTTTGCGCTCCATCACCGTTTCGACATGCAAAAAGCCGACCTCAAGCGAACGGCTCGGCTCGCCATAGACAAAGAAATTCGGAACTTCGCTTCGCAACGTCATGCCGGAAAAAGTACCAGCGAATTAGAGAGTTTGTCCATGGCCGCGCGTCGCGTTCCGAATTAGCTTTTGTCAATATCTCAATGGAGGAATACGAGATGCGAGCTGAAGATCATCGCAGCGACAAGACCCGTCCGTTTACCGGCGCCGAATATCTGGAAAGCCTGCGCGATGGTCGCGAAGTCTATATCAATGGCGAGCGCATTGCCGATGTGACGGCGCATCCCTCGATGCGCAATTCCGCACGCTCCATCGCGCGCATGTATGATGCGCTGCACGACGAAAAGTCCAAGGAGCGCCTGACCTCACCGACCGATACCGGCAACGGCGGCTACACCCACAAATATTTCCGGGTCGCGAAGTCTTCCGCTGAGCTCGTGGCGCAGCAGGGCGCCGTCGCCGATTGGGCGCGCATGTCCTATGGCTGGATGGGCCGCACGGCTGATTACAAGGCGGCGCTCATGAACACGCTCGGCGCCAATGCCGACTGGTACGGTCCGTTCAAGGACAATGCGCTTTCCTGGCACAAGCGCGCGCAGGAATCCGTGCTGTTCATGAATCACGCGATCGTCAATCCACCGATCGACCGTCACAAGCCGGCCGATGCCGTCAAGAATGTCTTCGTTCATATCACCAAGGAAACCGATGCCGGCATTTACGTCTCCGGCGCCAAGGTGGTGGCGACGTCTTCGGCGCTCACCCACTACAATTTCCTTGCTCAGAGCTCGGCAACGGTCACGGAAGACCCCTCGCTGTCGGTGATGTTCATCGTGCCGATGAATGCGCCTGGCATCAAGATGTTCTGCCGCGTCTCCTATGAGCAGACCGCCAATACGGTGGGACATCCGTTCGACTATCCGCTGTCGTCACGCTTTGACGAAAACGATGCGATCCTTGTGCTCGACAACGTCTTCGTGCCTTGGGAGGATGTGCTCGTGCTGCGCGATGCGGCGAAGATCCTCTCCTTCCATCCGGCTTCCGGCTTCATGCATGGCTATTGTTTCCAGGGCTGCACGCGTTTCGCCGTCAAACTCGATTTCATCGCCGGACTGCTGGCCAAGGCGCTGCGAGCCACCGGCGGCGATGCCTTCCGGGGCAATCAGGCCGCACTCGGCGAAGTCATCGCGCTTCGCCACATGTTCTGGTCTTTCTCCCACGCCATGGCCTACAATCCTCAGCCCTGGGCCAATGGCGCGGTGCTGCCAAACATGGAAGCCGCCCTTTCCTACCGCACCTTCATGTCGGAGGCCTATCCGCGTGTCATCGAAACGGTGCGCAAGGTCGTCGCCTCGGGCCTCATCTACTTGCCCTCTTCAGCCAAGGATTTCAGCAATCCGGAGATCGACCGCTACCTCGCCCAATATGTGCGCGGCTCCAACGACATGGGCCATATCGAACGCATCAAGATCATGAAGTTGCTCTGGGATGCGACCGGCACCGAATTCGGCGGACGGCATGCCCTTTACGAGCTCAACTATGCCGGTGCGCCGGAAGAGGTCCGGCTGCAGGTGCTCAAGGGCGCCGAACGAGGCGGCCGTTTGAAGGAGATGGAAGCCCTCGTCGATCGCTGCATGAGCGATTACGACGAAAACGGCTGGACTGGAGACACCTGGCTCCCGCCGCTTGGGCAAACCTCCCCCATCCGCAATGCCGCCGAGTGAGGCCGCTGCCATGGGGGAGCAACTCTCGAAAACCGAATTCCGCAACGCGATGGCGCGGGTCTGCGCGCCGGTCAACGTGATCACCACCAACGGCCCCGCCGGCCGCGGCGGCTTCACCGCCACGGCCATGTGCAGCGTCACCGACGAACCGCCGACACTGCTGGTCTGCATGAACAGCCGCTCGACACAAACAGCCCTCTTCTTCGAAAACCGTCGCTTCTGCGTCAACGTCCTGACGCAGGAGCACAAGGAACTAGCCGGCTACTTTGCCGGCCAGCGCGAAGACATGGACGACCGCTATGCCGCAGCGGAATGGATCGACTTCCGTTCCGGCAGCCAGGCGCTTTCAGACGCGATCGTTTCCTTCGATTGCCGCTTGACGGAGGCACATCTCGTCGGCACCCACCATATCTTCATCGGCGAAGTGATGGATATTCGCAGTCGCAGGGATGGGCACGCCCTTCTCTATTTCKACCGTAACTATGTGCATGTGCCAACCCAATCAGGCAGCTTCGGCGGGTAGACCTCCGCCTGATCGCTGGAAACAAACAGGGTGCCGACGATCGCGCGGCACCCTGTTTGCATGACAAGAAGAGCATTCCGACAATCTGGACTGCCGCGTCGCCTAAATTGAAACGACGCGGTCCCGCATCACGTCAGAGCTGGATCCACGCCGTCTTCAGATCCACGTATTTGTCAAACGCATGCAGCGACTTGTCGTGGCCGTTACCCGATTGCCTGACGCCGCCAAGCGGCACGCTGTTATCGGCGCCGCCATAGGTGTTGACATGCACCACGCCGGCGCGAATTCCGCGCACCATTCGATGGGCCCGCGACAGGTTCGACGACCAGACAGCGGAAGCCAGACCATATTCCGTGGCATTGGCAATCTGCAGAGCTTCAGCCTCTGTTTCGAAGGGAATGATCGACAGGATAGGCCCGAACACCTCTTCGCGTGCCAAAGTCATGGACGGGGTGACATCGAAGACGGTCGGTCGCATGTAGTAGCCGCCGGTTTCCTCAAGAATGCGCGAGCCGCCGCTACGCAACGATGCGCCCTCCGATACCGCCTGCGCGACATAGCCGAGGTCCTTCTTCAATTGGATCTCGCTGGAAATAGCGCCCACTTCCGTCGTCAACTGCAGGGGATCGCCGACTTTCATGCTCTCGGCGATGCGGGCGACATTCTCCGAGAAGGTGGCATGGATCGACTTTTCGACGAGTAGCCGGGAGCCGGCGACGCAGACCTGGCCGGAATTGCGGAAGATGCCGTAGGCCGACACCTTGGCCGCCTGATCGAGATCCGGCGCATCGGCAAAGACGATGTTCGGGGACTTGCCGCCGAGCTCCAGATAGACGCGCTTCAGATTTGAGCGCGCCGAATATTCTAACAGTCGCCGTCCAATGGGACCGGACCCGGTGAAGGCGAGCACATCGATATCCATATGCAATCCCAGCGCCTCGCCGCAGATGGCGCCGCGCCCGGTGACAACGTTGAACACGCCTTCAGGCAATCCGGCCTCAGTACAAATTTCGGCAAGTTTGAGAAGCGTCAGCGATGCACCTTCAGCGGGTTTCAGCACGACGGAATTGCCCGCGGCGAGCGCCGGAGCAATCTTCCAGGCGCCGATCATCATCGGGAAATTCCACGGCACGATCGCGGCTACGACGCCMACCGGCTCGCGATGGATCAGACCCAGAATATTCTCTGCCGTCGGGGCGATCTCGCCATAGACCTTGTCGGTCGCCTCAGCATAATAGCGGAACGTGCCCGCGGCGCTGCCGGGCTCGGCCTTCAGGGCCATAGAGATTTCCGTGCCGTTGTCACGTACGCCAAGCACGGCCAGTTCGAGCGCGTTCTTCTCGATCAGCTCGGCGATCTTCAGCAGCACCTTCTTGCGCTCCGCCGGTGCGGCTTTCGACCAAGTCCCCTTTTCAAAGGCATGTCGCGCAGCCTTGACCGCAAGATCGACATCTTGCTTGCCGGCATCGGCGATGGTGGTCAGTCTCGTTCCATCGATCGGCGAAACAACGTCCATCGCAGCACCGCTGGCCGCCTGGCGCCATGCACCGCCGATAAACAATGCCTGTGGGGGAACGGGTAGTGCCCGGAGCTGGTCGATCTTGTCCTGCATCTCATTTTCTCACAAAGAGGGTGGCGGGTCTTTCCCGCCACCGCGATTGGAACGGCTTCAGGCTTCCTGGCCGGCACCGAGGCGGGCAAAGCCTGCCGCATCCGAAGACTTCAGGCGGGCCGCTGCGACAAGCCCGATGACTGCAGCGATCAGCACGAGGCCCGGCAACAAGACGGCGAGCACGCCATTGGCACCAGCGATCGCGCCGAAGTTCGCCGAGATGTAATAGACGAGCGCCAAAAGGATCAGGCCCGTCACGATCGGCAAAACCTTGACTGCCAATGCGTTGCGTTCCAGCCCAGGATTTCGGGTGAAGAACACCACGATCGAGAAGGCCGTGAATGCCATTAGCAGAATGATTGCCAGCGTGGCGACATTGGTGAGCCAGGAGAAGAGCGCCAGCACTGGGTCCTGACCCGTCACCGCAAAGAGCGCGACCACGAGCACGGCGATGATGGTCTGGATGGTCGAGCCGACATGCGGGCTCTGGAAGATCGGATGCGTGACGCCGACCGACTTCGGCAACAGGCCCTCGCGACCGGCGACATACATATAACGTGCCACGCCATTGTGGAACGCAAGGACGCCGGCAAAGAGGCTGGTGATGAAGAGAACGCTCATCACGACCGTAATCCAATGACCGACATAGCGCTCGGCAAGACCGAAGAGGAACGTGGTCGGATCGGCAAGGCCTTGCAGGGTCGGAACGAGTTTATCGACGCCGGCACCGTTCACCATCAGCCACGAGGTCAGCATGTAGAAGAGGCCGATGATGAGAACTGAAATATAGGTTGCGCGCGGTACGGTCTTTTCCGGCTCGCGGGCTTCCTCGCTGTAGATGGTCGTTGCCTCAAAGCCGATGAAGGCGGCGAAGCAGAACAGGAGGCCGATGGCAGGCGTCCCGCTCCAAAAAGCGGTCGGGGTGAAGGGTGCTGCGGAGAGACCGGCATCGCCGCCCTGGACGAAGATGGCAGCGTCGATGATGAGCACGACCAGATATTCGAGAATGACGAGCACCATCAGCACCTTGGCCGATAGGTCGACGCGTCGGTAGCCAAAAACGGCAACGAAAGCGATGCCAACAAAGCTCCAGACCCACCAGGGAAGATCAAGGCCGAGCTGCTCGGCAAAGAAACCCTTCGTAGCCGCCCCGAAAAGCCCGAGAACGCCGACCTGCATGGCATTGTAGGCGAGGATGGCAATCAGCGCGGCAGCGCCGCCCATGAGGCCGCCGAGACCTTGGGCCGTATAGGCATAGAAGGCGCCGGCATTGCGGATATGGCGCGCCATGGCGACATAGCCGACGGAAAACAGCAATAGAATCCCTGTCACCAATAGGAAGGTCAGCGGGATGCCCGGCCCGTTGCCAAGCATCATCGAAAGCGGCACGCCGCCAGCGACCGCGGTGAGCGGCGCTGCGGCCGAAACCACCAGAAAGGTCACGGCACCCACGCCGAGGCTATTTTTGCGCAACTGGTTTTCAGCCGGCCCTTGCGAATTTTGTGTGTTCATCTGCGTTCGTTCCCCTTGTTGAGAATATCCGATCATCGCTGCGATTGCGCGCAGGCGACCTCCACCAAAACCGGACTGACGAGCGGGGCTTGAGCTTTTGTTGATTTTACCGCCATCAGCGCTTAAGGTTCATTATTTGAACCGTAGCTTCAAATATAGACTTGCAAACATTGCCGGCCTCTGTCAAGTTATTTCGCATGTTAAGTATCTTKGGTCGCTGCTATCGTGTCGCGGCGCAAGGTCGGCGACCTGATGTGACGGAAGCTTCGGCCGGACGCAGGAAATCAGAACCCGACCCGCCCAAGAGGAGGAACGATGAGCACGATCGGAAAGGCGCTTTCATTGCTCGATACCCTGTCACGGCTGGACAAGGAGGCGGGCCTCACCGACATCGCCCGCCTGTGCGCGCTGGACAAGGCAACCGCACGCCGCTTTCTGGTGGAGCTGGAAAAGCACGGCTTCGTCGAGCAGGATCAGGATACGCGCCGCTATCGCATCGGATCGGCGCCGGTTCGCCTCGCCCGCATTCGCGAAGCACGCTTTCCCCTGTTGCGGGTCGCGATCCCGTTCATCAAGTCGCTCGCCGAATCGTCAACCGAAACGGTACATCTTTCGGAATTCTCCGGTGGGCAGCTCTCGACCATCCATGTGGAGGATTCGCCCCGCGCGCACCGCATCATGATCGATGTCGGCAGCCTCTTGCCTTTTCATGCCACGGCGTCCGGCCTCGCTTTCCTGGCATTCTGCCCGCGGTCAGAGATCGAGGAAGCCCTCAGAAAGACGCTCGAGAAATTTACCGATCACACCGTTGTCGACCCGCAGCGTGTGCGCGATCTGCTCGATGAGACGGCAGCACGTGGCTTTTCCATCAGTGACCAAGGTCTCGAAGCCGGCGTTATCAGTACCGCGGCGCCGATCCGCACGCCCAACGGCCATCCGATCGGCTGCGTTGCTGTTGCGGCACCGCTCTCTCGCACCGCGAAAGCAACCATTCACGAATTCGGCGCGCAGGCAGTCGCTGCGGCCAATGCGATCTCAGAAAAATATTACGGGTCGGAAAGACCCATGGGAACCATTCCATCATAGGAGGACAGATTGATGAGCCCTGATGAGGCCCCCTCGCCAAGGATACTCGTCGTCGGAACCGGTGACACCAAATGCGATGAACTGCAATTCATGGCATCCGTCATCCAGGAAGCCGGCGGCCAGCCGGTMATGGTCGATGTCAGCGTTCTCGGCGATCCGCCCTATAGAGCGGATTACTCCAAGCACGACGTTGCAAACGCCGCCGCAACCTCGATCGAGGCAATCGCCGAAAGCGGCGATGAAAACAGCGCCATGGCGGCCATGGCAAAGGGTGCGGCTGCGCTGACCCGCCGCCTCTATGACGATGGACTGGTCGACGGCGTCATCGTGCTCGGCGGCTCCATGGGAACGGATCTGGCGCTCGATGTGGCTGCCGTCCTGCCGCTCGGAGTCCCGAAATTTGTAGTTTCGACCATCGCTTACTCCCATCTCATCCCGCCTGAACGCATAGCTCCCGACCTGATGATGATCCTCTGGGCCGGCGGCCTCTATGGCCTCAACAGCATCTGCCGCTCGGTCCTTTCGCAGGCCTGCGGTGCGGTCGTCGGCGCGGCGAAGCACGGCACCAAGCCCGATCGCAAACGGCCGCTCGTCGGGATGACTTCACTCGGCTCGTCCTGCCTGAAATATATGAAATATCTACGCCCTGAGCTGGAAAAACGCGGCTATGACGTCGCCGTGTTCCATTCCACCGGCATGGGCGGACGCGCCTATGAAGCGATCGCCTCTCAGGGCGACTTTGCCGCCGTCTTTGATTTCTGCATCCAGGAAGTCAGCAATCATCATTATGGCACCGTCGTCACGTCCGGCCCGGACAGGCTCGAAAATGCCGGACGCGCCGGCATTCCGCAGATCGTTGCACCCGGCGCGGTCGACATGGTCGATCTTCAGGCGTGGCAGGCCCTGCCGGAGATTTTCGCCGATCGCCCCTATCACGCCCATAACCGGCTGATCGGATCGGTGACGACATCGCCGGAGGGACGACGGGAGGTCGCCCGGTTGATCGGGCAGAAACTGMAACGCGGCGGTGCGAAAGTCGCTTTCCTGCTGCCGACCGAAGGACTGCAGGAATGGGATAAGCCGGATGAGCCGCTGCATGACCCTGATGGCCTCGAAGCTTTCATAGACGAAATGCGCCGGGCCATTCCGGCTACCGTTACGCTGCGGGAAGTCGATGCGCATATCAACGCACCAGCCTTTTCGGCGGCGGCGCTTACCATCTTCGATCAATGGGTAGCCGAAGGCGTCATTCCGGAGGGGCGGCCATGACACAAGACCGCGCTCTTATCCTCGACTTCGGCGGCGTCGTCACCCGCACCCTTTTCGAAACGCACGACATCACCGAACGCACGCTCGGCCTTCCAAAGGGATCGCTGACCTGGCTCGGCCCGTTCGACACGACAACGGACCCGCTCTGGGTGGCGATGCAGAACCGCGAAATCACCGAACGCGACTATTGGCTCACACGTGCCGGCGAAGTCGGCGATCTGGTCGGCGAGAACTGGACGGATATGCAGACCTTCGTGCGCCGAGCGCGTGGCGCTGAACCGGAACTGGTTCTCCGGCCGGAAGCGCGCGACGCCATCCTGCGCACGAAGGAGGCGGGCCTCAAGCTGGCGATCCTGTCGAACGAACTCGATCTCTTCTACGGCATCGAGTTCCGCCAGCGTTTCCCCCTGGTTGATCTTTTCGATGTCATCGTCGATGCCACCTACACGAAGATCCTCAAGCCCGATCCGCGCTCCTACGAGCTCGTTCTTTCCGAGCTCGACCTGCCGCGCGAGGCCTGCGTCTTCGTCGACGACCAGAAGAAAAACATCGAGGGCGCCAAAGTCGTGAACCTGCCTCACGTGCATTTCGACGTGACCTGCCCTGCTGAAAGCTACGCCCGCGCACTTGCCATGCTCGGGCTCTGAACCAAGAGGAATCGATATGCGTGAAACCAATTTCATCATCGAAAACAACGCCCGCCACCTGTGGCATCCGATGGCCCATCCGGCGGAAATGCAGGCAAATCCACCGCGGATCATCAATGCCGGCGACGGCGTCGAGATCGTCGATATCCACGGCAGGAAGGTGCTGGACGCGGTCGGTGGCCTCTGGAACGTCAATCTCGGCTATTCCTGCGAGCCGGTAAAGAAGGCGATCCGCGACCAGCTCGACGAGCTGCCCTATTATTCGACCTTCCGCGGCACGACGAACTCGCCGCTGATCGAACTCTCCTACGAGCTTGCCGAATGGTTCAAGCCGGATGGCCTTAGCCGTTCCTTCTTCACCTCGGGTGGCTCGGATTCGGTCGAAACCTGCCTGCGGCTGGCGCGCCAGTACCACAAGGTCAACGGCGAGCCGGAGCGCACCAAATTCGTCGCGCTGAAGAAGGGCTATCACGGCACGCATTTCGGTGGCGCCTCGGTGAACGGCAACCAGAACTTCCGCCGCAATTACGAGCCGCTGCTGCCGGGCGTCATCCACCTGCCCGCTCCATTCACGTATCGCAACCCGTTCAACACTACCGACGGCGCGGAGATTGCGGCTGCTATCGGCAGGCTCTTCGAGGATGAAATAGCCTTCCAGGGTGCCGATACCATCGCCGCCCTGATCGTCGAGCCGGTGCTCGGCGCCGGCGGCGTTATCGTCCCGCATGACACCTTCCTGCCGCTGATGCGCGAGATCTGCGACCGACACGGCATCCTGTTGATCGCCGACGAGGTCATCACGGCTTTCGGCCGCACCGGCGCCTGGACCGGATCGCGCCTCTCGGGCGTCCAGCCGGACCTGATGTCGACGGCCAAGGCGATCACCAACGGCTATTTCCCCTTCGGCGCGGTGATGATCTCCGACAAGGTGGCGCAGGTCTTCGAAAGCAGCAAGGGTCCGGTCGGCAGCATCGGCCATGGCTACACCTATTCCGGCCATCCCGTCGGTGCCGCCGCAGCACTCGCTACCTTGAAGGAAACCAGGCGGCTCAATGTCGCCGATAATGCCTCGGCTCGCGGCGAAGAACTGCTGGCCGGGTTGAAGAAGCTGCAGGACAAGCACGAATTGGTGGGCGACGTGCGTGGCAAGGGCTTGATGTGCGCCCTCGAACTCGTCAGCGACCGCGCGAAGAAGAGCGGTGCTGCCAAGGATGTCGTGCAGAAGGTTCAGGATGCGACCTATGACGCCGGCGTTCTGGTTCGCACGTCTGGCACCAACGTCATCATGTCGCCGCCGCTGATCCTGACCGCCGTGAATGTTCAGACCATCCTGACCGCGCTCGACGCAGGTCTCGCCGCAGCGAGGGGCTGATCATGTCCGAGAACGCAGCCCTCATCGCGCGACGCGAACGGCTTCTTGGCCGAAACATGTCGCTCTTCTATGACGACCCGGTGCATCTCGTGCGCGGCGAAGGCGTCTGGCTTTGGGACGCCGACGGCCGCAAATATCTCGACTGCTACAACAATGTGCCGCATGTCGGCCATTGCAATCCCCGCGTGGTCGAAGCGATCACGCGGCAGGCGTCGACGCTGAATGCCCATACGCGCTACCTGCACGAAGGCATTCTCGACTATGTCGAGCGGCTGACGGCAACCTTCGACAAGAGCCTGAATGCGGCGATCCTGACCTGCACCGGTAGCGAAGCGAACGACGTGGCGCTACGCATGGCCCAGGCCGTGACCGGCAAGACCGGCGTCATTGCTACGAACCATACCTACCACGGCAACACGACCGCGGTGTCGCAGCTATCGACCCGCATGCCGCCGGTCGGCGGCTTCGGCGGCCATGTCCGCCATGTGCCGGCGCCGGACAGCTACCGTCCTCTCGGTGGCGAAGGTGGCGATGCCTTCGCCACGGCATTTGCAGCCGAAGTCGAGAAGGCGATCGCCTCGCTTCAGGATAGCCCGCACGGTTTCTCGGCCATCATCATCGATCCGTTCTTCGCCAATGAGGGCTTTCCGGATCTGCCGCTTGGCTTTCTCGACAAGACGATCGCAGCCGTGCGCAAGGCCGGCGGTCTGGTCATCACCGACGAGGTCCAGCCCGGCTTCGGCCGCACCGGCTCGCACATGTGGGGCCATCAGCACGCCGGCATCGTTCCCGAGATCGTGACGCTCGGCAAGCCGATGGCCAATGGCCATCCGGTCGGCGGCGTCATTGCCAATGTCGATACGATAAATGCCTTCCGCAAGGCGTTCCGCTATTTCAACACCTTCGGCGGCAATCCTGTCTCCTGCGCGGCGGCCATGGCCGTGCTCGATGTCATTGAGGATGAGAACCTCATCGAGAATGCCCGCAACGTCGGCGAATATACGCGCGATGCGTTCAAGAGATTGGCGCAGAAGCATTCGATCATTGGCGATGTGCGCGGCAGAGGCCTCTTCATGGGCACGGAATTCGTGTTGGACAGGCAAACGAAGGAGCCGGCCTCCGCAGAGGCGACCCGGATCGTCAACGCCATGCGTGAACGCGGCGTGCTGATGGGCAAGATCGGCATTCACCAGTGCGCTACCAAGATCCGCCCGCCGATGCCATTCTCCAGGGCAAATGCCGACTTCATGTTGTCGATCTTCGACGACGTATTGTCCGGCCTGTGAGGCTGATATGGCTGATCAGTTGCCGCAGACTATACGGGATGCTCTACAAAAGCGTGCGCTGGAGGCACTGGACCATTGGTCCGCGCAGGCTCGCGAACCAGTCCTGATGAAATATCGGGAAAATGCCGTCTTCCGCATTGTGCTGAGAGACGGGCAATTCGCCGCGCTGCGGTTGCATCGGCCGGGCTATCACGACGAGACGAGCCTGCGCTCGGAACTGCATTTCATGGCCGCCCTTAAGCTCGGCGGCCTCGACGTGCCGAGCCCGGTTCCGACGCGCAACGGGCAAAGCCTCGTCCTCTTGCCGGCTAACAAGCATTTTCCCGAACAGCATGCCGACGTGGTGAGCTGGATCGATGGCCTTCCGCTCGGCCAAACTGGCATGCCGCTGTCGCAATCGGCTGAGATGCAGGTGGACGTCTTCTTCCGCGTCGGTCAAGGCATGGCAACCATGCACGAGCTTGCCGATACCTGGAAGCCGCCGGAGCGCTTTCGCCGGCCGGCATGGGACGCCGAAGGCTTGCTCGGAAAAAAGCCGCTCTGGGGGCGCTTCTGGGATTGCCGAGGCCTTTCATCCGACAGCGCCGCCGCGCTCTCGGCATTGCGAGATGAGCTGCGTCATGCGCTTGCGGCGATATCTCCAGACGACCTCGACTACGGCCTAATCCATGCCGATCTCGTGCGGGAAAACATCTTCCTGACGGAAAACGAAAGCAACGTTGCCTTCATCGATTTCGACGATGCGGGACATGGCTACCGCCTCTTCGATCTCGCGACCACCCTGTTGAAAAACCGCAACGAGCCGGCCTATCCCGCAATCGAGAAAGCGCTGCTAGGCGGCTACCGCAGCCGACGCGCGCTTTCCGGCGCAGCGCTGGCAAGCCTGCCGCTCTTCATGGTGCTGAGAAGCCTCACCTATATCGGATGGCTGGCCGAGCGTCCTGAAACTCCGGACGCCCCGGCGCGCCTGTCGCGTTACATCGCTGAAAGTCTGGAGATGGCAAGAAAGCTCTAGGCCGCCGCTTGACATCTTCGGCATAATTGTTAACGTGTTAAATAAATGAGGGGTTGGGAGGACTTCATGCCACATCTCGCCATCGAATATTCGGCCAATCTGGAGGGCCGTGCCGACATCGGCGCGCTCTGCGAGATGCTGCTGAAGACGGTCCTGGAGACGGGCCTTTTCGAGGTTGGTGCCGTGCGTGTGCGCGCCTTTCGCGCCGACCACTACGCCATCGCCGACAAGCTGCCAGAGAACGCCTTCGTCGACCTGAACTTCCGGATTGGGAAGGGCCGCACGGACGAAGAGAAAAAGCGCACCGGCGAAGCGATCTTCGCCGCGGCCATCGACACTCTCGGCCCCCTCTTCGAGACTCCGCATTTCGCGCTGTCGCTGGAGATCCGCGAGATCGATGCGGAACTGAGCTGGAAGAAGAACGCCATTCATCCGCGGCTGCGCGGCAAGTGACACTTCCCCTCACGGGACGACATAACATCAAAGGAATAGACGATGTCCAAACTGCAGGAAAACATCGCAAAGGCGGAAGCCTATCTTGCCCGGTTCAAGGAGCGCGGTGTCCTGAACCGCATCAATGGCGAGGATGTGCCTGGTGATGATGGCTCGACCTTCGAGACCATCTCGCCGGTCGATCTGAAGCCACTTGCCACCGTCGCCCGCGGCAAGGCGGCCGATATCGATCGCGCTGCAAGGGCCGCAAAAGCCGCCTTTGCCGAATGGGCCGCCATGCCCGGCGATACGCGCAAGAAACTCCTGCACAAAATAGCTGACGCAATCGTTGCCCGCGCCGAAGAAATCGCCTTCGTCGAATGCATGGATACCGGACAGTCGCTGAAGTTCATGGCCAAGGCCGCCCTGCGCGGGGCGGAGAACTTCCGCTTCTTCGCCGACCGCGCGCCGGAGGCCCGTGACGGGAAAGCGATACGCGCTGACGGTCAAGTGAATTTGACGTCCCGCGTGCCGATTGGCCCCGTCGGCATCATCACGCCCTGGAACACGCCCTTCATGCTGTCGACCTGGAAGATCGCGCCGGCGCTTGCCGCCGGCTGCACCATCGTCCACAAGCCGGCCGAATTCTCGCCGCTGACCGCGCGCCTGCTGGTGGAAATCGCCGAGGAAGCCGGCTTGCCGAAGGGTGTTTGGAATCTCGTCAACGGTTTTGGCGAGGATGCCGGCCGCGCGTTGACAGAGCATCCGCTGATCAAGGCCATCGGCTTCGTCGGCGAAAGCCGCACCGGCTCGATGATCATGAAGCAGGGCGCCGACACGCTGAAGCGCGTGCATTTCGAGCTTGGCGGCAAAAACCCGGTCGTCGTCTTCGCCGATGCCGATCTGGAGCGCGCCGCCGACGCCGCTGTCTTCATGATCTATTCGCTAAACGGCGAACGCTGCACCTCGTCCTCGCGCCTGCTGGTCGAGGAAAGCGTCTATGACAAGTTCACCAACCTCGTCGCCGAGAAGGCCAAACGCATCAAGGTCGGCCATCCCCTCGATCCCGAGACGGTGATCGGCCCTCTCGTGCATCCGGTGCACGAACAGAAGGTGCTGGAATATATTGAGATCGGCCGATCGGAAGGCGCAACGCTCGCCGCCGGCGGTGAGAAGGTCAACGGCCCGGGCGGCGGTTGCTATGTCTCCCCCACTCTGTTCACCGGTGCCAACAACAAGATGCGCATCGCCCAGGAAGAGATATTCGGGCCGGTGCTGACCGCTATCCCCTTCAAGGACGAAGCCGATGCGCTGGCGCTCGCCAACGACGTCCAATACGGCCTGACCGGCTATCTCTGGACGTCGGACGTGACCCGCGCCTTCCGTTTCACCGACCATCTCGAAGCTGGGATGATCTGGGTGAACTCGGAAAATGTGCGCCACCTGCCGACCCCCTTCGGTGGCGTGAAGAATTCGGGCATCGGCCGCGACGGCGGCGACTGGTCTTTCGATTTCTACATGGAAACCAAGAACGTCGCCTTCGCCACCAAGCCGCACGCCATCCAGAAACTCGGCGGCTGAGCCGTCAATACACATAAATGCGCATAAAGAGGAGGAACCCATGCCCCTGCCGAAACCCAATCTCTATCCGCCCTTCAACATCGTGCGCCTTAGCCATGTCGAATTCGGCGTCACCGATCTTGCCAAGTCCCGCGCCTTCTATGTCGACACGCTCGGCCTGCAGGTGACGGACGAGACCGCCGACACGATCTATCTGCGGGCGATGGAGGAACGAGGCCATCACTGCATCGTGCTCAAGAAGTCCGACAAGGCCGAAGCCCGCGATCTCGGCTTCAAGGTGTTCGGCGACGAGGACCTCGACAAGGCCGCGCACTTCTTCAAGGACAAGGGCCTGCCGGTCGAATGGGTAGAGCGTCGCTACCAGGCGCGGACCTTCCGCACACGCGATCCACATGGCATACCGCTCGAATTCTATTCGAAGATGGACCGGCTGCCGCCGATCCATCAGCAATACGCCCTCTACAAGGGCGTGAAGCCGCTGCGCATCGATCACTTCAACTGCTTCTCGACCAATGTCGACGAGAGCGTCGCCTTCTATAACGAGCTCGGCTTCCGCGTAACCGAGTATACCGAGGATGAAGAGACCGGCCGTCTTTGGGCCGCCTGGACCCATCGCAAGGGCGGCGTCCATGACATCGCCTTCACCAATGGCCGCGGTCCGCGCCTGCACCACACCGCATTCTGGGTGCCGACGCCGCTCAACATCATCGACCTGCTCGACCTGATGGCAACCACCGGCTGGGTCGCCAATATCGAGCGCGGTCCGGGACGCCACGGCATCTCCAACGCCTTCTTCCTCTATATCCTCGATCCCGATGGCCACCGCATCGAGATCTATTGCTCGGACTATCAGACCGTCGATCCCGATCTTGAGCCGATCAAGTGGGATCTGAAAGATCCGCAGCGTCAGACACTTTGGGGCGCACCCGCTCCCAAATCCTGGTTCGAACATGGCAGCTTGTTTGCCGGTGCTGACGTGGCCGAGCCTGACTTGAAGGCACAGCCGATCATAGCGCCTTGAACGGCTACTCCAGGTGCGGGCGAAAACGCCCGCTTTCTACCGTCGGCAGGAGACAGTCATGGATTTGAAAGACGCAACATTGTTCCGGCAGGCCGCATTGGTCGGCGGCGACTGGATCGAAGCCGATCCCTCGAATGCGATCAAGGTCGACAATCC
>NZ_JARWLB010000028.1:0-58935 GCF_047445835.1 Rhizobium sp. BR 317 | reverse complement strand
GTACAGCAGGTCGTTGAGGCAATGGCCGAAACGCGACACCATCAACAGCACCTTCATGCGCTTCTGGGCATCGTAGATCTCGGCATCCATCTCGAAGGCCTCGGCGACCGGCTTGAAGCCCTCGACCAGCTTCTGCTGGTTGACCGCTTCTTCGGAGAGGAAGGAGACCCGCATGAAGAACTTACCGGTATCGAGATCGTCGAACTGGCTGGAGTCGACGAGGTTGCAGCCTTGATCGGCCAGATAATTCGCTATCGCCGCAACGATCCCGCGCGTCGATGTGCAGGATACCCGTAGAACATATTGTTTCATCGGTAGAGGTCCAATCCGTTGATGCCGAATGTTGATGTCAATGTCTCACGCACAACCTTGTCGCCGCCTCCCTTGGGCACCAGCGGCGCGCTGCTGTCAAGAACGCGCTACATAAAGTCAGCCTGTCGCTTCTTCCCGTTTCGCATTCTCGCCAGGCCGTTCGCCCGCGTGTTGGCGACGGGATATCCCGGGCGATATGAGCTTACGACTTGGCGAAGCATCATCGCTTTGACCGATCATGGAGCGCTTTCTGCGAAATTGACGGAACTATTGTGACAAATGTCGTCGCTGCACAGTACATTTGCGTCAAAGGAAGACTATCACTACGACACTTCCAAAAGAACAAGCGGGGCAACTTTGAAAATGGTGCAGGAGCCTCGACCCCACGCAGTCGCCTCAAGAATCCTCAGGAAGAGAGGTGAAGGGCCACGCCTTTCTGTGGGCTTCATCTTGGCCAAGCGATTCACATTGTGTGCCTTCGCCAATTTCGTTGACGTGCTGAGGCTCGCCGCTGATGAAGGCGACCGAAGCCGGCCCATCATGTGCGAGTGGGCAATCCTCTCGGACACGATGAGTGCAGTCCAGTCGAGTTGTGGCGTTTCCGTGCAGCCGAACGAACGGCTGGGTGACCCCGCCAAATTCGACTATATCGCCGTTATCGGGGGGCTGATCGACGAGATACCCAACATCAGCGCAAACTATATTCAATATCTGCAGAAGGCTGCCGCTGCCGGCGTGCCGCTGGTCGGCATATGTACCGGAGCATTCATCCTCCACCGCGCCGGTTTGATGGATGGACATAAGTGCTGCGTGAGCTGGTTCCACCACACGGATTTTCTTGAGCAGTTCGACGGTCTAACGCCGGTTTCCGACCAGATTTTCGTCATCGATAGAAATCGCCTCACATGTTCGGGCGGCGTAAGTTCAGCCCATCTTGCCGCGCATCTCGTCGAAAAACATGTTGGACGGGCACAGGCGAGCAAGAGCCTGCACATCATGATCATAGACGATGCGCTCCATCCGGAAAAACCGCAGCCGGGAATTCCAATCGATCTGAAGACGCAAGATCCGATGGTGAAACGCGCGCTGCTCATCATGCAGCAGAATATCGACACGCCTCTCTCGATCAGCGATATCGCGCGCCGTATGGGAAACAGCAAACGACAACTGGAGAGGCACTTTCGAGCAGAACTTGGCAACTCTCCCCAGACCGTTTTTCTCGGAGTGCGGCTTTCATTGGCGCGCCGTCTGATCGAAACCACGCAGAAATCAGTGGCATCCATTGCCGTCGAATGCGGCTTCTGTGACTCGTCCCATCTCAGCCGCATGTTCCGCCGTCATTTCAATTGCGCGCCGCTCGATATCCGCAGATCGCAGGGTGTGGGTGAAGATCTGGAAGGAGAGCCGCGCGGACCCGCGTACGCGTAAATAGAAGTCCTCTGAGACAACCAAATCGCTCGTACATGCGTGCCAGAATGACGTTGCTGTGGCCAAGTAGCGGTGCGCATGGCGCATTCATTCAAGTCAACTGGCGCGAAAGTTCCGGAAGCATTTGCTGATGTAAGTATACTGCCGCCCAGTCTTTCTCTTGAAGTGGCGGCTAACGATATGACGCGTTTTAGCGCATTTTCTCTCCTCAAGAATGCCCTGACGGGGCACAAACATTGGACCGAGCAATGGCCCGACAGCCAGCCGAAGGCCGAATATGATGTGGTCATCGTCGGTGCGGGCGGCCATGGTCTCGGGGCGGCATATTACCTGGCCAAGCAGCATGGCATCACCAATGTCGCCGTGATCGACAAGGGCTGGCTCGGCGGCGGCAATACCGGCCGCAACACGACGATCATTCGCTCCAACTATCTCTATGACGAAAGTGCTCGCCTCTTCGATCACGCCGTCGACCTTTGGGAGGGGCTGAGCCAGGAACTCAATTACAACGTCATGTATTCGCGCCGGGGCTGCCTGATGCTGGCCCATACGGTGCATGACGTGCAAAGCTTCAAGCGCCATATCCATGCAAACCGCCTTAACGGCGTCGATAACCGCTGGCTCAGCCCAGAAGAATGCAAGGAATTCTGCCCGCCGCTCAGCCTGTCGCCCAATGCGCGTTATCCGATAATGGGCGGAGCCTTGCAGGAGCGCGCAGGCACGGCGCGTCACGATGCCGTGGCCTGGGGCTATGCGCGCGGTGCCGCCGCACGCGGTGTTGATATCATCCAGAATTGCCCGGTTATCGGTATTCGCCGCAAACCGGACGGCTCCGTCGCGGGTGTGGAGACCGTCAAGGGCTTCATCAAGGCGAAGAAGGTCGCCGTTTCGGCAGCGGGTCATACGTCTGTCGTCATGGATACCGCCGGGGTGCAGTTACCGCTTGAAAGCTTCCCGCTGCAGGCATTGGTTTCCGAACCGGTCAAGCCGATTTTCCCCTGCGTGGTCATGTCGAATGCCGTTCACGCCTATATCAGCCAGTCCGACAAGGGCGAGCTTGTTATCGGCTCCGGTACGGACCAGTACACGTCTTACTCGCAGCGCGGCGGACTGCCGCTGATCGAGCATACGATCGCCGCGATTGTGGAAATCTTCCCGATCTTCAACCGCATGCGGATGCTGCGCAAATGGGGTGGCATCGTCGATGTGACACCCGATCGCTCTGCCATTCTCGGCAAGACGCCGGTCGAAGGCTTGTATGTCAATTGCGGCTGGGGGACCGGCGGGTTCAAGGCGACGCCAGGCGCGGCGCATACCTTCGCCTGGACTATTGCCAAGAACGAGCCTCATCCGATCAACGCACCATTCACGCTTGATCGTTTCCGTACCGGCCGCCTGATCGATGAGGCCGCCGCGGCGGCTGTGGCGCACTGAGGGAGCTCACCCATGCTTTTGATCCGTTGCCCCTATTGCAATGAAACCTTGCCCGAGGCGGAGTTCACCTATGCCGGCGAAGCGCACATTGCGCGCCCGCTTGATCCTTCCTCCCAGACCGACGCGCAGTGGCAGGAATACCTCTTCATTCGCACCAACGTGAAAGGGCCGCATTACGAACGCTGGCGGCATCTGCATGGCTGCGGCCGGTTCTTCAATGCCGTGCGCGACACGGTCAGCGACCGCTTCCTGACAACCTATCCGGCGGGCAAACCTCGCCCTGAACTTGCTCCGCTGCCCGGGGTGCCAACCGATCTTGAGGTGCTGAAATGAACCAATATCGTGTTTTCGGCCGTGGCCGCGTCGATCCGGGGCGTCCCGTCACCTTCGCCTTTGACGGCAAGACCTATCGCGGCTTGAAGGGCGACACGGTTGCCTCCGCGCTCCTGGCGAATGGCGTCCACCTGATGGGACGGTCGTTCAAATATCACCGTCCGCGCGGTCCTGTGGCGGCGGGGTCCGAAGAGCCCAATGCGCTGATCGGCACGCGCCGTGGGCTTGGCCGGTTCGAGCCGAATACCCGCGCCACGGTGCATGAGATCTGGAACGGGCTCGAAACCACGTCACAGAACAGATACCCCAGCCTGAAATTCGATGTGGGCGCGGTCAACGATGCGGCCTACATGCTGTTTTCGGCCGGCTTTTACTACAAGACCTTCATGTGGCCGAAGAGCTTCTGGAACAAGGTCTATGAGCCTTTCATCCGGGCGGCCGCCGGTCTTGGCGTATCCCCGACCGAGGAAGACCCTGACACCTATGCTTCGCGCAACATGCATTGCGATGTGCTGATAGTTGGCGCGGGGCCTGCCGGCCTGGCGGCGGCGCGGGCGGCGGCGGTCGATGGGTTAAAGGTGGTCGTGGTAGATGAAAATCCCGAGGCGGGTGGCACCTTGCTGTCTGAGCCTCAGGTGCAGATCAATGGCCGCCCGGCATGGGACTGGCTGGCCGCGGAATTGAAGGCTCTGAAGGGGATGGGGGTGAGGATCATGACCCGCACCACGGCCATCGGCTATTACCATCAGAACATGATCGGCCTGTGCGAACGCTTGACCGATCATCTGGAGGTTTTGCCCAAGGATACGCCGCGCGAGCGCCTGTGGCGGGTGCGGGCGCGGCAGGTGGTGCTGGCGCAGGGCGCGCTGGAAAAGCCGCTGGTCTTTCACGGCAACGACCGTCCGGGTGTGATGCTGGCGGGAGCGGCGCAGACCTATCTCAATCGTTATGGTGTCAAGGTCGGCAATGCGCCTGTCGTCGTCACCAGCCATGACAGCGCCTGGTATGCAGCTTTCGATCTTCACGATGCGGGCGCGCGCATTCAGGCAATCGTCGATACCCGCGCCGATGTGCGGCAGGATCTGGTGAACCAGGCGCGTACCCTGGGTATTCCGGTCAAGCTGTCCCATACGGTGACGGCGACGTCGGGGCGGCTGCGCGTAAGTTCGGTCCGGGTGAATCCGGTTCGTGGTGGTTCGGTCGGCGCGGGGCAGGCGATCAAATGCGATGCCCTGCTGATGTCCGGCGGCTGGACGCCGTCGCTGCATCTCTTTTCGCATACCCAGGGCAAGATCGCATGGGACGACGATCGCACCACCTTCCTGCCGGCGATGACACGCGAAGACTGCGTGATCGCGGGAGCGGGGCGGGGGCTCTGGGGCGTCGAGGCGGCGCTGAAGGACGGCGCTGAGCGTGGCCGCGAGATCGCCGCCGCGCTCGCCAAGACAAGTGCTCCGGTCAGCTACACGGTGGCCGCCGATCGCAAGGGCAGTGGCGTGTCGCACACCGAACTGCCGACGGACCGCTATCCCGGCAAGGCAAAGGCCTTTGTCGACTATCAAAACGATGTKACTGCCAAGGACCTGCGTCTGGCGGTACGCGAGGGAATGCGCTCGATCGAGCACGTGAAGCGCTACACCACCAATGGCATGGCGACCGATCAGGGCAAGATGTCCAACATCAACGGCCTGAATATCGCCGCCGATGCGCTTGGCAAACGCCAGCCTGAGGTTGGTCTGACCACGTTCCGGCCGCCCTATACACCAACGACCTTCGGGGCGTTTGCAGGTTATCATCGCGGCAATCATTTCGAGATCACCCGCAAGACGCAGATCGACGCCTGGGCCGAGGCACATGGGGCAGTCTACGAACCGGTCGGACAATGGCGCCGCGCCCGGTATTTCCCCAAGCAGGGCGAGGATATGGACGCCGCCGTCAGCCGCGAATGCCGCGCAGTGCGTGCGAGTGTGGGCATCTTCGACGCTTCCACCCTCGGCAAGATCGAAGTTGTCGGCCCGGATGCGGTCGAGTTCATGAACCGCATGTACACCAACCCCTGGACCAAGCTCGTGTCGGGACGCTGCCGCTATGGCCTGCTTCTGGGCGACGACGGCTACATCCGCGATGATGGCGTCATAGGGCGCATCACCAAGGACCGCTTCCATGTCACCACCACCACCGGCGGCGCGGCGCGTGTCCTGAACATGATGGAAGATTTTCTCCAGACCGAATGGCCCGACCTGAATGTCTGGCTGACCTCGACCACCGAGCAATGGTCCACCATCGCGCTCAACGGTCCGAATGCGGCCAAGCTTTTGGCCCCGCTGGTCGAGGGTCTGGATCTCACCGATGCTGCTTTCCCGCATATGTCCTGCGCGGAATGCACAGTCGCAGGCATTCCGGCACGTCTCTTCCGGGTCAGCTTCACCGGCGAGGTCGGGTTCGAGGTGAACGTGCCCGCTCCCCTCGGCCTGAAGCTCTGGAAGATCCTGTGGGATGCGGGGCAGCAATACGGCATCACGCCTTATGGGACCGAGACCATGCATGTGTTGCGCGCCGAGAAGGGCTACATCATCGTCGGTCAGGATACTGACGGCACGGTCACCCCCTATGACGCGGCCATGGGATGGGCCGTGGGCAGCAATAAACCCGACTTCGTCGGCAAGCGCGGTCTTGCCCGCCCCGATCTGGTGGCGAAGGGTCGCAGGCAGCTTGTGGGCCTGCTGACGGAGGACCGTTCCAAGCTCGAGGAGGGTGCGCAGATCGTCTTCGATCCGAAACAGCCACTTCCGATGACGATGGTAGGGCATGTGACGTCGTCCTATCATTCGGACGCGGCCGGCCGGCCGATTGCGCTGGCGCTGGTCGAAGGCGGGCACGATCGAATGGGCGAGACCGTCCATATCCCGATGCCCGAGCGCACCATCGCCGCGAAAATCACCGGGACCGTCTTCGTCGATCCCGAAAACATCCGCCTGAAAATCTGATCCGGAGCCGAAGATGAGCGTAAAGATTTCTTCCCTCACCCCCGGCATTTTGGTCGAAACAAGAGCGGCGCGGGTCAGTGTTCTGCCCGAACGGGGGCGCCTCTCGCTGCGCGCTCGTGGTGATCTCAAAGCACTGAACACGGCTTTTGGTCTGCCCTTGCCCGATATCATAGGCCGGCGCGCCAAGAATGCCGAAGCCGAGGCCGTTCGGCTTGGTCCTGACGAATGGATAATCCTGTCCTGCCCGGAGCAAATGGCCAAGCTGATTGCTGCATGTGCCGCGATCTATGAGCATCACCCGCACAGCCTGGTCGATATTTCCGGGCGTGAAGTCACACTGCTGATCGAAGGGCCGATGGCTGCGGAGCTTCTGACCCTTGGTTGCCCGCGCGACATTGAAACCATCCCCGTCGGCGAAAGCCGCAGGACAGTCTTCGACGGGGCCACGGTGGTGCTTTGGCGTGATGCCGAAGACCGTTTCCGCATGGATATCTGGAACAGCTTCGCGCCGCATCTCGGCCATCTGCTGGAAACTGGCTGTAAGGAACTTGCCGCCGAACACGCGTGATCCGTAAAGGGTCCTCGCTACGTTTCGACGCTTTCCCGAGCTGAGCATTTCCGAAACGTTTGTCGACTGTGGTTCGCCAGATTCTGAGAGGAATCGCGACAGACATCATTTCGCGGAGAGGGTTGGCGTTGCTCTGAAAAGGTCGAACGCAGCCTTGGAGCCAGGAGGCTGGCCTCGGCGGTGGCTCCCAACGCTCGGAATAGGTTCTCGAAGATTGGGCAATTGCGAGACTAGAGCAAAGTGCGTTCAAGCGGGAACGCCTCTTTGCTCTAACTCTTGTTCGACACATCTTGCCGGACTTTGATGTGCCCGCGGGGTCGCKAACCTTTAGTGCGAGAAGCCGGCGGCCGTCTCGCTGAGGCTCTTGCCCTTCGTCTCGGGCGCTAGCCATTGCGACAGGGCGGCTCCGACACCGGCGATGCCGGCAGCAATCAGCATCGTCCCCGATGTGCCGAGGTTGGTCATGGACCACGGCAGCAGGAAGGTGCCGAGGCCGGCCCCGACGCGGCTGACGGCGGCCGCAAAGCCTGTGCCGATTCCGCGGATCTCCGTCGGGAAGACCTCGCCCGGGTAGATGCTGGTCAGCGTGCCGTACCCTGCATTGAAGAAGGAGAATGTGAGGAACAGGGCGAGCACGACCATCGCCGGCGCGCCTGCCCATAGGCCGAGAACCGCAAGCAGCACGGTGGCAATCCATTGTGGTGGTGCGGTCAGCGTACGACGGCCGCACTTTTCGATCAGGAGAACCGTGGTCACGCTTCCGGCMAAAGCGACAGCGGAGAGCCCCACCCCACCGGCCAGCCCACCGCCGAGGCCGTATTTCTGCAGCACGCTATCGGCGAATGTGGCGATCGCGAAGTATGGCGTGACGGCGCAGAACCAGAATCCCGATACGAACAGAGTGGCTCGCCAATACCGACGGGAGAACAGCATCCCGAAGCTGCCCTTCTGGTGGCTACCTTCGTGCTCCATATCAGCCGTGTCGGCGGAGCTTTCCAGATATCGGTTGGCGATCGCGCGGGCCTGTTCGGTACGCCCCTGGTTCCAAAGCCAGCGTGGCGATTCCGGCATGCCGAGCCGACCGAGGAATAAGGCTACCGAGATCAGCGTGCTTGTGCCGAGGATCAGTCGCCAGCCGAGGTCCGTATACTCGTTGAGCAAATAGCCCACGATGAAGGCAATCATGAATCCGGCGTACCAGGCTATAAGCGTCAGGCCCATGAGCCTCCCACGCAGCCGGGCAGGCGCGAATTCCGACATCAATGGCCAGCCGACGGAATACTCGGCGCCGATCGCGATGCCCATCAGCAGACGCACGATGAATAGCTGCATGGGCGAGTCCACGAAAAATTGCACGGCGCCGACGAAGAGCTGCATCATCGAGGACAATAGGAACAGCGCCATGTCCATCATGAACAGCGGTTTGCGGCCATATTTGTCGCCGGCCCAGCCCCCAAGCGGAGAGCCGATCAGAATGCCGAACAATGCGCCCGCGGCGATCAGGCCCTCCCAGAATGGCGAAATGGCGAGATCAGCAGTCATTTTGCCAGACACCGGTCCGACGATCCCGAGGATATAGCCGTCCAAGAACATGCCGCCGGTAAGAACGATGATCATCCTCAGCATAAAGCGTCGTTTGAACGCCGCAGACGTTTCCTCCTCGGCGGTTTCGATCGAAATCGCCGCTGTTTTGTCCAATATTGACATGGTGTTCCTCCTTATTTTCCTTGGGGCTGGACTGTGTGGATGCGCTCGGATCGCGCTGCATGGCGGTTCGCATGCGCCGCCAGATCGCTCTTCCGCCTGCTTTGGCTAAGCGGCTGCGCTCCGCTCGTTGTCGATCCGATGTCCGAAATCAGGATCGAACTCGTCGTGAGTCGAGAGACGTGCAGAGAGATCGTCGGGATGGCGTCGAGGACCGTGATTTCGGCGTCGGGGGCGGTTAGCCCCAACAGCTCATCAATAGCCGGCCACCAAAACGCCAGCCGTATCGTCAGGCCGAGGCGTGATCGTCCTGGTTCGTGAATAGCTTTTTCACGGTGGGGAGCGGCGAAAATTTCAGCTCTAGGCGGTGCCGGAAATGCATATCTTCCATCGGCAGTTTCACCGCCTGGAACTTCTGCTCTGGAATGTGAATACGGCTAGGTATGAAAGGATGGTTGTAGCCTTGCATGTTTCCTCCGATGCATGCAGCGCGTCCGCGGGCGGACTGTTCCTCGCGCTAAAATTGCCTTTCCTGGCATGTCTGCACAACACTCGTTTAGGCAGAAAAGAATGCCAGATGTGCAGCCAATGGATGGCCTGGATGGGTGGCGGCTGGAGGAGGTGGGTAGGTCTGGCCTACCCGGCGGGCAGTCAATCCAGACTTGCGCCGGTGCTCGTGGGCACAAAGAGGCAATGGCTGTGGCGTGATTGTTCGCTTCGCACTTGCGAAAATCGCGGATGTCGATTCGGGCCTGTAGTCAGAAACTCTGGCTATCGACCGGGCGGTTAGTGCGCCCGGTCGATAGAGTCGTCAGTGAAGCCGTATAAGGATCATTAGGCTTTGGCTGCCGGAGCAAGCAGTCCGGCTTCCTTGAGCAGATTATATTGCTTCAGCGCGCTGTCAGCGAGCAGCGACCGATAGCGATCAATGATGCGGGCACGATGAGCATCGTCGGCKACCGCGTTTAGCGCCCCCACGATCGAAGCGATCTTCTCGCTTGCCAGGCGCAAGTCGGTCAACAGATTCGCATCGTCGGCGACTTGGACCATGTCCGCCCGCGTGACGTAGCCAATTCCCGGCGCGGTTCTCGCACCCTTCGATACATAGCCCTCGGGAAGATCGCCCTTGAGATTTGTGATCGCCCGGTTCCGAATGGCATCGACGATCTGATCCACGGCCTGCTTGGCGCCGGCGACGCGCGTCGGGTGGTCGGTGTCGGCGGCGGCATGCGGCAAGAGTTCCAGCTTGTCCGCATGTTTCGGCAACAGCGAAAGATAGGGTTTCATGGGACCCGTCGGACCGTCCTCGCTTTTGAAGATATCCGCATCGATCGCCGCATGCCGGACCTTGCCCGAAGCCAAGGCTTCGTCAAGCGCATTGACATCAACGAGTTCGCCGCGGTCGTAGTTGATCAGAACGGCCCTGTCATTGAGCGCGAGCAAGACGTTCCGATCGACCAATCCGGCGTTCGAGAATGCTCTCGTGACCGGATCCTGCCGACCGAGGCCGAGATGCACGGAAAGAACGTCGGCTCCGCTGGCTGCGGCAACCGGGCTTTCTGCATATTCGTAGCCTTCAGCCAGAATATTGTAGCGATGGGTCGGGCGAGCGTAAATAACCACGCTCATATGAAAAGCCTTGGCGATCCGTGCGAGTTCGCGTCCGATGTTGCCGTAGCCAAGAATGGCGACTCTTTTGCCTTCGAGTTTTTCCGTCGGGTATTCCGCCAGGTTTTTCCCGGTGTCGAAATCACCCTTGATGACACGCTCATGCAGTTCGCCAACCGGAAGATCGGGCGTTACCTTGAGCAATGCCTTGATCGCCATCTGCGCCGTCGCCCGGCTATTGATGCCCGGCGTGTTCATGAGCGGCGCCTCGCCGCCTTCGCCGTTAGGACCGCCCCAGGAGGCTGCGCCCATATTGCCGGTTCCGGTGCCGATGCGTACCCCGCCAAGGCGGAACTTGGCGTCGGACGGGATGAACGTCGCGGCTGCGATGACGGCATCGTATTGGCCCCGATCGGTTTGAGCGAGGATCTCATCGGCCTTGCTGAGGTGGGGCTGATAGAAGAAGTGGATCTTGCCGTCATTCGCGACGTCTGCCGTCTGGATCGACGTCTCATGGAAAACGCCATTCTTTTCGGCGATATAGGCGGCGAGTTCGCTATGGTCGAGGCGCCCCTTGGCATCGAAGCGCAGGCCGATGGCGTCTGCGATCAATACCTTGAAGGTGCCTGCACGGGTGCTCTCTGCGGAATTGTTGCCGGCTAGGGAATATTCGACCTGGCGGCCTCTCCGCTCAAGCTCCTCCTCCAGGACGACGATCTTGGCCCGGAGATAGGCATATTTCAGATTTTCGAGCAGTGCCGTGATGTCAGACGGTTCGCGAATGCCGCCAATCCATGCCCGGTAATCGCCGGGCGTTCCAGGGAACGCGTTGACATACCGCGCCGCATCGAGCCCGGTCTCATGAGTGCCGTTCGGATGGGTGATACCCTCATAGCCCAGTATCTGCTTCGAGCGGGCGATGATGCGGGCATGCAGGTCGGACGACGAGATGGCGCCGTCGTTGACCTTCAGGAGTGTGACGGCAGCGCCGCGACGCTCCTCTTCGCTGACCACCAGGCTGAACAGCGGGTTCTTTTCAACCAACTCGTTGACGACGATGCGGTTGCCTGCCGAGCGCTTGTTGAGTTCAATCACCGAGCCCACGCGCCGTTCAGTTTGCAGCAGGCCAAAGGTCGTCTCGGCAAATGCCAAGGTGCTGTAGGTATTGATAACCCCGCCGAGCATCTTGTCTTCCTGAGCGTCGTAGAACGGGCCGGCGTCGACCGAGCGCTTGCTGGAAAGCGGCTGCTTCGGATCGAGCGGCGGGGCGATTTTCAACTGACGCGGTATTGCCCAGGAGGGATTGCTCTGGTTGCGTTCGATAAGCGCAAGAGCAGCCGGCGTGAAGGACGCGATGAAGTAGCCGGAGATGCCGCCGATCGCTTTCTGGAACGGCATKAACAGGCAGCACTTGGCCATCACGGCGCGCACCGTCTCGGGCGACCAGGGCATTGCGCCAAGCATCGATGTGGCATCGAAGACCGCGTGCCTGTTTTCGGGATCGCCATCCAGCCACGCCAAAAGTTCGTTGATTTCTTCGTTGGTGTAGGAGTTCGCACCGGTGGTTTCGTGGCCTACACCGACGAAGATGGAGATCCCGAGCTCGGCCAGGCGCTTTGCAGACGGGATTGCGCCTTCTTTTTCCGCGAAATGGATGCGGCTTTCATCGCCCTTTTCGGCAAATCGGTGCATTTCGATAAGCTGGGTTGCCCAGGACTGCCGGAAAAAACCGGAAGCTCCCGCGCCACCGCTTTCCGGTMGCGGCGTGTCGACATAGACCCGCTGGCCCGCGTCGTTGGCATTCAACAAGTGCTGGACGCACACGGTATAGCCGCTATGGCCGCCGCCGAGCCCGACAGCGACCCGGTTGGACTTCGGAAACTCAAAGTAGCGGTGAATTGCCCGCATCATATCCAGCAGGATCTTATCTGCCGGGTATCCACGATGCATGCTTCGCGCCAGCTCAGCCGTTGTGAACGGACCGATGTCCTTTCCGGTATCGTCCAGCTTTCGGTAGGTCTTTTCGATCCAACGATCAAATTCAAAGCGCCGCAGCCTGCTGTCGACCTCATCAAGCGTAGCGTCGGTAATCGGCCCAACGCCGAAGAATGGGTTCGAGGGTATCGGAGGAGCGCCATCCTTTGTCTGTTCAAGCGCATCAAGCCGATTGGCATGCAATTCTGCGTCGGAGATCATGTAAAACCCTCTACTCCCAATTCGGCAGCGCCGTCTGCGCTGGGCCGTTCCGCTTATAGTGTTGGAGAAATCAGCAAAACGCGTCGTGCAGATTCGAACCTATTCGGACCAAAATGCGACATCACGCACGGCAAAGGGCCTAAGAAACAGGGTCATCTTGCCAATCCACTCCGTCTTCGTCGCCTCGTAAGGCCTGCTAAAGACGATGGGCAGCTGGGTTTTCGTTCTTTATCAGACCAAAGTCCCATTCAATCGTAGGACTTACGTCCGAAGACGCAATCTTTGGTCCGAATGCCATGGATTTGTACCAACCGCTGCTCCAGTTCCTCCCGGCAAAGAAAGCGGCGTCACCGCCCGCTTTTGCGAAGCATGCGGAGAAGGTCGATGAACATGAATGACGTCCCCAAGAACGGCATCCCCGCCTCGGCACTCGCTATGATTTCCGTGAGCGACGCCGCCGTGTTGGCCGACGTCCGCGCTAAGGGCTGCAATGATCGTGGGAAGTGAGCGAAGTGCCACAGTCGCGGTCGTGGTGCCAATGTTCAATGCCGAGCGAACAATCGGTGCGACCTTGGCCAGTATCTGCCAGCAGACGCATCAGGCATTGGACATCGTCGTCGTCGATGACGGTTCGTCGGATAGTTCGACGTCGATCGTAGCCGCTTATGCGAAACAAGACCGGCGGATTCGGATGCTCCGGCAGACCAACAGCGGGGTCGCCGCAGCACGCAACACCGGCGCGGCTGCGACTGACGCCGAGTTTCTGGCGTTTGTCGATGCCGACGATTTATGGGCTCCCTCAAAGGTCGCTCTTCAATGGCAAGCCCTCGATAAGGGCGGCCCGTCGGCAGGATTGGCCTATTGCTGGTACGCTCTTATCGACGAGGATAGCCGCGTATTCTCGCTCCATAACCAGCCGAGCGCCGAAGGGCACGTGCTTCAACGCATGTGCAGGAACAATTTCGTCGGCAATGGCAGCTCGATGCTCATGCGCCGATCCGCCTTCGAAAAAGCCGGGAAATTCGACCCCTCGCTGAGGGCTCGGAAAGCCCAGGGCTGCGAGGATCTTCTGATCTGTCTCAGAATTGCGGAGAGCTACGAATTTCGCGTCGTGCAGCAACACCTTGTCGGCTACCGCATGACGAACACGAACATGTCGAGTGACGTCAAGCAGATGCTTCGTTCGTGTGAAATCGTCCTTGCCGAGTATCGCAAGAAATATCCGCAGTACGACGCCGATCTCGACGCGCATTTGGTCKACATGATTCATTGGCTGGTCATCCGCGCCTTTGTCAGCGGGCGGTTTTTCGATGGCTGTGATCTGTTGAAACGATTTTTGGCTTTGGAGCCACGCCTGGCGATTTCGAACCTGCCGAACATGCTGGATGTCTATTGCCGGGCCAGGCTGGTTCCCAATTGGATCAAGGCTCGCCTGAAGAGGTTGCGTAGCAAGAATGCCGAGTTCCGACCTCTCTATACGGAGACGGTCCAGTGACGTCGGGCACTTCCCTCTTCAAGCGATTGCGACGGCTCTTCGGTCTCGCAGGAGCACCTGCGTGGGCCGGTCCGACCATCGTGGGACTCGGGCTCGCCGCGGCGGTCCTCGAAGGTGCCGGGCTCTTTCTTTTCATTCCCCTCATTCAGAGCCTCGGTGCTGCAACGGCGCAGGAGGGGGAATGGCAGCGAATTTTCGACCACCTCCTGGCGCCTGTTCCGCAACAGCATTTGACGGGATTCCTGGTCGGAGTGTTGTGCATCAGCATCCTCCTGAAGAATGCGGTCCATCTCATCAACACCTGGGTGACCCGCTATGTCGACGGCCTCGTTGCGCATCGGCTGAGAGCGAGGGTCTTCGACCAGACGATAAGTTCGTGCATCGACTACAGGGTGGAAAACAAGCGCTCGGATATCATCACGACCATTGCCAACAACACCTGGAAGGTCAGCCAGGCACTGAGCCTCGCCTATCGATTGATGATCTGCTTCTGCACGTTCGTCGTCTTCATTCTGCTTATGCTGCTGATTTCCATCCCGCTGACTTTCTTCTCGATGATGTTCCTGCTGCTTGGCGCCATGGCCATTCGTCTCGCCACGCGCCAGGCCGACGAGACCGGCAAGGCCGTTGTCGAAGAGAACAAGCAGTTCGGCCTTAGGATGTGGGAAAGCATCAACGCGCTGCAATTGATCCGCGCTTTCGCCCAGGAAGACTATGAACGCAATCGGTTCCTGAAGACTTCGGACAACGTGCGAAGACGTCTGCTGAAGCTCGATATGTTATGGGCGACGCCCGGGCCTGTCTCGGAAATCTCGATCACAATCCTGATCGGCGCGCTCGTTCTCGTGGCGCAGTCGGTCGGCTTGGGGATTGCTGCATTGGCCGCCTTTCTGTCGTTGCTATACCGTCTTCAAGGTCCGACCCGGGAATTGCTGCAGTCGAAGATTGCACTGGACGGGCTTACCGGCAGCATCGACGACGTTGACGATTTTCTGCAGAGGACGGAGAGGCCTTTTCTATCGGAGGGGCATCTGCCGGCGCCGCAGTTCGGGAATGCCGTCGAGTTTCGGAATGTCTCGTTCCGCTACGCACCCGGCCAGCCGCTCGCCCTGCAGGAGGTTTCCTTCAGCATTCCCGCGGGCAAGACCACCGCGATCGTGGGAGAGTCGGGGGCAGGCAAATCGACGGTGATGGCGCTGCTTTTTCGTTTTATGGACCCCACCTCCGGTGCGATCATCGCGGATGGCGTACCTCTTCCCGAATTMGACCTTCGCAGTTGGCGCAAGCGCCTGTCGTTGATGTCGCAGGAGGTCCATCTCTTCAACGATGCGATTTCGGCCAACATCGCCTATGGCGACCTGGAGGCTGGCGAGGCTGAGATACGCAAAGCCGCCGAGATTGCCAAGGCGGATGATTTCATCCGACTGCTTCCGGATGGATACGAGACACGGATAGGCGATGAAGGGATGCGGCTGTCGGGCGGACAAAGGCAGCGTGTCGCGCTAGCCCGAACAATACTTCGAAATCCCGATATTCTGCTCCTGGACGAGGCGACGAACGCGCTCGACGCCGAAACCGAACAGGCGTTTCAGCTCGCGCTCGATGAGTATTCGCATAACCGCACCGTTGTTGTGATCGCTCACCGGCTTTCGACCGTTCTGGCGGCCGATCAGATCATCGTCATGACAAAGGGTCGGGTGGTCGAGGCCGGCTCGCCGGATGAACTCTTCAAACGGCAAGGCCATTTTTCCAGGCTCCATGAATTTCAGCACGGCCGCCGCAATGGGCGGGAGTTGGGTGATGAGTTACAAACTTATTGATATCGAGTTGTCGGAGCCCTTGGCGCCGATCGAACTTTCGGCCGAGCAGAATGGGGTCGGCTTGATCGCGCGCTGGCGGGGTCGGCTCATCGCATTTGAAATGATCGAGCTACCGGCCGGATCGGTGCTGACGGCCGAAAGGCTGAAAGCCCTTGCGGACGAGCGCTTTGCCGAGCGCATCCTCGTCGCAAAGCTGGAAGACGAGCTGAGAAAGCGGCAGCCGATGGAAGCGGCGGCGCTGCCAAGCCTCAGCATCGCGATCTGCACTAAGGACCGCGCGCAGCGTCTTTCCCGGCTGCTAGCCTCGCTCGATCGGGTCCGGGCGGAAGCCGCCTTCCAGTTCGTCGAAATCGTCGTGATCGACAATGCCTCGGTGGACACGGCCACGCGCGATGCCGTCGCGGGCTTCAGGGATATCCGCTACGTTTTCGAACCGAAGGCGGGGCTGGATTTTGCTCGAAACGCCGCCCTGCATGCGGCTAGGGGCGATATCATCGCCTATCTGGACGACGACGTCGTAGTGGATCGCAATTGGCTTGCGGGCCTTGCGAAAGCGTGTCGGGACAATCTCGGCGTCGGCGGCTTTACGGGCCTCGTGCTGCCGTTTCGCCTCGACACCGAGGCGCAGATCTTTTTCGAGCGACGAGGCGGGTTTGGCCGAGGCTTTGCTCGACGGGAGTTCCACAAAGCGCGATTTGACAATCCGCTCCATCCCGTGGGGTCCGGCGTTCTCGGTGCCGGCTGCAACATGGCCTTCGACCGTGCATTGCTGATCAGACTTGGCGGCTTCGACGAAGCGCTCGATACGGGAGCGCCGCTTCCCGGAGGCGGCGATCTCGATATTTTTTACCGCGTGCTGCGTTCCGGGCGTCCCATGATCTATGAGCCCGAGTATGCCGTCTATCACGAGCATCGCGAAACCATTCCGCAGCTCAGGCGGCAATATTGGACCTGGGGTCTCGGCATGATGGCTTTTCTGGTCAAAAGCTATCGCACCGACGATGAATTGCGGGCGCAGCATCGCGCCATGGTCCGGTGGTGGTTCTTCGACCAGTTGAAGGCGCTTGCTCGTGCTGCAGGGCGGTTTCGCGGCCATGACCTGCGTTTTGGCATGGCGGAGCTGTGGGGCGGAATCTACGGCCTTGCGGGCGAATATGACCGCTCGCGTGCGCGCATTCAGGCGATCCGGGAGCGCAATCCATGACCGCAGGTAGTTTTGATGTGAGGCATGTCGATCTCGCTGCCGGCGATGCCGGCGGCCATGGCAGGCCCGCATTGTCGATCTTCTGGTGGAAAGACCTGCCGCTTGGAGCGCGAGCGTCCCTGCAGGACGAACTGCCCTACGGAACGCCGCAGCTGCGCCAATTCGCCGCCGAATATGCTGCTGCGCAATTGGAAGCACGCAGCAGCGGGCTGGGCGCACCGTTGCGGGCCACCTATGAAAGATGGCCGAAGCGGGCGCTGTCGCTCGAGGCGGCGCTCGAAGCGGAAAATCTGGTCGAAACCCTCGATGGGTTCGCAACCCCATCGTCCGCTCCGGCGCATGATATCTCCGTGGTGATCTGCACCCGCGATCGCGGCCCGGCCCTGAGCAAATGCCTTGCCAGCCTGGCGGCACAACGCAGCGCTCCGGGGGAGGTCATCGTCGTCGACAATTCCCAAGATGGGAATGCCAGGGATGTGTGCGGGCAATTTCCTAATTTTCGCTATGTCCATGAGCCGCGCGCTGGCTTGAGCCGGGCCAGAAACGCCGGAATTCATGCAAGCCGGCTAAATATCATTGCCTTCACCGACGATGATGTCGAAGCCCATCCAGGCTGGACCGCGGAGATCGCGCGTGCCTTTGCGGAACGGGACGTTGAGGCGTTTACCGGTCTTGTGCTGCCGGCGCGCCTCGATACGGTCGCGCAACGCAGCTTTCAGTTCACCATGGGTGGCTTCGGAAACACTTTCGTACCGCTCACCTTTGACAGGCGTTTCTTTGAAGAGACGCGGCCGAGCGGGGCGCATGTCTGGAAGATTGGTGCCGGTGCTAATATGGCCTTTCGGCGGTCCGTATTCGAGCGGGTCGGCCTGTTTGACGAGCGCCTCGGGGCAGGGGCGGCAGGATGCTCCGAAGACTCGGAGCTTTGGTATCGGCTGCTGGCAACGGGCGGAACCTGCCTCTACGAACCCCGGGCCGTCGTCTTCCACCATCATCGCAGCGACTGGCCCGGTCTGAAGCGGCAGATAAGGGCCTACATGAAGGGCCACGTGGCGGCCCTCGTGGCGCAGTATGACAATTTCGGCGATCGCGGAAACATTGTGCGCATTGGCAAGCAACTGCCGGTCTATTTCGTGAAGACTTTCGTCAAGTCGCTTTTCGAGGGGCCGCCGGGCCGCCTCGGAATTTTGGCCTCCGAAATGCAGGGTTGGCTGGCCGGGCTGCAGTTTCTCCTGCGCTTCGGCTGGAGAATGCGGCGAACCTCGATGGGTGTCGCCGCGACTGCTGACAAGGAAACAGCGTGATGATCAAGAAAGCACCACTTGGCCGGTTTCTATCCGGGAACCCTTATCCGAACGGGCTGACGGACGGTTTGTTCTATCGCGAAAAGATGCGCGCCATCCACCGCGTGGCTCCCGCTGAAACCGGAGGCTTCGGACGGGTGTTGGAAATCGGCGGTGGTCGCAGCGGCCTTGCCAGCATCCTCTATCCGGAAGCGGAGATCGTTACGCTCGATATCGATCCGGAGCTGGGCGAGCATCAGCCTTCCTGGGCGAGATCGACCTTCATTTGCGGAGACGCCTGTTCGTTGCCGCTCGACGATAACAGTTTTGATGTCGTCACCATGTTCGATGTGCTGGAGCATATCGAGGATGATCACCGCGCCGCGCAGGAGGCGTTACGAGTGGTGCGGCCCGGCGGTTATGTCCTCATCTCAACCCCTGAGATGAATTGGCACTATCCCTATTTCAACGCGATGAAACGCTATTGCCCGCATGAGAGCGCGTTGATGCGCGAATGGGGCCATGTCCGGCGGGGATACCGCGACCCGCAACTGACGGCTCTTTTCAACAGGCGGCCGGAACGGCGGGCAACATTCATCAATCCCGCCACGGCGTTCTTTCATGACGTCTCGTTCTCTCGCATTGGACGTCGCCGTCGCAAGGTACTCTATGCGCTAGCGGCGCCCGTAACGCTCGTCGGCTATCTGATGCACCGGCCATCCACGCGTGGCACGGAGACGGCATTCGCTTGGCGCAAATGATCGGCCATCGGACGCCGCAGGTCATAGCGCTCTTCCCATGGGGCGATGTGATCGAGGAGTTTCTCGACCCGATTGGGCTTGAGCTCAATGATTTCGTCGAGCGAATGACGGGAGGCTGGTTGTTCGGCTATGCCGCCGCCTTAAGCTCGGTAGGCCACAAGCCGATCATCGTCTGCGCATCTGAACGGGTGACCAAAATCGAGCGCTACGAGCATTCGGGCACGGGCACGCCGATCTGGGTCGCCCCGGCAAGGCGGCCCCGGCAAGGCCATTCCCCAGCCGCCTACAGCCTGCGGCGCTGGACCGCAACGCCGCTTGCGGCCTTCCAGGAGATTCTTAGCCGCTCCCGATGCGATCTGCTGCTTGCCCAGGAGTATGAGTATATTCGCTTCGACGCGCTTGCGTGGCTGGCGCGGCGTATCAACGTTCCCCTCTATGCCACCTTCCAGGGCGGGGATCGCACGCTGTCCCGGATAGAGGCGGTTGCGAGACAGCTTTCCCTGCGCGCTTGCCGCGGCCTGATCGTTGCATCCTCCGCAGAGCGCGCGCGCCTCGCCAAGGCCTATCCGCGCATTGTGCTCGACATCGCTGACATCCCGAATCCGCTGGATACCGAGGAATGGCAGGCGATGGATCGCATAGAGGCGCGCAACAGCCTTGGCCTGCCGCAGGATTGCTTCATTGTCCTCAATCACGGCCGTATCGATATCCGCCGCAAGGGGCTCGACGTTCTCCTGAAGGCTTGGAGGCGGTTTGCCGACGATTCAACCAGCCAATTGGTGATTATTGGCTCGGGCCAGGATAGCGACGCCTTCGCAAAGCTCGTGCGTGAAAGCGGCTCGTCGAATTTGCGATGGCTTTCCGGCTACACGACGGACCGGCCGTTGATCCGGCGCTGGCTTTCGGCCGCCGACGCCTATGTCACAGCCTCCCGCATCGAAGGCATGCCCGTTGCGCCACTGGAGGCGATGGCCTGCAGCCTTCCAGTCGTTGCCACGGATGCGCAAGGTTTGCCGGATATCCTGGCCGATGGAGAGGCCTCGGGCGGTCTGATGGTGGGGCAGGAGCGGCCGGAGGAAATTGCGCAGGCCCTGGCGCGATTGAAAGACGACAAGGTCCTTCGAGCACGGCTCGGCGCGGCTGCCAGAAAGCGGGTGACGGAAAAATTCTCGATCGAAGCGGTCGGCGCCGCTCTCGATGAGTTTTTKACCGCGACACGCCGGTAAGGGTCACATCCGGCTGCGATACCAGGCGAGTGCCGTGTCGATGATCCCATCGATGTCGGAATGCCTGGGCGCCCATCCAAGCTCCCGCTCGGCCTTGGCGGCAGAGGCGACGAGAGCTGGCGGATCGCCGGGTCTGCGGGGTCCGTAGGCTATGGGAAGTGTATTTCCGGAGACGCGGCCGACGGCGTCGGCGAGTTCCTTCACGGTCGTTCCGTTGCCCGTGCCGAGGTTGTAGACATGCACCCCTCGATCCCGCAATAGCTTCTCACCGCCAAGGACATGCGCACGCGCCAGATCGGTGACGTGGATGTAGTCGCGGACGGCGGTGCCGTCTCGCGTATCGAAATCGGTGCCGTTGATGGTAAAGACCCGGCCCGGCTTGATCGCCGCCTCTATGGCAAGTGGAACGACATGCGTCTCGGGTTCGTGCCGTTCGCCGATTTCGCCATCAGGGTCGCATCCGGCGGCATTGAAATATCGCAGCATCACTGCATTGAGGCCGCGAGCACGGGAGAAATCTTCCACCATCCGTTCGATCATGAATTTCGACCACCCATAGGGATTGATCGGCCACTGCGGATGGGTCTCGTCGATCGGGGTTCGCACCGGAATGCCGTAGGAAGCGCAAGTACTTGAAAAGATCAGCCGGTTGACCCCGGCTTTCAGCATTTCCTCGATGAGCACCAACGTCCCGAATGTGTTGTTCCGGTAGTAGAGTTCCGGAAATTCAACGGATTCGCCGACATAGGCGTAGGCGGCGAAATGGGCCACGACGTCAGGGCGATACTGGCGCAGCGCTGCCGCGAGAGTCTCGGCGTCGGCAATGTCACCCTCGACCAGAGGCCCCCATTTTACAGCGTCACGCCAGCCGCGGGAGAGATTGTCGTAGGTGACGATCGACCAACCGGCCTCCGCGAACGCCTTGCAGCAATGCGATCCGATATACCCGGCTCCGCCTGTGACGAGGACGGTCGTCATTCAGCAGCGACCGCGTGCGAATCGTCCGACGAAAGCAGCTCGTCAAAATAGGCGATCGTTTTGGCAAGCCCGTCTCGCAACTGGAGCTTCGGCTTCCAGCCGAGTTCACGCATGGCAACGCCGATGTCCGGTTGCCGTTGACGGGGATCGTCGGCAKGCAAGGGCAGGAATTTAATCTTCGATCGGCTGCCGGTCAGTTTTATGACGAGTTCGGCAAGCTCCAGCATCGTAAACTCCGCCGGATTGCCAAGGTTGATCGGGCCGGTGACCTCTTCCTTTGTTCCCATCAGGCGAACCAGGCCGTCTATGAGGTCGTCGACGTAGCAGAACGACCGCGTCTGCTGGCCGTTGCCGTAAACCGTTATCGGCTCGTTCTGCAGCGCCTGCACGATGAAGTTGGAAACGACACGGCCGTCATCGGGGCTCATTCTTGGACCGTATGTGTTGAAGATGCGCGCCACTTTGATCTGGAGCCGGTGCTGGCGCCAGTAATCGAAGAACAGGGTCTCGGCGCAGCGCTTGCCCTCGTCGTAACAGGAGCGCGGGCCAATCGGGTTCACCCGGCCCCAATAATCCTCCTGTTGGGGATGGATCTCGGGATCGCCATAGACTTCGGACGTGGAGGCCTGGAGGATCTTTGCACCGACCCGTTTGGCGAGGCCCAGCATGTTGATCGCACCGTGGACGCTGGTCTTGGTCGTCTGTACCGGATCGTATTGGTAGTGAACCGGACTTGCCGGACAAGCGAGATTGTAAATCTCATCGACCTCTACGTAGAGGGGAAAGGTGATATCATGGCGGACGATTTCGAACGACTTGTTGTCCAGGAGGTGCGAGACGTTGCTCTTACGTCCCGTAAAGAAATTATCTACGCAGATAACCTCCTGTTTTTCCTGAAGAAGTCGTTCGCACAGGAATGATCCGAGGAAACCTGCACCGCCTGTAACTAGGATTCGCTTTGCTTGCTGCATGGCCGATTATCTCGCAGCCAACATGGTGACGCGGCTACCGTCTGAAACCGCGACAGGCGTCGGGGCGAGGATGCTGTCTTGGGCGTTCATCTTCATCGACCTTCTCCGCATACTTCGCAAAAGCGGTCGGATACCCCGCCGCTTTCTTCGCCGGAGGGAACTGGAGCAGCAGTCGGTACAAATCCATGGCGTTCGGACCAAAGATTGCGTCTTCGGACGTAAGTCTTGCCATGAGTAGGACTTTAGTCTGATGGCGAGCGGACCTATTCGGCTTGGTCTGCCGAGGCTGTGGTTCCAGGGTTGACACAAGCCGAGCCCCGGACATAGTCTTTGCGACATTCACCAGGGGGGTCCCGGCAAGGGGCTGAGATACTGCTGAACAATACGGCTTTGCCGATTGTGGGCGCAGTGACCCGTTGAACCTGATCCAGTTCATACTGGCGTAGGGACGGTGCAAGCGCTCGAAGGCTTCGGATTCCCGCGTGGATTCTATGCCGGCGTCTTTCCATCATTCCGGCTGATTGACTGGGTCTCCAACTGCAACTTGGAGCCTCAAACCATGAACATTGCCGCAAAAAACCTCACCCCGACTGTCACCACCGGCGCGCTGCCGGCGTCGCGGAAGATCTACATCCCCGGAGACCTTCACACCGATATCCGTGTGCCGATGCGCGAGATCAGCGTTCATCCGACATCGGGCGAGCCGCCGGTCGTCGTCTATGATTCCTCAGGCCCCTACACTGTCGAAGGGGCTGATATCCGCATCGAGCAGGGCTTGTCACAGCTCCGCCGCGATTGGGTACTCGCGCGCGGCGACGTCGAGGCCTATGAAGGTCGCCATGTGCGTCCCGAAGACAATGGCTTTGTCAGCGGCGAGCGGCTGACGCCGGAATTTCCGGCTAAGCGCCAGCCGCTGCGAGGCAAGGACGGCAAGGCCGTTACCCAGCTTGCCTATGCGCGCGCCGGCATCATCACGCCGGAAATGGAATTCATCGCTATCCGCGAAAATCTCGGCCGCAAGGCCAAGGCCGAAGCCCTGATTCGCGATGGCGAGAGCTTCGGTGCCCATATTCCCGATCATGTGACCCCGGAATTCGTTCGCCAGGAGGTCGCGGCGGGTCGGGCGATCATCCCGGCCAATATCAATCATCCGGAAAGCGAGCCGATGATCATCGGCCGGAACTTCCTGGTGAAGATCAACGCCAATATCGGCAATTCCGCCGTCACCTCTTCGATGGCGGAAGAGGTTGAGAAAATGGTCTGGGCGGCCCGCTGGGGCGCCGATACGGTCATGGATCTCTCGACCGGCCGCAATATCCACAACATCCGCGAATGGATCATCCGCAATTCGCCGCTGCCGATTGGCACGGTGCCGCTCTATCAGGCGCTGGAAAAGGTCGGCGGCATTGCTGAGGAGCTGACCTGGGAAGTCTATCGCGACACGTTGATCGAGCAGGCCGAACAGGGCGTCGATTACTTCACCATCCATGCTGGCGTGCGGCTGCATTACATCCCGCTGACCGTCAATCGCGTCACCGGTATCGTCTCGCGTGGCGGCTCGATCATGGCCAAGTGGTGTCTGCATCATCACCGCGAGAGCTTCCTCTACGAGCATTTCGAGGAAATCTGCGACATCTGCCGCGCCTATGACGTTTCCTTCTCGCTCGGCGACGGCCTGCGCCCCGGCTCGATCGCTGATGCCAACGACGCCGCGCAGTTTGCCGAACTGGAAACGCTCGGCGAACTGACGAAGATCGCCTGGGCGAAAGATTGCCAGGTGATGATCGAAGGCCCCGGCCATGTTCCGATGCATAAGATCAAGGAGAACATGGACAAGCAGCTCGCCGTCTGTGGCGAGGCGCCCTTCTATACGCTCGGGCCGCTGACGACCGATATCGCGCCGGGCTACGATCACATCACCTCAGGGATCGGCGCGGCGATGATCGGCTGGTTCGGCACGGCCATGCTCTGCTACGTCACCCCGAAGGAGCATCTCGGCCTGCCAGACCGCAACGACGTCAAGACGGGCGTCATCACCTACAAGATCGCCGCGCACGCGGCCGATCTTGCCAAGGGTCATCCGGCCGCCCAAGTGCGTGACGATGCTCTGTCGCGTGCCCGCTTCGAATTCCGCTGGGAAGATCAGTTCAACCTGTCGCTCGATCCCGACACCGCCCGCAGCTTCCATGACGAAACCTTGCCGAAGGAGGCCCACAAGGTTGCGCATTTCTGCTCGATGTGCGGCCCGAAATTCTGCTCCATGCGGATTTCGCACGACATCCGCGCCGAGGCGCAGAAGGAGGGGCTGGAAGCGATGGCGGCAAAATATCGGGAGGGCGGCGACCTCTACATGCCGATTGACGGCGCCGCACATCCGGCCGAATGACATGCGTGTCCTCGTCAAAGGGGCCGGCGTCGCCGGCCTCACGGTCGCTCATGAACTGCTTCGGCGCGGTGCAGAGGTCAGGATCATAGATCCCAGCCGGAATTTCCGCCAAGCCGCCTCCTGGCTCGCCGGCGGCATGCTGGCGCCCTGGTGCGAACGGGAAAGTGCCGATGAAGCCGTTCTCGAGCATGGCCGCGATTCCGTCGACCGATGGGAAGCAATTGTTCCCGGCAAGGTCGTCCACAATGGAACGCTCGTCGTCGCGCTGAACCGCGATCAAAACGAGCTGAAGCGATTTGCCAGCCGCACGACCGGCTATCGCTGGGTAGAGGAACACGAAATCGCCACCCTCGAACCCTCTCTTTCGGGTCGATTCCGGCATGGCTTGTTCTTCCCGCAGGAAGCGCACCTCAATCCCCGCGAGGTGTTGCAGTCATTGAAGAACGATCTCTCAGCAAAGGGCGTGACCTTTGCCGATGAAATTGAGGATGACGGCGAATTCGCCGAAGTCGTCGATTGCACGGGCGCCGCCCGCATCGGTCAGAACGGGGAATTGCGGGGTGTCCGGGGCGAAATGCTCTATCTGCAGACGGAGGAGGTCACGCTTGCGCGTCCTGTCCGACTGCTGCATCCACGCTTTCCCGTCTATATCGTGCCACGCGGCAAAGGCCTGTTCATGGTCGGCGCAACGATGATCGAGACGGATTTCCAAGGGCCGATCACCGCCCGCTCGTTGATGGAACTGCTGAACACTGCCTATGCGCTGCATCCCGCTTTTGCCGATGCCGCCATCGTCGAGACCGGCTCCGGCATCCGTCCTGCCTTTCCAGACAACCTTCCGCGGGTGTCGCGGGAGGGCAATGTCATCATCCTCAACGGCCTTTATCGCCACGGTTTTTTGCTGGCACCCACCATGGCGGTCGAAGCCGCGGATCTGGTCTTTTCCGAACAGACGAGGCAAAGGAGCCCCCGATGCGCCTGATCATAAACGGCGAACCCGAGACAATTGCCGCAACCACACTTTCGCAGCTTCTGGCCGTGCTCGATTATGAGGGCGAGTGGCTGGCAACCGCCGTCAACGGCGAACTCGTCCATCGCGAGGATCGCGATGATCACCTTCTGAACGACAATGACAGGATCGAGATCCTGACCCCGATGCAGGGAGGCTGAACCATGCTTGATCTCTATGGTACCCAGGTTGGATCGCGTGTTCTTCTCGGCACAGCACGTTATCCTTCGCCGGCMGTCCTGGCCGAAGCTGTCAAGCAATCCAGGACGGAGATCGTCACCGTGTCGTTGCGCCGGGAAACGGCCGGCGGGCGCAATGGCGGCGCATTTTTCGATATGATCCGGGCGCTCGGCGTCTGCGTTCTTCCCAACACCGCTGGTTGCCACGGCGTATCCGAGGCGGTGCTGACGGCCAAGATGGCGCGCGAGGTGTTTCAGACCAATTGGATCAAGCTGGAGGTGATCGGCAATCACGATACGCTGCAGCCGGATGTCTTCGCGCTAGTGGAGGCCGCCCGCATTCTTGCCAGCGACGGCTTTGAGGTCTTTCCCTATACGACTGACGACCTAGTGGTGGCTGAGCGCCTGCTGGAGGCGGGATGCAAGGTGCTGATGCCCTGGTGCGCTCCGATCGGCACTGCGGCGGGGCCACTCAATCCTTCGGCCCTTCGATCCATGCGCGCGCATTTTCCAGAGGTGCCGCTGATCGTCGACGCAGGCATCGGCCGGCCGTCGCATGCGACGGCCGTGATGGAGCTGGGTTTCGATGCGGTTCTTCTGAACACCGCGGTTGCCGGTGCGGGCGATCCCGCCGCGATGGCAGAAGCCTTCGCCAAGGCGATTGAGGCTGGCCGCCAGGCATTCGGCGCCGGCATGCTGGAGCCGCGCGACATGGCGGTTCCGTCGACACCCGTGATTGGAAAGGCGGTATTCGCATGAAGCTCGATCCCTTCTACCTGATCGTCGACAGTGCCGCCTGGATCGAAAGGCTGGTTCCGCTCGGCGTCAAACTCGTGCAACTGCGCATCAAGGAACGCGCGCTACCGGACATCCGCACAGACATCCGGCGGGCAAAAGCAGTCTGCGCGGCGCATGCGTGCCAGTTGATCGTCAATGATTATTGGCAGCTTGCCATCGAAGAAGGCTGTGATTTCATCCATCTCGGCCAGGAGGATTTGGCGACGGCCGATCTTGCCGCTATTCGTGAGGCTGGCCTTAAGCTGGGACTTTCCACGCACGACGAGGCGGAGCTGGCAACCGCGCTTGCGGCGCGCCCGGATTATATCGCGCTCGGTCCGATCTATCCCACGATTCTCAAAGTGATGCCCTGGGCGCCGCAAGGTCTTGACCGTCTGCGCGACTGGAAGAGCCGCATCGGCTCGCTGCCGCTCGTCGCTATTGGCGGGCTGACGGTGGAGCGCATTGCCGGCGTCTTCGAAAATGGGGCGGATAGTGCCGCCGTGGTGACCGACATCACGCGCAATCCCGATCCCGAACAACGGACCCTGGCGTGGATTGGTGCAACCCGGTCATTTCACCGAGAAGGTTGAAACTACGATCTGCTTCCCGGCTTCTGGCCCATCCATTGCACATGGCGCGAAAGGACCGCCGTGGCGACGTCCACATTCCCAGCGCGCAACGCGTTGAGAATGGCACGATGATCGCGGTCGGTCGGCGCTTCCCACTCCGCCCGCCAGCCGGAAAACAGGAAGCGTGCGCTGACCGCATGCAGGTCTTCGATCGTCTTCAGCAGGCGCGGCATGTTGCAGGGAGACAGAATGAGACGGTGGAACGTGCCGTTCGCCTCTTCCCAGGCCTGAACGTCAGTCGCGCGATCGCCGGCGTGGATCGCCTCTTCGGCCTGGTCCAGGATGGCTTTGGTCATATGAGGTGCGGCATTGCGCAGCGCCAATACTTCGAGGGCGGCGCGCATTTCGGCTACTTCGCGCACCTCTTCGACGCTAAAGCCGACCACACGCACGCCCTTGCGCGGCTGGCTGACCACCAGCCCCTGGGATTCCAGGCGACGGAAAGCCTCGCGCACGGGCACATGGCTCGCGCCGAATTCCTCGGCAATGTGATCCTGCCTGAGCTTGGCGCCGGCTTCGATCACGCCTGAAATAATGCGATCCGCGAGTGTCCGGCTTATCCGCACGGCAATTGGATCATCTTTTGCAACGCTCATTGAATTATCATCGGTTTCAGAAGGGGCGCATCGACTCAATGTCCTATGCTTACCTGCCCCTTTGTTGATTCTCCATATTCTTCATACAACTGTAGCTGTTCCACAGCGTCAGTTTAGACCGCAAGGATGACAGCCCCGCCCGCCAGGCCAGCACCGGCGGCGGCCATGAGAAGGCGCTCCCCGGATTTGAATGGTTTGCGGCGATTTTCGACGGAAAGGGACAGCGGAATGGTTGCGGCCGAAGAGTTGCCGAATTCCGCGATCGTGCTGACAAGCTTGCCTTCTTCCAATTCGAGACTATGGCGAACCGCGTCGCAAAGACGGAGGTTCGCCTGATGCGGAATKAAGCGGTCGATGGCGGAGACCGTTACGGCTGCCTCGTCCATCGCCTGGCGTGAGGTGCGTGTCATCAGATCGACAGCGCGGGAGAAGACTTCGCGCCCGTCGCGCATCGTCATTAGTACTTCGTCTGCCGCAGTCTCTGGAGAAAAAGGCTTATTACTGCCGCCGGATGGAATGGTAATCAGATCATAGCCACTCCCATCCGAAGCCATCACGGCTGCCTTGAGGCCGCTTTGACCATCGCGGCACGGAGCAAGTACGACAGCGCCGGCACCGTCGGCAAACAGAACGGCGCTGGCCCGTTCCGCCGGATTGATGCGGCGACTGAGAATATTGGCGGCAACGACGAGTACCGCTCGTCCATGCGCCCGCACGAAGCCATCCGCCAACGTCAGCGCGTAGAGGAAGCCGGAGCAAGCTCCGGCAAGATCGATGGCTCCGGAATTTGGCAAGCCGAGCTTGTGCGCCAGAAGCGGCGCCGAGGGCGGCAAAAGATGGTCCGGCGTCGAGGTGGCAAGCAGGGTCATGGCGATCTCGCCCGGCGCAATCGCGGCATCCTCAAGGGCCATTTTTCCGGCCTCGGCTGCAAGGCCGCTCAGTGTGTCGCCCTCGGTTGCCCAATGGCGAGATCGGATGCCGGTGCGCCTTTCGATCCAGCCTTCMTCGAGGCCGAGTCGGCTTTCGATTTCCGCATTGTGGACGATGCGGGATGGAACGGCATGACCGAATCCGGCGAGGCGGGAGGAGAGAGGCGTCAAGATCCCGTCTCCTCCAGAACGAGCGAGGCGACTTCGTCGATCGCGTCATAGGCGGCGGCGATGTCCGCAGCGCTCGTGCAATAAGGCGGCATCAGGTAGATGACGTTTCCGAGCGGGCGCACAAGCAGCCCGCGTTCGCGAAACAGCTTGCGCATGCGCGGCCCCGCTTCGGCGAGGTAGCCGCCTGACGGTACCGCAAGATCGAGGGCGGCGATCGTTCCGCATTGCCTAACGTTTACAAATCTCTTGTCGTTCCGGAAGCGTTGGAGATGCTGGGTGTGCTGCGCTGCAAGCTCGGCAATCCGGGCTTCCACTGGTTCGTCCTGCCAGACCTGCAGATTGGCGACGGCCGCCGCGCAGGCGATTGCATTGGCGGTGTAGGAACTCGAATGGAAAAAGGTCTTGCGCCGGTCGCGAGACAGATGGGCCTCGAAAATCTCTGCCGTGCAAAGCGTTGCCGCCAGCGGCAGGGCGCCCCCGGTTAGGCCCTTCGAGGTGCAGAGGATATCCGGGGTGACGCCTGCCTGTTCGCAGGCAAAGCGTGTGCCGGTGCKACCCCAGCCGGTCATCACCTCATCGGCGATGAACAGGCAGCCGTATCGGCCGGCAATTTCCTTCAAAGCGGAAAGCACGGCGTTGCCATAGAATTTCATGCCGCCCGCGCCGAGCACCAGTGGTTCAACCAGAATGGCGGCGACCTTTCCCAAACGGCAGATGGCTTCGAATGCGTCGAGCGTCTCCTGTTCCCGGCCGGGTTCGGGGAAGGGCAGGCGGTCGACGCCGAAGAGCAGCGGCTCGAAGGGCGCATTGAACACGCCACGCTCTCCCGCGGACATGGTGCCGATCGTGTCGCCATGATAGCCGTGTTCCATCACAACGATACGATCACGCGCGATGCCACGATTGTGGAACGTGCCGAGCGCCATCTTGATCGCCACCTCGACCGCCGTCGATCCGCTGTCCGAATAGAAGACGTGTTTCAGTTTAGGGGGCGCGAAGGCGAGCAGACGTTCCGCGAGTAGTTCTGCGGGCTCGTGGGTAAATTCGGCGAAGATGATCTGGTCGTAGGCCTTCGTCGCCTCGCGGATTGCCGCCATGATGCCGGGATGGCGATGGCCATGTGTGATCACCCACCATGACGAGATTGCGTCGAGGATGCGATTGCCTTCCTCGTCGAACAGATACGCGCCTTCGGTCGCGACGATGCGCTTCATCGGCGGTTCGAGGGCATGCTGAGTAAAGGGGTGCCAGACGGGCGAGGGGGTCACGCGTTTGCCTCCATCAGGGATGCAATGTCGAAATTCTCGCGGAAGGCGCGGCGTAGGGTTTCGCCCGTCAGGCTTTCCAGCAGAGGCAGCCGTCCCAACACCTTCACTTGCCCGACGGCCGCAATGGTCGCTTGGGTGTCGGCATTTTCCGCGCCGATGAAGGCTACGCCGCAAAGGGGGATATCGCGGCTGCGCAGAGCCTCGATGGACAGCAGCGTATGATTGATGGTGCCGAGCGAGGTTCGGGCGCAGAGAATGACGGGAAGGCGCCACCGGGCGAAGACATCGGCAAAGACCGTATTTTTCGTGACCGGCACTAGCAGGCCGCCGGCTCCTTCGATGACCAGTGGATCGGTGCAGGCTGGCGGCTCGAGCCGGGCCGGGTCGATTTCCACGCCGTCGAGACGCGCCGAAAGATGCGGTGAGAGCGGGGCGGAAAGGCGATAGGCTTCCGGCAGGATATGCTCAGCGGGCAGCCCGCTCAGTCGGGCGACGGCTTCGCTGTCTGTCTCATCTTCCAGTCCGGATTGCACGGGTTTCCAATATCGGGCGTTGAGCGCGCCCGTCAGCGCCGCGGCAAACACGGTCTTGCCGATGCCGGTATCCGTGCCGGTTACTACGAAACGGGCGGTMATCTCCTGTGTTCCTCCATGGCAGCAGCGAGGCAATCCAGCATGTGCGCAATCTGCTCCGAATCGACGTTGAGCGTGATCGACAGCCGCAGGCGCGCGGTGCCCTCCGGCACGGTCGGCGGACGGATCGCGCGGATATCGAACCCTTGAGCCTGAAGAGTTTCGGCAATTCGGACCGCTCGCGCGTTGTCGCCGATGATAACCGGCTGGATCTGCGACCCGCTCGGTTCTATGCCGAATCGGCTCTTCAATCCGTCACCGACAAAGGCGACCAGACGCTCCAGGGCCTCGCGGCGCTCGGGTTCGTCATCCACCATGCGCAAGGCTTCGCGCACGCCCGCCGCCATGAGAGGTGAGGGCGCGGTGGAATAGATGAAGGCGCGGGCGCGGTTGACGAGATAGTCGGCGAGCACGCGCGGCACGGCAAGCAGCGCCCCCGATACGCCCAGCGCCTTGCCGCAGGTATGTAGGGCAAGCACATTGTCCCGGCCCTCCAACCCCGCCGCAAGCCCTCTGCCGCCCGTGCCGAAAACGCCGGTGGCATGGGCCTCGTCGATCACTAGGAAGGCCTCGTGACGATCGGCAATATCGGCGAGGGCAACAAGCGGCGCTTGGTCGCCGTCCATGGAATATAGACTCTCTACTGCAATCCAGGGCCGGCCMTTACCGCCCTCCCTGCGCCAGTTTCGAATCGCGTCATCGAAGGCGTTCGCATCGTTGTGGTCGATGCTGACGGCTGCCGCCTTGCTGGCTGCAATGCCCTCATGGGCGCTGGCATGGATAAGCGCATCGTGAACGATCAGATCTTCGCGCCGCGGCAAGGTCGAGAAAAGCGCGGAATTGGCGGCATAGCCGCTGCCGAAATAGAGCACGCGTTCCACGCCGAAGAATTCGGCGGCTTCCATCTCCAGCGCCTCGTGTTCCGGATGGTTGCCGCGCAGCAGGCGCGAGCCGCCCGCGCCCGCCGGAACGCCGCTTTCCATCGCCGCGATGATCGCCGCCTTGAGGCGTGGTGCGCCCGCAAAAGCGAGAAAATCGTTTGACGTAAAGTCCATGCCACGCTGCGGCGCCAGGCTGCGCAGCCGTGCCTTGCGTCGCAGGCCCTCAAGCGTTGCGGCATAGTCCGAAAGCATTGTCGCCGTCACACCGCCGGCTCCAGCGGCATGGGAGAAAGGCCGAGGCGGCGGAAGAGCGCGGTGTCGTGATCGTCGCCGGGATTGTCCGCCGTCAGCAGCGTGTCGCCGACGAAGATGGAGTTGGCGCCCGCGAAGAAACAGAGCGCTTGCATCTCGTCGCTCATTTCGGTGCGTCCGGCCGAAAGGCGCAGATGCGAGGTCGGCATCAGGATGCGCGCCAGTGCGATCGTGCGGACGAAATCGATCGCATCGACAGGTTCAGCGTCGGCCAGTTTCGAACCGGGAATGGGGATGAGCTGGTTGATCGGCACGCTTTCCGGCGGCACGGGCAGGTTTGCTAGCGTCAGCAGCATCGAGATCCGGTCGTCGACCGTCTCGCCCATGCCCAGGATTCCGCCGGCGCACACCTTGATGCCGGCCATACGCACGGTTTCCAGCGTATCGAGCCGGTCCGCGAAGCTTCGGGTGGTGATGATTTCGGAATAGAAGCGCTCGGAGGTGTCGATGTTGTGGTTGTAGTAGTCGAGGCCGGCTTCCGCGAGTTCGCCTGCCTGTGTCTCCGTCAGCATGCCGAGCGTCATGCAGGTTTCCATGCCGAGCGCCTTCACGCCTTCGACCATGGCAACCAGCGTGTCCATATCGCGGTCCTTCGGGCTGCGCCACGCCGCCCCCATGCAGTAGCGAGTCGCACCCGCATCCTTGGCTTTGCGCGCCTCAGTGAGAACGCGTTCGACTTCCATCAGCTTCGAGGCCTTTAGGCCGGTCGGATAGTGGGCGGACTGGCTGCAATACCCGCAGTCCTCGGCGCATCCGCCTGTCTTGATCGATAGCAGCCGGCTCATCTGCACGGCGTTGGGGTCGAAATGAGCGCGGTGGATGGTTTGAGCCCGGAAGAGCAGATCGTTAAATGGCAAATTATAGATAGTTTTGGCTTCACCCAACGTAATGCCAGGCGATGCTGATGCAGAAATCGTCGAAAACTCCGAAATTTGGCTGGTTCTTTCCACTGCGCACGTCCTCCAGATTCAAATTATGGATAGAAAATATTTTTATCGATAATTTTGCAAGGGGTAACGCGAAAGGAATTGAAGGACGTTATCCAGCGGTCCAAACGTCACGATCTGAAGGTGGCGAAATGGGCGCGATATCTGCTGCGCCAAAAATTCGCCAGTTGGTAGAGCGTATGGACTGCGGGCGGTGCCATCGGGCGCATCGAAATTTTGGCGCGCTACGGGGGATAAGGCACAGCTTGTAGACCTTGCTTTCGGGTCGACAATCTCAAGCAGCGTGTAGTCTTTGATTTTAAAATCCTACGGTGTATTGATCGCATCAGGAGAGCAATACGGCGCACGAAATCAGGGCGATTCGCGAGCGCTGCGCAGACCAAGGAAAAGGCGCGAAATGAAAAAGCTTGTGATTTTGGTGGCCGCCACTGTGGCGGTTTTTTCTGCGTCGGCGAACGCCGCGCCGGTTACGACCAGGGGCGGCTATGAATATGACAGAAATCGACTAAGCGATGCCACGGTTCTCAATTGGAACATCGAGGCATGCAGCCACAGCGGCATCGAACCGGACGCGCAAAAGAAGCTTGCGAAGCTGATGAGCGTTCCGGAGGCTAATGTCCGCCTTGAGTTTTGCCGTCGGATTCTCACCGCTTACGCGAAAGGAACCATCCCCTACGACGACTATGTTCAGTTTGTCCAAGGTCACGTCATGAATCCCAGCATTTCGAGGGCTTTGAGGATCTCCGCTTCCAGCCTGCCGAAGCCGCAGGGTCATGGAGAAGGCGACATAGTTCTTCCGGTTTCGGCGAAAATGGATTCCGGTGAGACGTTCAAAGGCTCCACGATCGCGTCGCACGGCAATGGCCGCTTCTCGGTCCAGTCGTCACGGCATTCGGTGAAATGCTCCGGCGCCTACGACCTGAAGGATCGGCGTCCGACTGTTACTCTTCCGATGAAATGCTCGGACGGTCGCACCGGGCAGGCCGAGGTCACGAGAGCGCCGGACCTCATGTCAGCCTGGGGGAAAGTGAAGCTGTCCGACGGAAGCGCCGGCCGATTGGTCGTTGGCTCAGTTCGGAAGCAGCCTTGACCGGCAGGTAGGGCCCCCCCGGGGGGCTTTATATCTGACCAATCAGGACGAGATTTCTGCAGTGAATGAACCGGGGACTGCCGCCACTCAGCCGGAGAAGAACCAGGGCGCCATCTCTATTGAGGGTGACGAAGACTTCCTGGTCCCTATCAGGAGGACATCACTCGCGGCAGGTCGCCGCGGCAAAAAGCCAAGACGCGCAAGCTTCGGATCAGGTGCCACTGTTACGGGTGTTAACAAGAAACATCCTAGCGAGTAGCGCGGGCACTATGAAAACAAAAGCAGTCAGCTAGTTMGCATCGCGTTTATTCCGACGCCTCTGCCGCCGCGTCGCCAGCCGTCCGAAGCACCATGGCGGCCTGACCGGTAAGGCGTGATCAAGCTAACATTTGGAACGCTCGTCTATGACAATCATTTCTTCTCTGTCTGCCACTGCGATCAAAGCTCTTTCCACAGCCACCATAGCGTCTCTGAGCACGGACGAGGTTGCGGCGCTGAGCACAAGCGCAGTCAATGCGCTGACCTCAGTCCAGATCGCCGCGTTGGATACCGAGGACGTTGCTGTCCTTAGCTCGAAGCAAATCAATGCAATATCGGCGAGCGCCATTGTGGGCTTGGGGCTAGATCAACTGGCCGTTCTATCGTCGGTCCAGATTGCGGGGATCTCCACGGTTGACGTGAAACGGCTGACCACCACTCAGATCGCGGGGCTGTCGACGGAGCAGATCGCGTCGCTGTCGACGACGCAGATCGCCGCTCTCTCTGCCTCAGAGGTCGGCGCCCTGTCGTCGGAGGATATTGTGGCGCTGTCGAGCAGCCAAATCGGGGCCATCAGCTCGTCCGTCTTGTCGAAGCTTTCCACTGCTAATATCGCGTTGCTGACCACCAGCACGGTCGCCGGCTTGACGACGGCGCAGGTGGCTGCGCTGACGACCAGCCAGATCGCTGCGCTCACGACTGGACAGATTGATGTTTTGAGCTCCACACAGATCAGTGCTCTGAGCATGAGGCAAGTTGCCGCTCTAGGCGCCGACGGCGTGGCCGCACTCTCGACCGCGCAAATCGCTGCGCTGAAGACCGCCTCGATCGCCGGGTTCACCACCGGTGAGATTGCGGCACTGTCGACGACGCAGATCGCGTCGCTGTCGACGGCGCAGATTGCCGCTCTCTCTGCCACAGAGGTCGGTGCCCTTTCGTCGGAAGACATTGAGGCGCTGTCAAGCACCCAAATCGGAGCCATCAGCGCGTCGGTATTGCCGAAGCTTTCCACTGCTAATGTCGCGTTGCTCACCACCAGCACGATCGCCGGCTTGAAGACGGCGCAGGTCGCGGCTCTGACCACCAGTCAGATCGCGGCGCTGACGACCAGTCAGATCGACGTTTTGAGTTCCACGCAGTTGGCCGTTCTGAGCTTGAAGCAGGTTGCGGCTTTGGGCACTGATGGCGTGGCCGCACTCTCGACTGCGCAAATCGCGGCGCTGAAGACCTCCTCGATCGCCGGGTTGACCACTGATGAGATTGCGGCGCTGTCCACAACACAGATCGGCGCATTGACGACGACGCAGATCGCCGCTCTTTCTGCTACAGAGGTCAGTGCCCTGTCGTCGGAGGATATTGTGGCGCTGTCGACTAGCCAAATCGGAGCCCTCAGCGCGACGGCCCTCTCGAAGCTTTCCACCGATAATGTCGCATTGCTCACCACCGGCATGGTCGCCGCCTTGAAGACGGTGCAGATCGCGGCTCTAACGACCAGTCAGATTGCGGCGCTGTCGACGACGCAGATCGATGTCTTGAGCTCCACGCAGATCAATGCTTTGAGCGCGAAGCAGGTTGCGGCTCTTGGCACCGACGCCGTGGCTACGCTTTCGACCGTGCAAATCGCGGCGCTGAAGACCGCCTCGATCGCCGGACTGACCACCGATGAGATTGCGGCGCTGTCCACAACGCAGATCGGCGCATTGACGACGACGCAGATCGCCGCTCTTTCTGCCACAGAGGTCGCTGCACTGTCGTCAAAGGATATTGCGGCGCTGTCGAGCAGCCAAATCGGCGCCCTCAACGCTTCGGTCTTATCGAAGCTGTCCACCGATAATGTCGCACTGCTCACCACCAGCACGGTCGCCGGCTTGACGACGGCGCAGATCGCGGCGCTGACGACCAGTCAGATCGCGGCGCTGTCGACGGCGCAGATCGATGTTTTGAGTTCCACACAGATCAGTGCGTTGAGCGCGAAACAGGTTGCAGCTCTGGGCACCGACGCCGTGGCCACGCTTTCGACCGCGCAAATCGCAGCGCTGAAGACCGCTTCGATCACTGGGCTGACCACCGCTGAGATCGCGGCATTGTCGACGACGCAGGTTGCCGCGTTGACCACGACGCAGATCGCCGCTCTCTCTGCCACAGAGGTCGGCGCCCTCTCGACGGTGGATATTGCGGCAATGTCGAGCAGCCAAATCGGCGCCCTCAGCGCGACTGCCCTCTCGAAGCTTTCCACTGCTAACGTCGTGCTGCTCAGCACCGGTACGATCGCAGCTTTGAAGACGGCGCAGATCGCGGCGCTGACGACCAGCCAGATTGCCGCGCTGTCGACGACGCAGATCGACGTTTTGAGTTCAACGCAGATCGGTGCTTTGAGCCTGAAGCAGGTTGCAGCTCTAAGCACCGTCGCCGTGGCCGCACTCACGACGACGCAAGTTGCCTCGTTGAAGACCGCCTCGATCGCAGCGTTGACGACCAGCCAGATTGCCGCGCTGTCGACGACGCAGATCGGTTCATTGACCACGACGCAKATCGCGGCTCTGACCTCCGCAGAGATCGGCGCCCTGTCGTCGAAGGATATCGAGACGTTATCGACCAATCAAATCGAAGCGATTGGCACTCGCGGCCTGGCGGGACTGTCAACCTATGATATTTCCATCCTGTCCAGCGCTCAATTATACGCTATCACGACAGCCCAGGCGGCGGCATTGGACTCGGCGCAAGTCGAGGCGATCATTGCGGCCTATGCTGCCTATAGCTAACGACGACGCCTGCTATGGCGAAATAGCGGGAAGCTGCAGACGTTGGTTTGGAACCACGATCTGCAGCTTGCCGACGCAGAATGATCGGGCAAGCATCAATCGCGATCGATTTCGATGCGAAGATCGCGGATCAGCGCTTCGCGTTTGGCGAGCGCGTCAATGGCGCCGTCGGCCAGCGCTCTGGCAACAAGGTTGAGCAGGCCCTCGCAGAAGACGATATAGGCGCCCATGCTGTTGCTGAAGAAGCTGCTTGCATGCGGCACCAGAAATGCATGGCGGGCAGGCGGGACGAGGGGAGACGATCGGGTATCCGTTACGGCGATGACGTCGAGCCCCCGGCGAGCACCGAGGGCCGCGACTTCGGCGACATTTCGCGTATAAGGCGCGCAACTTGCAACGACAAGGACATCGCCGGGCTCGAGCTGGGCAAGCCCCTCCGCTTCGCCAAGGCGCGGCGCATCGAGCAGGGCGACATCGCTTCTCAACATCGCCAATCCATAGGTAAGAAAGCTCGCGAAAGCGTGAAACTGGCGCACTCCGTAAACGCGCACACGCCTCGCATGGGCGAGTCTGTTCGCCGCTGCATGCAGCTCGGGACCGTCGAGCTGCGCGAGAAAGCCGTCGATATTGATCTTCGATTCGGCCGCCAGTTTCTCGAAAACGTGGATTTCCTCGTCGGCTTCCTCCTTGATCGAAATCAGCCGGCCAGCCTGGCGGCTGTAGAAATAGCGCCCGTCATCGGAAATCGCTTCCCGGAAAACATCCTGAAAATCCCCGAAGCCGCCGTAACCCAGCCGCTTGGCGAGCCGGGTCAAGGTGGATGGGTTGATGCCGAGCCCTTCAGCCAATTCGGAAATCGTGCGGACCGCCGTCTGTTCAGGCGTATCGACAAGTCGGGAGAGAACCCCGAGCGCCTTGCCTCCCAGCGAGAGATCGGTATTGCCGCGTCGGATGTCGACCGTCAGCGCCCGAAGCTCCTCAAGTGTTTGCGGACGCGGGGAGCTTTTCGATGCGCTTATCGTGGTCATTCATCTTGCCTCATGCGGGACTGAACGCATCGCTCTTAAAGCGGAAACGCGGAGAAGTCTCGTTTCCATCATAGATCGTGCAATCGACCTTGTCCGTACCGATCTTGAAATAGGCGGTTGCCAGCGTGTTTTCATTATCCGGATCGTCGGGCTGCTGGCGATAGATCGGTAAGGCGCTTTGTGTCGTATCGTGGAGGATAGCGAGAGGATCGACGTTGCCGCCGGCTTCCGCAATCATTGCATCCGCCCGCTCCTGCCGCGAGTTCGAAGAACCGGTAACGAGCTGCTGCTCCGCGCGGATACCCGCGTGGATCAGATGATTGGCGTGGCTGGAGGGGCTGCGCACGGTCTGGACGGACAGGTGCTTGTGGGTGAACTCCAAGCTGAGGATATCGGCCTCCCCGGATCGGGCAAGCGTCAGATGAAAAGCGCCGGCGCGGGGCGCGGTCTTTACCCGTTCGAAGGCCTCATCCAGAGAGCCGCAATCCAGAAGCGCGCGGGTCACGACCATGCGTGGCAGGCCTTCGCCGGTCTCGCGGGAGCGAATGTTGTTGACCGTCATGACCAAGCCGGCGTCGTTGAGGGCAAAGGTGTGGCCGGGAAGGGATGCCGGATAGACGAATGCGGTAAAGGCTCGGCCCTTGGACGGACGCACGGTCGCGAGAGCGCAACCGCGCCGCAGGCCGGGGTCGCCGTCCTCGTTGTGCGCGACGACGGGTTCAGAGCCAGGGATTTGTATCGTCGTGCAGCCATCCGGGCTCATGGCCCAGATGTCGCCGCGGCAGTTCCACGCGAAAACATCCTCTAGCGGCAATTCCAGGCCGGCTGCTAGCCCGCGCAACTCCTCGAAGTAATGAGGAAAAAGCGTCTCCGTCAGCCGTCTCGCAGCCTGTACCTGATCGTGATTCTTAGAACCGGTCACATGTGCCCAGGCATGGGTGCGGATCAGATGCGCATGGGCGGCATCCGCGCCGTGGCGGCCGAGCTGAAGGCCGATTTCGAACGGCTCGCCGGCAATCGCGATGCAGGAAAGCCGGTGGGATCTATCAATGGACATGCTGGAGGAACTCACGAAGGCGCGGATTTTCAGGATTGTCGAGCAAAGTGGTCGGATTGCCGTCGACCGTGATCTTGCCACCCTCCATGAAGATCAATCGAGTGCCGACCTGTCGGGCAAACGCGATCTCGTGGGTGACGACGATCATCGTCATGCCCTCTTCGGCGAGCGACTGCATGACCTTCAGCACTTCCTGGCGAAGTTCGGGATCAAGCGCCGAGGTGGGCTCGTCGAAGAGCATCAGTTTCGGCTTGACCGCGAGCGCGCGGGCTATGGCCACGCGCTGTTGCTGGCCGCCCGACAATTCGGAGGGATAGTGATGGCCTCGCTCCGCTAGCCCCACCTTCGCGAGCAGTGTTTTGGCCTGCGCGGTTGCTTCGGCTTTGCCCAGGCCGCGGACGCGGCGAGGGCCGAAGGCGACATTTTCCAAGGCCGTCATCTGCGGGAAAAGATTGAACTGCTGGAACACCATGCCCGCTTCCTGGCGGATGAGGCGCACGCGCGAACGTCCCTCGCGCACGCTGATATTATCGACAACGAGATTACCGCCATCGATTTCCTCCAGCGCATTGATGCAGCGCAGAAGGGTGGACTTGCCCGAGCCGGACGGGCCGATCAGCACCACGACCTGGCCGGCCTCGATGTTGAGATTGACATCCTTGAGKACCGTAATCGGACCGAACGTCTTGGTGACGTTTCTGAATTCTACGATGCTCATAGGATGCGCATCCTCTTTTCGGTGAAGCGGAGGGCGAACGTCAGGACGCCGGTCATGATGAGGTAGAGGATGGCGACCGCGGTCCAAATCTCKACCGCGCGGAAATTGGCTGCCATGATCTCCTGCCCTTGCCGCGTCAATTCACCAACGCCGATGACGATGAAAAGCGACGTGTCCTTCAGGCTGACGATGAATTGATTGCCGAGCGGCGGGATCATGCGGCGAAAGGCGATTGGCCCGACGACATAGGCGAGGACCTTCCACATCGGCAGGCCGAGTGCGAGCCCGGCTTCCTTGAGGCCCTTGCTGACGGAAAGCAGCGTGCCGCGAACGATTTCCGCTATGTAGGCGCCCGCATTGACGATGATGGCCGTGATGGCGGCCGTCATGGGGTTGACGCGGATGTCGGCCAGTATCGGCAGGGCGAAATAGATGAACATCACCTGCACGACGATGGGCGTGCCGCGAATGATCTCCACATAGACGAAGGCGATGGCGTTGAGCAGCCAGTTGCCATAGGCGCGCATGAAGCCCGCGACGGCGCCGACGGCGATGCCGCCGACAAGACCCGCAAATGCGATGAGAACGGTCAAGCGAGCGCCGCCGAGAAGAGCAGGCAGGGCATCGATGACCACCGACCAGTCGAATTGCATTGGAATACTCCCGTGGACTGCGCGCCGGCTGCACCGACGCGCATGAGGCTACCGGGCGATCAGAGCTTCGGCTCAGCGCCGAACCACTTCTTGTAGATGGCCGTGTAGGTGCCGTCCTTCTTGAGCTTGGCGAGCGAAGCGTTCACCTTGGCGACGAGCTCACTGCCTTTMGGAAAAGCGATGCCGTATTGCTGCGCCATCATCTGCTCGCCGACAGCCTTCACCTTTCCGGCGCCGGCCGTCTTGATGTAGTAGAGCACGTTCGGCGTATCATGCATGGCGGCGTCGACACGGCCGGTCTGGAGTTCCATGTAGGCATTGTCCACATTCGGGAACTGGCGCAGTTCGGTGTCCTTGAAATTAGCCTTGGCGTAGTCGGCTGCCGACGTGCCGGTCTTGATCGCCAGCGTCTTGCCCTTCAGGTCCGCCGGGCCTGTGATCTTGCTGTCAGTCGGGACCATCAGCAGAAAGCCACTGTCGTAATAGCCGTCGGAAAAGTCGATGACCTTCTTGCGTTCATCCTTGATGGTGATGCCGGCAAGGCCGACATCGACCTGCTTGGTCTGCAGGGCCGGAATGATGCCGTTGAAGTCCATCGGCTGAAGCGTGTAGCTGACGCCGATATCCTTGGCCACTGCCGCCCATAGATCGATATCGAAGCCGACATACTCGTCGCCTTGCTTGAATTCGAACGGCACGAACGCGGTGTCGGTGGCGACGATCAGATCCTTGGCCAGAGCCGGGCTGAAGGAGAGGGCGGCGACGAAAGCGCCGATCAGCAAATGACGAATACGCTGTTTCATGGAAGTTCCCTTTATCGTTGATGCGTCTGAAGTTTGCTCAGATACGCTATATGCAAATATAGAATGCTTTTTGGGATTTGTCGCATTGAAAATTTGCAAAGATGAATCTTTTGCATTGAAATGAATGCATACGAAAAGGGTGGCAATCCATCTTCACGCGGCCATGGAGAACACCGAACATACAAAAGCCCGCGCTGGGGAACAGCGCGGGCCCTCTTCAGTAATTGTCAGCTTTTAAATGGAGGCGATTGCGGCCTCGATGGCATCTCCCAATCTTTCGACAATCGCCTCGACATCGCTCTTCCCGACGATGAAAGGCGGGGCCAGCAGAACGTGGTCTCCGGTCTGCCCATCGATGGTGCCGCCCATCGGGTAGACCATCAGGCCACGGGTCATGGCTTCCTTCTTGATCCGGGCATTGAGTTTCAGCCCGGCGTCGAACGGCTTCTGGGTCGCCCGGTCCTTCACGAGTTCCACGCCACGGAACAAGCCGCGGCCGCGAATGTCGCCGACATGGTGGTGGTTGCCCAACCGCTCGACGAGGCATGTTTCCAGATGGTTGCCCATGTCCCTGACATTGCCGAGCAGACCGTCCCGCTTCAGGATGGTTTGCACTGCAAGTCCTGCGGCGGCGGCCATCGGATGGCCCATATAGGTATGGCCGTGCTGAAAGAAGCCTGATCCGAGTGCGAAGGCATCGAAGATGCGCTTCGACAGCAGCACCGCGCCGACAGGCTGATACCCGCCTCCAAGACCCTTGGCGACGGTCATGAGGTCGGGCGAAACCCCATCCTGCTCGCAGGCGTGCAGCGTGCCGGTGCGGCCCATACCGCACATCACTTCGTCGAGGATCAGCAGCACGCCATATTTGTCGCAGATGGCGCGAATGCGTTTCAGGTAATCGGCGACCGGCGGAACGGCGCCGGCCGTTGCACCCACCACCGTTTCGGCGACGAAGGCGATGACCTGATCGGCGCCGAGTTCGAGGATCTTAGCCTCCAGTTCACCGGCGGCGCGGGCGGCATAGGCCTCGTCGCTTTCCCCGGGCATTTGCAGGCGATAGGCATAGCAGGGATCGATATGATGCGTTTCGATCAGCAGCGGCTTGAACTGTGCCCGTCGCCACTCGTTGCCGCCAGTTGCGAGCGCCCCCAGCGTATTGCCGTGATAGCTCTGCCGGCGCGCGATGATGTGGCGACGCTGCGGCTCACCCTTCTCCACGAAATATTGACGCGCCATCTTCAGCGCTGCTTCTACCGCCTCCGATCCGCCGCTGACGAGATAGACGTGATCGAGACCTTCCGGCGCATCGGCGACGAGCCTGTCCGCCAGTTCTTCGGCCACTTCGGTCGTGAAGAAGCCGGTATGGGCATAGGCGATCCGGTCGAGCTGCGCATGAAGTGCAGCAAGCACGTCGGGATGGGCGTGACCCAGGCAGGAAACGGCAGCACCTCCGGAGGCGTCGATATAGGCCTTGCCGGTGGCATCGAACAAATGAATGCCTTCGCCGCGCACGGCGACCGGCAGGCTGGCATGAATGGATCGATGAAGCAGGTGGGTCACGGTGTTTTCCTGATGTTGCGGGACGTGAGGTGTGTGCCGAGAGCGGCAAGGCGTTCGTCGAATTCGCGCAGCGCCAAAAGCGTCTCGTCGCCGCCGTGCCCGGCAACGAGCGCGCCGACAATTTCGGCGGCCGCGAAAGCCGGCACCATGCTGTGGAAGAAGGAGGGACTGTCGGTCTGAACGATGAGAGCCATGTCCGCCGACTGCGCCAGCGGCGCAACCGGGCTGTCGGTGATGGCGATCAGGCAAACGCCGCGTTCGCGGGCGTAGTCGGCGATCTCGATGGTGGCGCGCGTATAGGGAAGGACGCTCACCGCCACCAGTACGTCCTGCGGCCCGGCCCGGCCGATCGAATCGGCGCCGGTTCCGCCGATCCCATCCAGCAGCGTCGAACGTTTTCCGATAAGCGAGAGAATGTAGTGCAGGTGCCAGGCCGAGGCATGGCTGGAGCGTAGCCCGAGGCAATAGACCTCGCGCGCCGCCGAAATGCGGGTGCTGACCTCGGCAAAGCGTGCAAGCGAACCCGGTTCTGCCAATGAGCCCGCCTGTCTGCCGAAGGTCATCAGCATTTCGCCGGCGAGAAACTGGTCGCCCTTCAGCTTCTGGTGCTGCGCCTGCTCGCTCACGCGACCCGCAAAGTTTGCTGCGTCGCCGCGAACCGCGGCGCGATAGAGCGACCGGATGTCCTCGTAACCATCAAAGCCGAGATGCTTGGCGAGCCGTGTCATCGTTGCCGGTTGCAGCCCCGCCTGTCGCGCCTGCTCGCGCATGGAAAGCAGCGCGATATCGCGAGGATGGTCGAGAATATAGCGGGCGGCCGCCTGCAATTGCGCGGACATGCCGTCGAAGGCTGCAAGGATTGTCTCTTCAAGAGGATTTTTTTCCATGCCGGATTTGTATCCTTTATAGGGCGTTATTGCAACATATGTTTCATTGTGATTAATATGAAACATATGGATCGCAGGAGTTGGCGTGCCGGAGACAACTATCACCGTGGCCCCGAATGGAGGGCGCCGCACGAAACAGGATCATCCCGCCATTCCCTTGACGGCCGCGGAACTGGCGCGCACCGCCCGCGAATGCCTGGAGGCAGGCGCGTCGATGATCCATGTCCATGTCCGCAAATCGGATGGCACGCATCTGCTGGATGCCGATGCCTATCGGTCCGCGATCGCCGCGATCCGCGCCGAAGTAGGGGATCGAATGGTGATCCAGATCACCAGCGAGGCATTGGGAGTATATTCGCCCGCCGAACAGATCGCCGTGGTGAAGGCCGTGCGCCCGCAGGCCGCGTCGCTGGCGCTGCGTGAACTTGTTCCGGATGCGTCCCACGATGCGGCTTTCGCGGACCTGCTTGCCTGGATGCAGCGCGAAGACGTGCTGCCGCAGATCATCCTCTATGAGCCTGCGGAGGCGATCCGCTTGGCCGAATATCGTCAGCGCGGTCTATTGGCGTTCGATGATGTGCCCGTGCTCTACGTGCTGGGACGCTATACCGTTGGACAGACCTCGGCGCCAACGGACCTTTTGCCCTTTCTCGCGCTGGACATGCCGCGTTTTTCCCATTGGAGCGTCTGCGCATTCGGCCGTGACGAAGCAGCATGTGTTACCGCCGGAGCACTTCTCGGAGGGCATGCCCGTGTCGGTTTCGAGAACAATCTTTACCGGGTGAACGGTCATTTAGCCGCGTCGAACGCCGACCTCGTGCGCGACGTCGAGTCGGCCCTTCGGCATCTGGGCCTTCGGCGCTAGCCCCGGTTCATCCGTTACGCCGTGCGAGATCCTTAACTCGCCGACTGATCTTCGGTTGCCCCGGAACAAAGGTTTTTCCTGGAAGCAAGGAAATCGATGAAGGTGCGAACCTTGGCGGAGAGATATTTTCTGCTGGGATAGACTGCATGCAGGGTTGCGGTGAATTTAACCTCATCGGGCAGAACCATCTCCAGCCTGCCTTCGGCAACGTCGGTTTGCGTCATCCATACGGGCAGGAAGACGAGGCCCATGCCTTCGAGCGCTGCGAGATGCAGCATGATTTCGTTTTCGCTTTGCATGATGGGCCGAAGGTTCACCGTTGCCGGACCTTCCGCTCCATCGATGGTAATGCTGCCGTTTGCATTCATGCCGCTATAGGCCAGCAGCGAGTGACCGTTGAGGTCGGCCACCCGGGTCGGGCGGCCGGTGCGCGACAGATAGGCGGGAGAACCCACGAGGTGAAAGGTGACCTTCATCAGCGGGCGCGCAATAAGGCTGGGGTCCAGCCGTTCGGGAGCCGTCGCGCGTAGGGCCAGATCAAATCCCTCGTCCACGAGATTGACGATCCGGCCGCTCAGATCCATATCGAAGCGCACGTCGGGATAGCGTTGATGATATTCGGCAAACGCTTGGGCGACGAGCGTATTGGCAGCCCACACCGGAGCGCTGAGTTTTAGAACCCCGCGCGGCATGACCGTGACATTGCTGACGGCGGCCTCCACCTCGTCGAGCCCGTCGAGCATTTGCTTGGTCTGGTTGAAGTAGAGCAGACCGGTTTCGGTCACGCTGACATGGCGGCTGGTTCGGTTCAGCAACCGGGTTCCGAGCCGGTTTTCCAAGTGCATAACATGCTTGCTGGCCATGGCCGGCGAAAGGCCAAGGCGCTCTGCGGCCGCCGTGAAGCTCCTGAGCTCGGCCACCGTGCAAAAGACTCGCAGACTCGTCAAACTATCCATGGATCATCAACGTATAGGAAGTGTTTCTTCAATGTAAGGCGCATTGATCAACAATTGCGAAAAGTTAACATTGGCTGCAAGAACACGGGCAAAACTCGTTTTCCCCGCGATTTCGCACCCGTGGACTGGTGCGGTTCAATAAGGATGCAGCAGGTGAGCAAGTTTCGGCTTCCGACTTATTTCGTCAGTCACGGCGGTGGTCCGTGGCCGTATATCACCGATGATTTTCGCCGTAACTTTGACAAGCTCGAGCAATCGCTGATCGAGATGCGGGCGGAACTTGCCAATGCGCCCAAGGCGGTGCTGGTGATCTCCGGCCATTGGGAAGAGCAGGGTTTCGCCATCTCCTCCGGCGCCAGACCGGGAATGGTCTACGACTATCACGGCTTTCCCGAGTACCTCTATCATATCAAATATGATGCGCCTGGTTCGCCGGAGCTTGCCAAGCGCGTTCAAGACCTTCTGCATGGGCGCGGAATCGAAGCCAGCCTCGACCCGACGCGCGGTTTCGACCATGGCACGTTCAGTATCATGAAGCCGCTTTACCCGGAGGAGGACATCCCACTGGTTCAGCTCTCCTTGGACGTGGGCTACGATCCAGCCTTGCATCTTGAGCTAGGACGGGCCCTTGCGCCATTGCGCGACGAAGGTGTGCTGATCATCGGCAGTGGCCTCAGCTATCACAATTTGCGGGAAATCAGGGGCACCAGCGGCTACGAGCCGTCTCGCCAGTTCGACGCCTGGCTCCAGCAGACGCTGGTCCATTCGTCTCCCTACGAGCGCGCCGAGCGGCTGCTCAAGTGGGAACAGGCCCCGTCCGCCCGCGCCGCGCATCCGCGTGAAGATCATCTCATTCCGCTGATGGTGGTGGTCGGCGCGGCGAGGGACGAACCCGGTTCCGTCACCTACCATCAGACCGATTTCGCAGGCGGCATTACCGCCTCCAGCTTCCGCTTCGGCCATGTGCCCGCAACCCTTTCATCCAAGGAAGATACACAATGAGCGAGAATGCATCGAAGCCGGTCCTCTATTTCAAGAAGGCCTGCCCCTTCTGCCTGAAAGTGAGGTTGTTCCTGTGGGAAGCCCGCATGATGGAAGAGGTGGAAATCCGTGAATGCGAGCCGGGATCGAAACAGGAGAGTGACATTCGCGCCGAGCTTGCCGGTCACCTCGACAAGGTGAGCTTCCCTGCCGCCCGGCTGGAGCCAGGCCGCTACATCGCCGATTCCGGCGAGATCATCGCGCTTCTGGCGGCAAAATCGGGCTGTGTGCCCGCCGACATGCCCGTGCTTGCCAGCTACATCGAAGGCGCTCTCAAGCCGATGATGAAGCTGTGGAAGGAAAATCTCGAGCTCAAGGCCGCAGCCGCTTGAGCATATCAACAGCCAATCAGGAGTAATGCCATGCCGAACACAACCAAGTGGACGCCTCATATCCTCGCAATTTTGCGAATCGTGACCGCGTTGCTGTTCCTTGAACATGCAACGATGAAGTTCTTCCAGTTCCCCGCCGCCATTCCCGGCGTACCTTATCCGCTGCCCGCGATCATGCTCGTTGCTGGCGCGATTGAGATCGTGGCCGGATTGCTGATAACGGCCGGCTTTTATACACGCATCGCAGCCTTCATCGCTTCCGGCGAGATGGCCGCCGCTTATTGGATGGCTCACGCGCCGCAGGGCTTCTGGCCGGCACTCAACATGGGCGAAGCCGCCATCATGTTCTGCTTCATCTTCCTCTATATCGCCTTTGCCGGTCCCGGCAGTTGGGCACTCGACAATGTCCTGCGCCCGTCCACGAAGCAGGTGTCGCTTACCGAAGGCGCATAATGCCAATGCGCTCCCGTCATGTCACGGGAGCGCATCACCGGCCGACGATCCGGCCGCCCGCTTTCCTGCAGGCAAACCAACTCAGTCCCAATTCAATCAAAGCAACAACAAGCTTTTGGAGGCACGCAATGAAGGCTGCTCTTCTGAAATCCTATGGTGATGTCGATCAATTCGAGATCGGCGAGATTCAAACGCCGAAGCCCGGGCCAGGCGAAGTCCTGATCAAGATCGAAGCATCGGCCGTCAACCCTTTCGATCTCATCCTGCGCCAGGGTTTCATGGCACAGTATATACCGCTTCCGCTACCGGCAGTATTGGGCGGCGATGCMGCGGGCATCATCGCCGCAGTCGGCGAGGGCGTCACCGAAGTAGCAATCGGTGATCGGGTCGTTGCCGACTTCGCGGCCAACGGCAAAGGGGCTMATGCCGAATTCGGCGTCGTTCCCGCCACATCGGTCGCCAAACTGCCGGCGGCACTAAGCTTCGAAGAAGGAGCGGTCTTGGTAAAGGCCGGGCTTACGGGGCGTCAGACTGTGGACGCGCTGGGAGTCAAGGCCGGCGATCGCGTCCTGGTTTCCGGCGCGCTTGGCTCGGTCGGCCGCGCGGCAATCCAATATCTCCAGCAGATCGGTGCCAAGCCGGTGGCTGGCGTCCGGCCCGAACGATTGAGTGAAGCGCGCGCGTTGGCGGGTGAGGCGGTGGATATCACAACGTCACCGGGAAATCCCGGCTTCGACTATGCCATCAGTGCTGCGGCGCCGGTGGCCGAAAATCTCATCGCTCACGTCCGCGACCGCGGCCAAGTCGCGAGCATCGTTCCGGTGCCCGAGGGTGCCAAGACGGACAATCGCGTGACCATCCATGAACTCTATCACCGCACCGATATTTTAAGGGCGGCATTTCCTCTCTTGCGGCATACTCGCCCTCGGCGACCTTCGCGATCAATTCCGACGGCACCATTTCCGGTGACGTGACGGCATCGCTMCCGGCATCACTTCTCGGCGTGGTCGGGGTGAACCAGGTACCGGTCGCCGTTCACGCCGCTGCAACTGCCGCATCATCCGATCCAGTCTCCAACGGCGCTCCTTGCATCCTGCTCCTCGATACCGGGCAGAATGCGCTCTACGTCAATTCAGGCGCGGGAATTCAAAAAACCTCATGTGAGATGCATGTCCATTCTGCCGCCTATCCAGCCGCCACCTTCACGGATGGCGGCAACGGACTGAAGCTTGCGCGCATCTGCATCAAGGGTACTCAGATCTCCTACAACAATCAGCTCAATCCGGCTGTGGAGAAAAATTGCGCGGCTTCGGATGATCCCTTTGCGGGCAAGCTCCCGGCCGTGAGTTCGCTGGGTTGCGATCAGCAATTGGGCGGACATCTGCCGGACAATAAGGCCGTCGACAAGCTCACACCGGGGATCTACTGCAACGGCCTTAGCGCAAATGGCTCACCGCGGATCGAACTGGCGCCTGGTCTCTATGTGATCAAGAACGGCGATTGGTTCTTCAATTCCGGAACCACCTTAGTCGGCGACGACGTGACGCTCTATTTCGCCGACACATCCAAGATCTTCTTCAACGGCAATGTGAATATCGACCTGTCCGCGCCCGCGGATGGAAAATACAAAGACATCTTGATCTTCGAGCAGGCTGGCTTGCAGAAGACCGACATGCTCTTCAATGGCAACCAGAATGCGGTGCTCAACGGCATCATCTATTTGCCCAGCCGAAATGCGCACTTCAACTCCACCTTTGCGATGAACAATGACCGCACTGCCATCGTGCTCGACGACCTGAGCCTCGACGGCACCAACTGGAACCTGACGCCATTGTCAGGCACCGGCGGATCATCGGCAAGCAGCGGGAGCGCATCGCCGCGGCTGGTTCAATAGACGCGGCGGGGAACCCTGGCGACTGAACTTCAGATCCGGCTGGTCGCCGTCCCAGGCCTGGAGGCCGCCGGGAACCTCACGGAATCTCAGGCACTTTGTCCCCATCTTTCCGGAAAGGCACATCGCATCGGCCCTGACCGTCCATGTGACGGAGAGCGCAAACGGCAAAGGGCCGCGTATGCTGCCGGAGCCATCCTTATTGAGGATGACCTTGAGGGTCTTGCCATCGGGCGCGTCGGCCGTCCAGGGAGCTCCGTCGGCGAGTATGGCAGCAGCCTTTTGGGCGGCAAGATAAGCCTGTCCTTCCGTGCCGAATGCAGGACTTGCAGCAAGGATTGCGGCGGCTGCGGCAAGCTTCAGATGCGTTTTCATGATCAATGTTCTTTCCTTGTTTGATTTGTTGCGGGTGGCGAAATGGTGGGGATGTCTATTGCGGAGCCGCCGCTCCCTTGTCGCTCCAGCTCGGCGGTAAGCCCAACTGACCGGCAACTGCTCCCGTGAGGCCCGGTGCCGAACCGAATGCTTTGCAGGCGTCGTATTTCGGGTCGCCGCCGAGCGATGCCTTTATCTTTTGTATCGATGGTATGGCCGGCTTTCCCTTGAAGGGGTCTTGGCCCCTTACCAGCATGCGGCTGAAGTCGCCGCCAAAGGCGGAGGAGAGGGAATAGGCATCGCCGACCGAGGAGATCCGCGCTTTTGTCGTCAGCATGTTTGCCCCGCGCGACCAAAGCATGGCCGCCTTCTGCGCTCCATCCTGACCGACAGCTTCCGCCTCGACGGACAGCCCGCCGAGGCCGATTGGAATCCTTGGAATGGGAATGGCGAGCGCGACTGATGTGCCGAGCGACGCGACGGCGGATGTCGCCGCGGCCGTCCGGTTGGTTGGAACGATATCGGTGACAGTGGCATGCACGACGAGATCCGCCGGTTGGTTCGCCGCCACGACCTGGAAGCGGTCACTGAGGCCGGTACAAAGAGCCCGGTCTATGGCGTTGGCAACAAGCGCAAGACCCTTCGGGTCTAGTGCGCCGCTGTTGCCGAGCTGTGCCGATGTCGGCACGATACGCACTGTGCGTGCAACAAGGACGGACGCTGGGTCTACCCGCAGCTTCGCCTTCGTCAGCGACCCTCCCGATGCAGCCATATCCTTATAAGAACTGAGGGAGGTGCCCTGATGCAGCGGCACGCTGGCACAAGAGGGAAGCGCCGCGAGCAGAATGACGGCTGCGGTCTGCGGGCGGATGTTGGTAAGCCGAAAGCTGGAGGTCATGTGGCAAATTTCTGAACAGTGATCGTCGTTCAGCTTTTAGCCACGCCAGCGTTAATGGCTGTAAAGGCAGTGTAAAGTTGGGTAAAAGCCTGAGAGGCAGATGTTTAAAGACGCTGAGCCTGCTCAGGCACGTATGCTTGCCGGTGCATAGGCCTTCGGCCTTCGGGGAATTTCGAGGGTGATGGCCAAGCCGCCGGCGGCAGGCAGCGATGCGGAGACGCGCCCGCCGTGACGCTCGATCGCCTGTCTGGTGATCGCAAGGCCGAGGCCATATCCGCCTTCCGGCACGGCGTTGTTGCCACGGGAAAATGGTTGGAAAATGCGTTCGAGCTCGTCTCGCCCGACCCCAGGTCCTTGATCCGTCACGCGGATCTTGAGGAGATCGCCAGTCGTCTCACAGGATACCGATATGCTTGAATGTGTTGCGGTATATTTAACCGCATTGCGAATAACGTTTTCGAGTGCCCGATAGATCAGCTCGCCTTCTACTTCAGCCGGAAACGTGCCGCCAACGCCGGGCGTGATCGAGACCTCGCGGGCCTGGGCCTCGAATGCAGCATCGCCCAGGATCTCGTTCAAAAGGTCGATGACATCAAGGGATTGCGTTTTCAGAGGCAGGCTGGAGCCGGCGGTCAGTCTGGCGAGCGTTAGAATCTCGCCCACGAGCACGTCGAGCCGTTCGACCTCCCTATCCATGCGATCCAGCATGACATCGAGTTTTGCAGGATTCTGCCGGAGGACACCCACGGCGGCCTGAAGGCGGGAGAGGGGCGAACGCAGCTCATGGGACACGTCATGAAACAGCCGCTGCTGCGCATCCTGAAGTTCCTGCAGCCGCGCGGCGCTGGAATCGAAATCATGCGCGAGCGCGGTGACTTCGTCCTTTCGGCCGGCCATCTTGTTCCCGATGCGGACGTCGAAACGGCCGTGGGCAAGCGCGCTCAGGCCATCACGAAGGTGCACGACGGGACGAATGAGATATCGGGCGAGAGCCGCCGCGGCGACCGTGCTTGCAACAAAGATCGAAAGCCAGGGCACCAGCAGAGCCAGGTTGTCGATAATATTGAGAAGGAAGTTGGGTTCCGGCGCCACGGAGATCCGGTAGCAAATTCCGTCCTTCAGGACGGATTTCGTCTGCGACGTACTCTCATTTCCGCACGCACTCGCGTCCGCGGTTTTCGAAAGCGTCAGGCCAAGCGGCACCGTATTCTCGCTTGTGCGGACGAAGCGCGCGGCGGCGTCCTCGCCATCCGTTGTGAGCACGTTTGCCGTCAGCTTCAGAATGATCGCGCGTTCCTGATACTCCCGGTCGCGGCCGGGGGGCGGGATCTGAAAGAGGTTGACGATCACGATGATGACCGTGAGCGTCGTTGCAAGCGTCAGCCAGATTGTCGCGAAGAACTTCCAGAATAGCCGGGGCATGATCAATCCACGAGAAGTTGGTAGCCCTGGCCGCGCACGGACTGGATCCAGGATTGTCCGTCCTCCCGGAGCCCGAGCTTTTGCCGAACGCTGCTGATATGGACGTCGATGCGGCGGTCAAATGGCGTGAGCGGCTTCCCGAAGGCCCGCTTCGAGATGTCCTGCTTCGACACGAGCTGGCCGGCGCCGCGAGCGAGGACTTCAAGCAGGCTGAATTCAGTGCCGGTCAGATCCAAGGTCGCGCCGCGCCACTCGGCGGTTCTGCTGCCCGGTGGATCACGAGCTGACCGGCTCTGAGCGTATCGGTCGACACGCCGCTTGCCGGTTGACCTGCCCGGCGCAGGATGGCACGCAGGCGCGCTGCAAGTTCGCCAGGCGAGCAGGGCTTTGGCACATAGTCGTCGGCGCCGAGGTTCAAGCCCGAAATCCGGTCGATGTCATCGCCTCTGGCCGTCAGCATCAGTACCGGGACCTGGCTCAGCTTCCGGACTCGCTGCAGAACCTCGATCCCGTTCATCCGCGGCATCATGATGTCGAGTACGATGATGTCGACCGTATTGCCGGCGGCGGCGGCAATAGCGGCACGACCGTCCGTGTCCGTTACGACCTCATATCCTTCCTCGCTCAGATATTCCTGAAGAAGCGTCGTCAGCTCGACATCGTCGTCGATGAGAAGAACCTTGTTCATTCACGTTACCCGTCATTCCTATCCGCCATTCATACAGCACAAAAGCGAGCGCGGGACGAAGTTTTACTCAGCTTAACATTAACTTGACCGCACTTAACGTTCGCCCGGCTACTGATCGATGTGGCGGCATCGGTCGCGCGGCAGGAACAGCCTGTGCCCATGCCGGAACCTGCAAGGAATGCATCGTTGAACAAGCCATCCATGACATTCGCCGCCGCATTCGTCGCGGCTGCGCTTCTTTTCCCTCTCCCCAATGCCATTGCGGAACAGGCCGCCGTACCTGCAGCCGCGCTCACTGTCTCCCTGGCAGCGCCGGCGCAGCGCGACTGGCCGGAAACCGTTCCCGCGAGCGGCTGGCTGAAACCGTGGCAGGAAGCAATCATCGCCTCCGAGACGAGCGGCCTGCGCATCACCGAGGTTCTGGTCGATGTCGGGTCGGTGGTCACCAAGGGGCAGACGCTGGCCCGGCTTTCGCAGGACAGCGTGCTCGCCGATATTCGCAAGCAGGAGGCGGCCGTCGTGACCGCCAAGGCGAAACTCGCTAAAGCCACGGCCGACGCAGATCGGGCGCGGCAGCTTCGCTCCTCCGGCGCTCTATCCGCTGAGAAAATCACCGAATATTTCGCCGACGAGCAGACGGCAACGGCGAGCCTGGCATCCGAGGAAGCCGCGCTCGACAGCGAAAAGATCAAGCTGGATCAGACAACCATCACTGCCGTCGATGATGGCCTCATAACCTCGCGTTCCGCCGACCTCGGTGCCGTCGTCTCTACAGGCACCGAGCTCTTCCGCATGGTGCGCCAGCAGCGTGTCGAATGGCAGGCGGAAGTATCGGCGCGTTATCTGTCGCGCATTTCCGAAGGCTTGAGCGTTGCGATCAATGGACCGGACGGTCATGCCATTGCCGGCAAGGTGAGACTTGTCGGGCCCTCTGTTAGCACCGATACCAGCCGGGCGATCGTCTATGTCGCGCTTCCGGCCGACGTTCGTCCGCGCACCGGCCTTTATGTCACTGGCAATATCGAGCTGCAGACCACACCGGCGCTCACCGTCCCCGAGACGGCGATCGTGTTCCGGGATGGCATCAGCTACGTCTTCACCGCCGGCGATGATAAGCGGGTTCGACGGATCCGGGTGGAAACCGGCCGCCGCAACAATGGCGAGGTCGAGATCATCTCCGGCATCGACCGGTCGGCGAAAGTCGTCACGTCGGGCGGTGCCTTTCTGTCCGACAATGACCTCGTAAAGATTGCGGAGGCGAACTGATGAACTTCTCGGCCTTCTCGATCCGTAACCCTGTCCCTGCGATCCTGCTGTTTGTCATGCTTGCCGTCGGCGGGCTGTTGGCCTTCAAGCATCTGCCGGTCCAGAATTTTCCCGATATGGACCTTCCGACCATCAGCGTCACCGCCACGCTCGACGGCGCGGCGCCGACGCAGCTCGAGACCGAGGTCGCCCGCACCATCGAGGATAGCCTCGCAGCTCTCAGCTATCTCGATCACATCACCACGACGATCACCGACGGCACCGTGTCGATCAAGGTTTCCTTCAAGCTGGAGAAAGACAGCGAAACGGCCCTCAACGAGGTTCGCAATGCCGTCGACAGCGTCAAGGCCGATCTGCCCTCGCAGATGGAGTCTCCGAGCGTCACCAAGGTCACGGTGCAGAGTTCCGCGCTCGTCACCTATGCCGTCCGCTCGACCGCTCTCAACGAGACCGAGCTTTCCTGGTTTGTCGACAATGATCTGACCAAGGCGCTGCTGTCGGTGCAGGGCGTCGGGCAGGTCAATCGCATCGGCGGGGTCGATCGTGAGGTTCATGTCGATCTCGACCCCAAGACCATGGCATCGGTCGGCGTCACCGCGGCCACTGTGTCGTCGCAGCTAAAGGCCATGCAGGCCGATACGTCCGGTGGTCTTGGCGAAGTCGGCGGCAACCGCCAGACCTTGCGCACGCTGGGCGCCCTGCCATCGGTCGAAGCACTGAAGGGGCTACGGATCCCCCTGGCCAACGGCCAGCAGGCCCGTCTTGACGACATCGCCTCGGTCAAGGATAGCTTCGCGGATCGTTCCTCGATGGCCTATCTCGACGGCAAGCCGGTGATCGCGGTCGAGATCAAGCGTTCGAACGGCTTTTCCGACAGCGGCGTCGCGTCTGACGTCGGCAAGGCGATCAAGCAATTCGCAGCCGCCCATCCGAATGTGCAGATCGATGAGGCTTACAGCACGATCGGGCCGATTATCGATAATTATGACGGCTCGATGCACATGCTCTTCGAAGGGGCGATCCTGGCGATCGTGGTCGTCTGGCTCTTCCTTCGGGACTGGCGCGCGACGATTCTCTCGGCAGTGGCGCTGCCTCTGTCGGTCATACCGACCTTCCTGGTCATGTATTTCGCCGGCTTCAGCCTGAATATCGTCACGCTGCTTGCGCTGTCGCTGGTGGTTGGCATCCTGGTCGACGACGCTATCGTTGAGATCGAGAACATCGCCCGCCACCTACAGATGGGCAAACGGCCGATCGATGCGGCGATGGAAGCGGCCAATGAGATCGGGCTTGCCGTCATCGCGACCACCTTCACGCTGGTCGCCGTCTTCCTGCCCACGGCCTTCATGAGCGGCATACCGGGCCTCATCTTCCGCCAGTTCGGCATCACCGCCTCCGTCGCGGTGCTTGCCTCGCTCGTGGTGGCGCGTCTGCTGACGCCCATGATGGCAGCCTATTTCATGAAGGCGCATCCGAAAGAGGAGAAGGACGGGCGCATCATGCGCGCCTATATGACGATCGCCAAGGCGGCTCTGAAGCACCGGAAGACCACGATTGCCGCAACCGCCGTCGTCGTGGCGCTTTCGCTCGCCACCATTCCCTTGCTGAAATCGGGCTTCCTGCCTGCTTCGGACGATGGGCGCACCCAGGTGACGCTCACCATGCAACCCGGCGCCACCATCGAGCAGACGGATGCGATGACCCGCAAGGCTGCGGATATCGTCGGCAAGCTGCGCGACGTCATGCATGTCTTCTCCTCGGTCGGTTCGACATCCTCCAGCAATGGCCCTGATACCAGCTCCACGAGTGATGTCGGATCGGCCACGATCGTGGCAGTCCTGACACCCATCTCCGATCGGGATCGAAAGCAGTCGGAAATCGAAAATAGTATCCGGCAGGCGCTCTCCGCTCTCCCCGGCGTACGGGTGGAGGTGGGCAGCGGCGGCAATGGCACGAAGCTTGAGATCACGCTCGCCAGCGACGATGCCAGTGCGCTCGATAGCGCCAGCACGGCGCTCGAGGAGCAGTTGCGCACGCTGCATGGCATCGGTGCGGTMACATCGACGGCGGCAAGGCAGGCGCCGGAAATTCAGATCACGCCCGACTTTGCGCGCGCCGCAGCACTCGGGGTAACGTCGAATGCAATCGCCAGCGCCGTGCGCGTGGCAACGAACGGGGAATATTCCTCCGACCTGCCGAAGCTCAACCTGCCGCAGCGCCAGATCCCGATCGTCGTCCGCTTCTCGCCGGAAACGCGCACCAGTCTGGACGACATCAAGACCATGCGGGTGGCCGGCACCAATGGCAATGTCGATCTCGGATCGATTGCCGATATCCGCATCGGCGGCAGCCCTTCGGAGATCGACCGTATCGACCGGATGCGCAATGTCACGGTCTCCGTCGAACTCAACGGCCGCATTCTKGGCGATGTCAACCGCGAGGCGCAGGCGCTGCCGGCGCTTCAGCACCTGCCGCCGGGCGTCACTCTTGTGGAGCAGGGCGAGTTGCAGCGCAGCTCCGAGCTGTTCCAGAGTTTCGCGCTTGCGATGGCGATCGGGGTGTTCTGCATCTATGCGGTGCTCGTCCTGCTCTTCCATGACTTCCTGCAGCCGCTCACCCTATTGATGGCCCTGCCGCTCTCGCTCGGCGGCGCGCTGGTGCCACTCGTGCTGACCGGAACCAGCTTCTCGATGGCAGCGGTCATCGGGTTGCTCATGCTGATGGGCGTGGTGACGAAGAACTCCATCCTGCTCATCGAATATGCGATCATGTCGCTTCGCCAAGGCATGTCCCGATTTGATGCCCTCGTCGATGCCTGCCACAAGCGGGCGCGGCCGATCGTCATGACCACCATAGCCATGGCATCGGGCATGCTTCCCGTTGCACTCAGCCTGACGGGCGGGGATTCGAGCTTCCGGCAGCCGATGGCCATCGTGGTGATCGGCGGCGTGATGATGTCGACGCTGCTCAGCCTCATCGTCATCCCGGTCATCTTCACCTTCGTCGACGATCTGGAACAGGTGCTCAAGCGGCTCCTGCGGCGGGTTGGGCTGAGCCATGAAAGTGCCGACGACGAGGCGCCGCAGGCATCCAATGACCGCGAGGCGATCGCTTTCAAGCCCGATCAGAAGCAGGCACGCAGCCACAGATGATCCCTTCTCAAGACGTCATTGGTCCAATGCATCTGCGCCGAACAGAAGCAGGACTTGCCGATGCTCATGGCAACTTCTTCGGTCGCGTTCCTCCCCCCGGAACGAGGCCGCGGGACGTGTACCCCCCGCAGGCGGCGTCATGCCGCCTGCGCGTCCTGCCGTCCGAAGGAGAGGGGCTGTGAGCTTCCGATCGATCCGGTTTTCTCGCAGCAGTCCGATGCGGGCGCTCATTCTCGTACTGTCCTTTCTGCTCATCCTGTCCGGATGCATGCAGACCCTCGACAGGGCTCTCGATGCGAATGAGGCGGGCAAGGCCGCCATTGCCGGCTACGGCGAAATCCGGATCTATCTCGATGCCCGATTCAACGAAGCACCGCGCGATTTCCATGATTGGGCACCGGTGACGACGCGCAAAAAAGCCGCCGCCCTGATGATCTCAGGCGGCGGTGCGGGTGGCGCGTTCAGCGTCGGTGTGCTTTCGGCTTGGAGTGCTGCGGGGACCCGTCCACAGTTCGACATCGTGACGGGCGTCAGTACCGGCGCCTTGATCGCCCCTTACGCCTTCCTGGGATCGGCCTATGACGATACCCTCGTGCACCTCTATACCAGCGGCGTTGCGCAGGAGTTGGTCCGGACCAAGGGCTTCGTCGGGCTGTTCGGGTCGAGTCTGCTGCGAGCCGGACCATTGAGAGGGATGATCGAACGCTATATCACGCCGGCGATCCTGCAGCAGGTGGCCGCCGAGCATCGCAAGGGCCGCCGCCTCTTCATCCTGACCACCAATCTCGATAGCCAGCGCGCCGTCATGTGGAACATGGGCGCGATTGCCAATAGTGGGCGCCCCGACGCTTTGAAGCTGTTTCAGGATGTTCTGACGGCATCTGCGAGTATTCCCGGCGTTTATCCGGCAGTCATGATCAAGGCCGAGTCCGGAGGGCGGCATTTCGAGGAGATGCATTCGGACGGCGGGTCGGCCTCGCAAGTCCTCATGATGCCGCAGGCTTTTCTCACGAGTTCCGATCGCCTAATGCCCGTCAAAGGGCAGGGCATCGATTTCTACGTGATCGTCAACAATGCGCTCATGCCCGAGTTTGCCGTCACGCCTGACAGGACTCTTCCGGTGATCGTGCGGGCCTATTCGATCTTCATCAAATCACAGACCCAGAGCGCGCTGACGGCGCTCTACAACTATGCACGGCTGACCGGCGCCGGCTTCCATCTCGCCTCGATCGATGCGCAGGTTCACTATTCGACGTTCGATCCGTTCAACACCAATTATATGCGGGCGGTCTATGCTCTGGGATATGCCGAATTCACCGCGGGGACCCTGTGGAAGGAAAAGCCCGTCTTTCGCTGACGGGCTCCTATCCTGGATTAGTTTTTGACCTCAGACGACACCGCCGAGGCAGACATATTTGATTTCGGTGAACTCCTCGATGCCATAGCGCGATCCCTCGCGGCCGAGGCCGGAGAGCTTGACGCCGCCGAAGGGGGCTTCGGCCGTCGAGATCAGGCCGGTGTTGACGCCGACCATGCCGTATTCCAGTGCCTCGGCGACCCGGAAGACGCGAGCAAGATCCTTGGCATAGAAATAAGAGGCAAGACCGAATTMGGTGTCGTTGGCCTGGGCGATGACATCGGCCTCGTCCTTGAAGCGGAAGAGGGGAGCGACCGGCCCGAAGGTCTCTTCCTTCGCGACAGCCATCGCCGGCGTGACATCGGCAACATCGGCAAGCACCGTCGCCTCATA
>NZ_JARWLB010000027.1:0-62919 GCF_047445835.1 Rhizobium sp. BR 317 | reverse complement strand
TCCGCCTGGGTGGCGGCGATGTCGAGACCGGAGACGGTGGCGCCGCTCGAGATCGACCGGCCGGTAGCGGCAATTGTACCCTGAGCAAAGACCGTGCCGGCAACGGAAATATCGAGACCGGCATTGAGGCCGATATTGTTGTAGCTCAGCAGCGAGGCGGCCGAGATCGAACCGGAGGTCGCGGTGATCGACAGCGCACCCGTGCTGTTGGCAGATCCCGTCAAACCGATGTTGCCGGCCGAGGCCAAAAGCGTCGCCGTTCCACCGGCCGTGACATTGGCGGCGGCAATACCACCGGCCGAGCTCATCACAAGATTGGCGGCGCTGTTGCTGTCACCCGAAACACTCAACAGGCCGCTGCCGCTTGACACAGTAATATCGTCGTCGGCCGCGACCGACTGCAGGGTAATACCCTGATCGGCCTGAATGGCGAGTTTTGCCTTCGAGCTCACCTTGGCCGCCGTCACCTTGTTCTTCGAGGTGATGCTGACGCCCTGGCCCGAGGCATTGCCGATCGAGATCTTGCCATCGGCCGACAGCGACAGTTCGCCGGCATTGGCGGCCATGTCGCCACTCATGTTAACGCCGGCACCCTTCTCGGTGACGACGATTTTGATGCGGTCGGCCTGCATGGCGCCAAGCGCGGTGCCGTCGATGGCGTATTCCGGTGTGCCGGAGGTGGCGGTCAGCGCTGTGGCCTCACCGGTCGCATAGTTGTATTGGCTCGCACCGCCCGTCAGACGGACGGTCTTGCCATAGATCGGCGCGTTGACGTGGATGTTGCGCGCAACGACGTCGAACAGGTCGACGGCACCGGGGCTGGCAGCGAAGTTACCCCCTGCTCCTTCGAAGGTGACATCACCGCCATTGACGGTGAAACCCGTCAGGCTGCCGTCGCTGCCGATCGTGGGTACACCGGTCGTCAGGGTGGCATGCGGCGTGTTGATGAAGCCACAGCCGTTGCAGGTTATTCCGTTGGGGTTAGCCACTATGACGTCGGCGCGACCACCGAACACTTCTATTGGACCATTCAGCGCCGAGCGATTGGAACTGGTCACCTCGTTCAAAATGACCGAGGCCGGGTTCGAGCCATTGAGGTTGGGATTGCCCGGCGTGACGCCGCCAAGGTTCGAGGTGCCCTGCTCGCCCTTGAAGTTGTTGAGGATCGCGCCCTGGGTTCCGACATTGAAATTGTCGTATTTGTTGTGTGACAGGCCGGCGGCGTTCGGCGTGACGATATCGATGAGCGGTACGCCGTTCGGAGCAGCACCGACGCTTGGCTGGTTGGCGGTAGGCGCCGTCGTGCTTGCCGATATCGATTGAGCGTTGGCAATCGCCGGCTGCAAAAACAGAAGCGCGCTGAGGGTGACGGCCAGCGATTGCTGTCCGAGGCGCGCCAGCCGGTGAATGGCATTGCTTGCCGACGGCCGAAAGACAATCCGCTCATTGAACGATTTGCTGGAATCCTGCCCTGAATGTTTACGCACGATACGCTCTCGCCCTTTTGAGGCTAGGCCACCTCTGCGGATCTCGCAGGACAATGTCGCCTATATCTTGCCTCGCCCGGACCGCGTCATGCGGCACCCTATTGATGGTTTGTCTTGATGGACTTCGTGGCAAACGTCAATTCACCACACGGATATGGAGAGTAAATTTTGGAGAGTTCGCGTGAATTTGGTAAAGCCAGTGTGAATTTTGCACCAAAAACTATAGTCAATGCGGAGAAGAATACGCGTGTTGGCTGATTTTTTCGCAGGTGCTTCAGGTCTTGCGCACGGCGATGTGGACGCCCCGCCTATCGGCGGGGCAAACTGTGGCTTGTCTTACTTCTTCGTCAGCAGCCACAGCTTAACTTGGCGAGTGAAAGCATTTGAAAGGCGTTGCGCCAGAATATCATCCGGTCCCGCTGCCTCTGCCGCATTGACGGCCATTGCGACGAATATTCCAAGCCCCTCACCCCGCATACCACTGTTACCGGCCGCGACGACGGGCTTTTCCGCAATGAGTCGTCCCGAATTCACATCTTCCAGCCTGACCGTCCCGGAAATTTGGCTGTCGCTGTGAATGAGAATACGTCCGGCCTTGGAAGCCAAGTCGACCACATGCAGAGTAACGACCAACCGGGCCCGCGTCGGGCCGCCGGGAAGGCCAATTAGTTCTTTTTCCATACTCGCTTTCAGCACTCTGAGCACCGTTGGCAGCTGCGGATCTGGTTTGCCTTCGGTGAACAGGCCCGTCATCTTGACATCAGGCGCCGTCTCGATGCGTATCTCACGCACCGAACTTTGTTGAAGCGCAGCGACAAGCCGGGGATCAGCGGCAACGCAGGAGGCAAGCATCGTCACGAGGAGCAAGGCGATTACGCAGGATACGCTCCGCATCAACCGCACGCTGAAATCGCTGATATCGGACATCAAACGCATGGACATCATTACACCACCTCAGCCGTCTCTCTTGGCCGGGGCTGTCTTCACGCCGCCGTCGAGCTTCTTGTAGACATCGCTCAACTGAGACTTCGGCGCCGGGCAGCGCTTGCCCAGGGCGATCTCGGTGAGTACGCGATTGCGATTGCGCAAGGCGTCGATCTCAATCTTTTCCGGGGATTTGGGATCCATGAAGAACAGCGCCGGCCAGAAGAGAAGAACGCCGGTGGCGCCCAGGATGACGTTTTTGCCTTGAGCCTGCGAGCGTTCCTTGACGGTCGCGAGGATCTGGCGTTCGTTGGCTTCGAATTCGCGCGAGATCCCGCCGCAATCCATGCCGCCGTCGCCGACATTGGTCGAGGCAATTGGATGCGCTTCGCGGCCGCCGCAGCTCGAAAGCGCGATGGCGCAACAGAGAAGCGCAGCCGCGGGTAGCGAAAAGGTCGTCTTGTTATCTTTCCGAATGAATAAAGCCATGATTTTCCTCTAAATTCTGGTTACCATTTTACGGAGGAGCTGACGAATAGAAGCCCCCCATCCTTTTTATCGACAGTGCCGGCCAGCACGTCGGAATAGCCGATGTCGAGATTGAGATTGCCGCCCGCGAGCTTCGCACCGACCGTCCAGCCGAGCATGTCGCCACCCTCGATCTGATGGCGCGTCTCAGAGGCGATCCGGCCGTAATCGAGCCCGACGTAGGGGCGGAACTCGCCGAACATTTTCGAAAGCGCCGCATTGTCGGCAAAGGGCTGGGCACGCCAGACTAGGTCGTTGCGCGTGAAAAAGCCGTTGTTGCCAAACAGCATGCTTTCGCGCGTGCCGCGGACGGTGGAATAGCTGCCGAGCGAGATCTGTTCGGCTCCAAACAGATTGTCCGGGGAATATTGTCCCGTCAGAACTGAATTGACCTCGAAATGCTGTTCGCCGAGCTGGAACGGCCGGGTCATGGTGATGGTGCCGGTGAACTTCGAAAACCGCGGATCGGCATTGCCGGCTCCGGCATCGCCCGGATCGACGGCATCGAAGAGGTTCAGGCCCTGGTTGTAGGAAAGATCGAAGACCCAGAGGCCCCCCAGCATGCGCCGCGAATGCGAGATGCCGAGATCACCGACAGTATACTTGCGGCTGCCGACCTCGATCTTGCTGCCGAGCAAGAAATTGTTGGTTTCCTTGTAGGTCAAGCCGCTGTTGAAGGTGGTGATCGAATCCTTGTCGCGGAAGATAACCCGGTCGGCACCGATGCCGAGCTGCTTAGAGTCGCCCGATGTCTGCAGCGTCCCGAAATTGCCAGGAACCGAGCTGTCATAGCCGTACAAGGCACCGTTTGCCGAGAGCGTCCAATAACCATAGGGGACGCTGACATTGCCAGTATAGCTATCGCTCCTGCCCTGGCCGTCGTCGTGCCAGGGATAGTTCGGACCCGTGTGCTCGTAGCTGAAGCTCCACTGGTCATTCACCCCGAAGAGATTGTCGTAGCCGATGGAGGCCGAGCTCTTGGAATAGCCAGTCTGCGCCTGACCGAGATTGCTGTTGCCGACCCAAAGGTGCCAGGGATGGCTGGGCTTGTTCTCGATGTTGAGAATCGACGTTCCGTCCGTCTTTCCCGGTAGCATTGCCGTCTTGGCATTGTTGGAATTCAGCCGGTTGATCTGGTCGAGGCCCTGCTCAATGTCGCGCAGATTGACGATATGGTCCTTCAGGCCGGGAAAGGCGGTGGCAAGCATGCCGGAACCCATCACACCGGAAACAGGTGCCGGCTTACCGTTGATATAGATGTCGGACAGCGTTCCCTCGACAGCGACCAGACGCAATGTTTTCGTCTTGGCAATGTCTTGCGCCGGCACGTAGAGGCGCGAGGTCACGAAGCTCCTGTCGAGATAGAGCTGGGTCAGGTCCCGCAGCAGCGTGTTGATCTCCCCGACACCGACGCAGCGGTTGCGGTAGGGGGCGGTGACCCTGCCGACATCGGCGCCCCTTAATCGCGTGACGCCCTCCACCTGGACATCAGTAACCGCGAAACAGGGGCCGCCTTTTTTCGCTCCCGCTCCCTGCTGCTCGGTTGGCGCCTCTGACGGCTTCGGCGTGCTCTTGCGTAGCGCATCGAGACGCTGTTGTTCATTCTGCTGTGCGTGCCGACGCGCAAAATCGTCATTCGGCGATTGCTGCGCAGCCGCCATCGACGCCGCCAAAGCTGTCGTGAGCAGCACAATGACACGCACGATGGAAAGGGATGCCGTGGAGGCAAGGCTGTGTCGGGCAGCCGTCGGTTGCCGGGCCGATGTCATGGGATCGTTCGCGTCGTGCCGTTAGTTGGAAGCGGGCTTCTGCAGCGCATCCAGTGCCGCGGCCAGTCCCTTCAAGGAGAATTTGATGTTGACCTTCTGGCCATTCATCATCTGCACGTGACCGACCCCGTCCGCCGCCTTTGAAAGTGCCGCAACCATTTTTGCATCCAGTTTCTGCTGCGACCAGCAACCGGCCTGGTTGCAATTGCGATAGGTAAGCTGGACGACGGGCTTATCGTTCACGTCGATGCTGAGCCCTGCCGGCAGATACATGTTGAGCGGCACAAGCGTCGTCAGCACGAGATCGCTCTGCGCCGTCTTGCTCTCCTTCTTCGACGGAGCCGGAGCGGGTGCCGGCGCCTTGGCGATCGCCAAGGTCAGGATGTTGACGTCCTGCTCTCCCTGCTTCACCGTCGCAATCTGGGCCACTTCGCAACTTGTCGTCGCCGAACCGTCGGCGGCCTTGCCATCGACACAGCGGTAATACCAGCCGTCAAATTTCTGTACGCGGGCTTGCGATGCCGGCTGTTGCTGACCAGCAGGTGTTTGACCGGCAGGTGCCGTGGCGGAATTCTGTTGAGCACCCGCGTTGGCCGGCGCGGTCGCAACTGTCGCCGGCTGCTCTTGGGCCATGCCAGACGACGCATAAAGAGCGGATGACACCAGAATTGCGGATGCGAGATTCTTGGCGGAAAACACGTCATTCAAAACAACAAACGTCATGCGAAGCTTCCTAAAGGTCACAACTGCTCGATTGAGCAAGAGGCACTTGCTCACCGAAAAATCATCAAAATCATGAAAGAGCACCTAGACAGTGCGGCCGGTCATCGGCTTGACCTGTCCAATAGCAGACTTCATTCGACACACGGATAGTTAGAATTGCCGCAGCGTCGATTCGTGCTCGCTTTTGGTGAGCCGTGTGTATTTTTGCAACACAGACGCTTGTATTGGTTAACCAGCAGCATTCGAACGTGGCTACTTTTTCCTTACTCGCAAAAAATACACGTTATCATTGTCTTCCATATGGCTCTCGGCTAAGTTCGCGTCATTCGAGCAATGGCCATCAGAGCCTGGGGGAGGACGGAAATAGTCGACGATCAGTTTCAAAGGACGGTGACGTCGGGCGGGTTGCCCGCCAAAGTCACCATTGTCCTTTCTCCCGAGAACCGCGCGGATGCGGAAGTGATTGCGGAGAAATTCCGTCTCGAAACAGCGGAACCAAGCGGTCTGGTAACGTTCGGCCAGGAGGCCATCAGCGGCTTCGGCTCACGGCTGGACGAAATTCTGTCCCAGATAACGAACGCCCAGTCTCCCGTCCTTTTCGAATTGTTTCGAACGGTACGCGACGGGATCAACGACGCCGACCTGAAAACTCTCGAAAACAGCATCCGCGAAAAGCTCAAGGGCAGCTTTCTCGATAGAATATTGATCGCCATTGGATTGCGGGATCCGGCCAATAGATTGAAGCGCGTCACCGACGAGGTGCGCGGCATTCTGCAGAGCAAGACCAAATCTCTGAGCGACCTCATCAAGCCTATGGAAGCCCGGGTCAATCAGGAGAGCTCAAAGCTGGTCACCGACGTGTCACGCATGAGCCAGCTCGCCAATGGTTATCGGGATTCGATCGTGTCCCTCGGCAAGTTCGTCGAGGCTGGGCGGCTGATAATCGCAGAGGCCGAAGGCGATCTGATGCGACTTAAGGAAGAGGCCGCCGCCGGGGATCCACTGCGTATCCAGACGGCGCGTGAATTCGCACAGAAGCTGGATATTTTCCAGAACCGGGTTTTGGTGCTTGAAACGATCTATGCCAAGGCGCCGGCCAATCTCGACTCTATCGGCATCGCCCGCGGTGCCGCGCTTGCGACGCTTGCGGAAACGGTTTCGTCTGCAAACGCCGAGTTCAACGACATCAAATCGATCCTTATTCGACTACATGTGTTGTTCCAGATGCAGTCGATTCAGCAGATGAACGAAATGCGCCGGGAGCTTCGCTCTTCGCTCCAGCGGTATGGACTGCAGGTGTTGGAGGACGTGTCCGTGAACGCGGCGAAGGCTTCGGGCGAGACGCGCCTGGCGGATGCGGACCTGGTGCTTGAAACAGCGCAGCGCCTGCGCTCGATCGCCGACAAGGTGCTCGCCGAAGGCGAGCAGAACAAGCAGCGCTACTCCGCCGCCCGCGTAAAGCTGGAGCAGGCCCGGCAGCTCGTCACCGACCGCCCGATTTAAGACATGGAGTGAAGAACGCATGGCGACATTCAAGCTTGCGAAGGGTCAGTCGTTTCAGATTCACAAGGAGATGGAACTCGTCCATTCCGGACTTGTGTGGGATCCACCAGAAGGCTCCGGCCCGGCATTTGATCTCGACGTTCACTGCTTCGCGCTTATTCATCCGGGCGGCGACGCCAACCGTGCCCGGCTCTATAATGACGGTTCGCATGCGCTCTGCTACGCCTTCGTGCGCAGCCCCGGCAACCCCGAGGGCTCTCTCTTCAAGAATCCCGACGGCTCGTTCCAGACCGACGACGGCTCCATGTGGCACGAGCGCGACGACCGCACCGGTCGCGGTGGGCCTGTGCGGGCCGACGACGATGATGACAAGGAAGGCGGACACCACGGCGAAGGCTTCAGGGAGGAATTCAAGATCGTCCTCGCCAAGCTGCCGACCGACGTCGCCGAACTGGCGGTCTGGGCGACCATTCATGACGCCGAACGCAAACGCCAGGATTTCGGGAAGGTGAAGAACGCCTACATCGAGGTCTGCGACGCCATGGACGACGAACTCTGCCGATATCAGCTCACGGCCGAATTCGCGGGAAAGACGACAATACAGGTCGCGTCCTTTCTTAAACAATCAGACGGCTCGTGGAAGTTCCACGCCGTCGGTGCGGGGTCGAATGCCGGCCTGGGTGAAGTCATCAACGCCTATTTGGGATGAAGGAGCCGGATGCCGTGGGACCGGGGGACGACGACGGCGACCGGCATCGCAAAACGTCTCCCAAAATTCTCTTTGGGGAGCGCACGCCGACTGAGGAAGCAGGCCTCGAAAACTCGGGTGGAAAACCGCGCGTGCTCTTCGGCTCTCCTCATCAACCGGCGGCTAAGGGTACTTTCCCTCGCATCGTCGCGGATGGTGAGATACGTCGGCGCATCGAATGCACCATATCAGGATTGCGAGAGATCGAGCCGGACGCCGCGGAGGCAGTGCTTCGCAGCGCGATGCAGCTCATCGATGCGACGAACCTCGACGATCATCATTTCGACGATGTCGTGCGGTTCGGCGCATCGCTTCAGGAAAGGCACGGGAGACTCGCCGACGAACAACTCGCCCTCGCGGACGACGATACGCTCGCGACGGTCAAACGTCTCAGCGGCGATCTTCTGCAGCATCTCGACCAGCTCGACCCGGCACTCGTATTTGCGCAACAACGCGGCGTTGGCGGCATTCTGCGTGCCATCATGCGAGAAGACCCCGAGAGGCTCCTTGCGCGCCGCTATGGAGAAATGACGGAGATCACCAAGGGACTTAAGGCCCGGCTGCCGGAGATTTCAAGGCTGGCCGGCACGATCAATGCGCTGAGAAACAAGTACACATCCTTGGAAAACGGCCTCGCAGCTCATGTTGTCGCAGCACGCTTTCTTATGCGGCACATAGCTACGCATACCTATGAGGACAGTGTGACCGAGAAACATTACACATCCCAGGCCGATGCCCTTGAAGCACGAATTACCGCACTTTCGATGACGGCGGCGTCCGTTGCGGTCGGGCATCGAATGATTGAATCCATTCACACAATCGTTGCGGGGACCGAACGCTTTGCCTCCGACCTCGTCAATGAAGAACTGCCGGCTTGGAAAACCGCCTATTCGGCCGCGTTGATGGCGCGCGCATCAGATGCCCATGCCGCGGCCGACGGCCTCCCTCGCCTCAAGCAGCTCCACACCCGCTTACGAAACACACTCATAATGGAAGGATGACCCATGACGACATTCAGACTGCAAAAGCCCGAGGAGGAAGTCCGCCGGGTTGGCTTTGTGCTCCAGAAACAAGGCATCCACGAACGCATCCCGGCGCAGGTGGGACTGAACATCGACGTGTCAGGCTCCATGGCGGAGTTATTCTCATCCGGCATCGTGCAATCGGCGCTCGAGCGGGTGCTCCCGGTTGCCTTGTACTTCGACGATGACGGCCGTATCGACACATGGGTCTTTTCCGACACCGATAGAATCGCATCTATTACTCCGGCAACGGCTAACAATTATGCCGACTATGTCGAGCGCGAAATCACCGGCAACCCGCTGCTGAAACGCATCCTCTGGGGAGGCACGGACTATGCTCCGGTCATTCGCTCCAACCTGATGACCTACGGATTGCTCGAAGAGCATAACGCCGGCGGCCTTCTCGCAATGATCTTCGGCATGAAGCGCGACTCGCTTGGCGAGGAAACGCGCTCGGGCGTTCCAGCCATCAACTACTTCCTGACGGACGGGCAGAACTCGGACCACGAAGCCGCATGGCGTCTTCTTAGCGATGCCGAGCACGCGCAGTCGCAGATCTACTATGTCATGGTCGGGATCGGAGACGACGAGTTCAGCTTCCTCCGTGCGGCTGCAAAGGAATTTCCGAACGTGGGCTTTGTGAGCGCCAGGAACCTGGGCGCGTTTGTCGGCAGCGACGACGCTTACGAGAAGCTGCTGCCTGCCGAACTCTGCTCATGGCTGAAGCACGAGCACGAGGGAGATGACGATCATCACTAAGGCGCTTCGCGAACGCTTCCGGACAGAAGCAGTGGCGCCCCGTGCCCTGCGTCGTCAGCTTCGCTTCCCCGCCGGTCAGATGAGAGATTCAGTCTCTAAGTTCGATCCAGACCGGGGCGTGGTCGCTTGCATGAGGCAAAGCGCGGATCGACTTATCGACACCTGCCCGTAATAGATCGTCCGCCAATGGAGGACTGAGCAGGAGATGGTCTATGCGCAAACCCGCATTGCGGGCAAAGGCGTTGCGGAAATACTTCCAAAATGTGTAGACGCGCTGATCCGGGAATAGATGACGCAATGCATCGGTCCATCCTTGAGAGACGAGATCACGGTAGGCGGCTCGCACTTCCGGCCGAAACAGTGCATCATCGCGCCAGCGCTCAGGCGCATAGACATCGAGGTCGGTCGGCATGACGTTGAAGTCGCCGACGAGCGCGACAGGTATTTCCAACGCGAGCAGCTCTTCGGCATAAGCGGTGAGGCGCTGGAACCAGCGCAGCTTGTAATCGAACTTTGGCCCGGGCGCCGGATTGCCGTTCGGGAGATAAAGACAGCCGACAAGTATGCCGTTGACCGCTGCCTCGATGTAGCGGCTGTGCGTATCATCCAAATCGCCCGGAAGTCCGCGTCGCGTCTCTATCGGATCGTGTCCCCTTGCCAAAACGGCAACGCCGTTCCAGCTTTTCTGGCCATGCCAGATGGCACCATATCCAGCCTTTTCGATTGCGCGCCAAGGAAACTTCTCGTCGGGCGCCTTCAGTTCCTGAAGGCAGACCACATCCGGCGAGGCCTGCGCCAACCACCGGAGGAGAATGTCGAGGCGACCGTTGATGCCGTTGACGTTGAAACTTGCGAGCTTCAACGACGTCAGCGCCTCGAATTGCGGGCGCCGCGATCGCCTTCGCCAGGCTTGGCTCCGCACTTGGCCCGATAGAGACAATCTGGTGGAAGCGTCGGACCGATATCGGCACTCTGCTCGAATTGAGCCTTTTCGTTTCGGCGAACGTAGCGATTGTCGGCGCCGATATCGATGAGTTCACGCTTGCTCATGAGATGCGTCCTTCCAGCTTGCTTCGTCTGCAGAACGCAGGCGCAGGAAAAAAGATGCAGGTGCCGGAAGGTCCGTGTTAAGAGCGTCGGCAGGTCACACACTCCCAGCTTCGCGACTACCCATTGCTATCCGGCTAGAGGCGATTCTTGAGCATTTCCGCCGTGACGTTTCGGCCGCGCCGGAAAACACCCAGGTCCGTCACTTGGTCGCCTTCGACGATGAACGCGATAGACGCGCTGCGGCGGTAACCGGCAATCCCGCCACCGGCCCGTCGCGGACGGTCCCGGGCTCTGGAAGCGTCCTGAACCCGTCGATAAGTTCATAAATGCCACCGACATAGTTGCCGGCGATAATCGGCCCAGCCTCGGCGGTGATATCGTCAAAAATCTTGTCAAGCTCGGCCTCGGCCAGCTCGTGTAGTCGGACACGGTAATCCATCCGCTACTTGGCTTTTGCCAGCGCGTCCCGGTGCTTGTTTTCGAAGCGGGCTCGGGCATCCTCGAACGAAACCGCCTTGGACGGATGGCGCTGCAGCTCTGCGTACCGGCCCGGGATCTCGTCGTGGACCCAGCGCTCAAGACCATCTTCGAACTCTTCGAGCATGCGCAAGCCGGCATGGATGGCTTCATTGCGGTCATGGTAACGACCGGATTCGAGCTGACGCTGAATGAACCGCTCGTCATGCTCAGGTAGGTTTTGGCGGTTGCGCATCATGATCTCCTTGGCCTAATTATGGGGTGGCTGTAGACTTTCCGCAATGGCTTTGTCCGTGTTGCAAGGTCACAAGCGGTGAGAGCAATTCGGGCTTTCCGAGCAATACCGTTCATCCTAGTAGCGGTGTGGGCAAAATGCAGGTCATATCCGGCGCAACACCCATACGGCCAAAAGGTCGGGGATGTTAAGCCAAGTGACACCCTTGGTCTCACCTCATCATTCTTGCCTGCGACAGATGCTCCCCTATGTTGACGAGAATGGATGTACAGGAGAACAAAGTCTCGGCGAGTTCTATGGACGCGCCCACACAGATGCCACTCCAGGCGCCAAACCCTGTTATCATGGCCGAGGTAGAACTCTTTCTGAGAGGGCGAACCCGCGATATCAGGCTAAAAGGTGAGCTTTATCGCCTCTTTCAAGAACGCTCCTGGTTTCGAACGGCTAAGATCATTCGTTCCTGGATGATCTGGGTCGCGCTGATAGATGTGCTGACATTGGGCCTCAACGCCATCCTGCTTCCAAAGGCGATCGTGCTGTCGATGCTTGCGCCGGCCTGCATCCTCCCTCCGGCCGCTCTGGCCACTGCCTTCATCTGGAAAATCCCGCGCGCTTTTGAGCTCCAAAGGATCGTCTTGATTGTCGGTATGTTCTTTATCCTCCTCTCCGTAGCGCTCGTGGGCGTGAATGCGGGAGGTGAGTTCTACGAACGGCATTTGACCATCATGCTGTTCGTGGCCATTACCGCGATCATCATTTTTGCCATACCGCTGGTGTGGACGACGATGATCGCAGTCATGGCGCTTGGTCTCTATTTGTTTTTCCAGATGTACAACCCGAATGTCGAATTGGGAAGCTCGGAGGCCGCAACGCTGTTCTTCGCCAGCGGCATCGTCGCAACGGTGGTTGCCCGGCGCACCATGACGATTTTAGCCCAGAAGACCTTCCTTCTTGAACTGCGCGACAAGAGCCGAGTGGCGGAATTGGCGGATGCGAATGCTCGGCTCGAACTTCTTGCGAGAACGGATCCCCTGACCGGCATCGCCAACCGAAGGTGGATGATGGAAATGCTCAATCGTCTCTGGAGTGGGGATAGCCAACCTACAGAGGGGATTGCCATGCTGATGTGCGACATCGATCATTTCAAGCTGCTGAACGACAGTCTCGGCCATGGCGAGGGAGACCGTTGCCTTGTAAAAGTTGCCGGCATTATTCAAAGCAGCATGAGAGGAAATCGCGACCGTGTGTCACGCTATGGCGGCGAAGAGTTTCTGATTGTGCTTCCCGGTGTGAACGAGGAAGAGGCAATCGCTGTCGCCGAAAGAATTCGAGAAGGTGTAGAAACTGCCTCCCTTCCGAATCCTGCATCTGGAATGTCGTCGTGCGTCACCGTCAGCATCGGGGTCGTTTACATACCGCACATCAATACCGCCTCGCCGGAGCAGCTTCAGAACCGGGCTGACAAGGCCCTCTACATTGCCAAGCAGTCTGGCCGAAACCGTGTGGTGCTTTACAAGGCAAGCTCGCCGAACGCATAAGCTTTCGTTGCTTGCATCAACAGTCCGCGGCCAGACGGCTGGTGACGGCAGCCGCGTCGATCCGAGAGACGGTGCCAAACACGTCAATTCAAAGGTTTGATGGGCGCCGCAGCGAACGAGTCGATGCCTTCGAGTTCGACCGTCTGGAGGAATTGTTCAAACGCCTCCACGTCCGTGTCGAACACATCCATCCACACCGTGATATCGAGCCCTTCATCGATCACCTGAAGATTCCATCCACGGCTCTCACCGAACGGTCGAAAAATTTCGACGACCACACTTGTTCCCTCGGTAATATACGGCCGAGACAAGGGAGAATATTCAAAGTGCGGATTGCAATCACTATCCGCACTGGCTATCGCGTCCGCCATACATTTTCTCCCGACTAATGCCACGCCCGTAAATAGAGCAACTTGCGGAGCTGGCTTTGCTTGGTCACACCGATCTGAAACCAATGGACAAGCTCTCGCGCCGCCTCCTGGGCTTCCGCGCCCGCTTTCTCGCAACACCGATCCTCGCAGTAATCTCTCAGAAGAGCCTGCATCATCATAACGTCTTCCGGATAAAGCGGCGGCATCCAGCCGCCAGATGCCTGGAACATCCCGTCCTCCTATCAGAGGTCAAACTCCTTCATCAGACAGTAGGCAAAAAATCCGGCGCGCCAATTAACTTTGACATAGGGACCGCGATTTTCGCAAGGAGGACGCTTACTGCGACCGAACGAGCTGTTTCGAAATCGCGTTCCGTCAAAGGCAAAACGCAGACTAACGCTTGCACCGGAAAAATTCTGTTCCTGCACGCCACACCCCGCACCTGTGAGGCCAGGGAACCGTGAGCCGCCAGCCGAGTTTTGTTCTCATCGCAAGGAATACAGCAATGCATCTCACGGACACCAAGGAGAGAAAATCATGCCTGACAACTCGAAGACATCTCCCGCAGTGGTATCCATGAGGCGGGAACAGGCTGCACAGCGGCGAAAGGCCAATAAGGGTGAGCTCGATGTGGGCCTCGAAAATACCTTCCCGGCATCGGACCCAGTGTCCGTGACCCGCAGCGACATTCCTTCAGGACGCGCGGATGCGGAGGAGGCCCAACGGGTGAAACGTCAGGCTAGTCCCTCGGCCAACACGGGCGCTCGGCTGATCAGCGATCGTGTCGCCTTTGAGCGAGGTCGAGGTGACGATGGGCAGCGTGATGTAGAGGCTGCGGGGTTTTCGGACTCTCCATCGACGGCGAGAAGCATGCTTGCTGATTTTCGGGAGCGCGTGAGGGAACGGCCCCTTCTGGCTGTCGGCGCCGCGGCAATGGCGGCGTATATTTATGCGCTGATATCTCATCGGGAATGAACGAAAGGCGGGGATAGGTGTCGGTCCCCACGTACCTCTGAATAGGCACTTTCTGATTCCATTGAGATCGACCTACATCGCTCACACGAACAGCGATCGCTTCATGGCTAAGGACACAATTTAGAGTGCGAGCGATGTCGTCGATGTCACTGGGACGCTCGGTGAGTCCCATGACGCGTGTCTGGAGAATGAAGTGTCGCGGAGAAACAAAGGCGGCAAAAACAGCGATCGCGGTGAAGACGTCAGCCTGACGTTCAGCCGTCCTTTCTCTCCGGGTCCGGGCGATCAGGCCGCACATCGCTTTGAGGGCGTCCGACACCACCAGAAGCTCCGCCGCCACCATCGTTTTCATCGTTGTCGCGAGCAAAATCGACTGCCCTGGGCAAACGCAGACGGATACCGTTGCGGTCCCCTTCCTCCGGCCTCAAGAAGGCGTTGGTCTTTTTGAGAACATCCATCGTCTGATCAAGGTTCGACCAATGGAAGCTGTGGACGTACCTCTGGCCGAAGTCCAAAGTCCTAATGAGAGTGTCCGGGTCACCGTGGGTGGACATCAGGCTCAGCCCTTCCAGGCAATTCGAGCGATATATCGTTGGGATGATAATGCGTGACTCGTTCGCGACAGCAAGCTCGGCGTTCATCATAATTCGTGCCGATCTTCCGTTGCCGTCCGAAAATGGATGAACCACGGCTATCATGAACATCATAAAGACGGCTCGATCAAACGGAGTATCGAGACGACTGTAAATTTCGAAGCCTTTTTCCAAGGTGCCGATGACTTCGTCGGGTCTGACGAATGTCGTCACCCCTGCCCGGTTCGACTTGGACTTGAACTCTCCCGGCATGGTCTCCGACCTGCCGCCCAACATAAGCGCATGCCTCTGTTTTAGGAGACCGAGCAGTTCTTCGAATTTTTTTGGCGTCTTAGCCATCTCCTCACGGCTAGAAACGATGTCGAAAGTCCCACGAATATCATGGGCATCCGCAGGTCGGTCATTGTGGATGCGCCCTCCAAAAATGATATCCTCCGCTTCTCCAATCTCAAACTCTGTTCCTTCATTGAAGTTGGAGAAATAGGCTTCGAAGAAGGCGGCGTGAAGCGTAACCGGTGTCCCGCTCCCACGTTGTCCTCGCCGCGCTGATCTGTGATCCGCTTTCCATGGGTGAGCAAAGGGAGTTTCTCCATGGAGAGTACACTGGAGTTTCTCACGACCAGGAAGTCTGGACGTGAGCCGCATCGGCATTGGCCAGACGAGGTGAAGGCGCAGATCGTTTCGGAGAGCCTTCGGCCGGGAGCGCTGGTGAATGAAGTTGCAGAACGCCACGGCCTAAAGCCAAACCACCTCTCGACTTGGCKAACGATGGCACGGCAGGGCAAGCTGGTTCTGCCAGCACCTCAGGATGCGGTGGAGTTCGCGGCGACCAGCGCCGCCAGCCCGTCGTGACCTTTGCGGAAGTCGACGGGCTTGGTCGCCGCCATTGTCAACAGCCACAAGCAGAGTCAGATCGACGACCTGCTACCGTGGAGCACCCGATCTACGTCTCGGACCGACGGCCAAATGCGGTGAGCAAAACCGCACCGATCAAGCCCGATGTCAGTGAACCCAGCAGAATACCGATTTTCACGTGATCCTGCACGTTCGGATCGTTGAATGCCAGCAATCCGATAAACAGAGACATGGTGAAGCCGATACCGCACAAGAGAGCTACCCCGACCATCTGTCCCCAGCTCGCTTTTGCAGGAAGCTCGGCGAGTTTAAGGTTTACAAGGATTGCCACGGTGCCGAGAACACCGACCAGTTTCCCGAATAGCAGCCCTGCGGCGACACCCATGGTCAGGGGCTCGGTAAAGACCGACATGGAGACCCCAGCAAACGAGACGCCCGCATTCGCAAACCCAAAGATCGGCACGATGGCAAACGCAACGGGCTTGTGCAGATAGTGCTCCAATTTATGGAGAGGAGATTCTGCGTGCGTGGCTTCCGGAGTGCCCGGCGTGAGTTTCAAAGGGATCGTCAGCGCTAATACGACACCCGCCAGCGTAGCATGGACACCGGATGAGAACACCAAAACCCAGAGCACCGCACCCAGCACCAAGTAGGGCCACAGTGCTTTCACGCCCATCCGGTTAAAGATGATTAGGTTACCGACGACAATAGCCGCACCGGAAAGTGCCAGCAGGTTGAGGTCGGCGGTATAGAACAGTGCAATTACGATGACTGCCCCGAGATCATCAATGATTGCCAACGCGGCTAGAAAGATTTTCAGCGATGCCGGGACACGTTTCCCGAACAGCGACAGCACGCCGAGCGCAAAAGCGATGTCGGTCGCCGTCGGAATGGCCCATCCCCTGAGCGCGGACGCATCGGTCCAGTTGAAGTAGATGTAGAACAGCGCCGGAAACACCATCCCTCCGGCGGCGGCGGCTCCTGGAAGGATACGTCTGCTCCAGGTCGATAGCTGGCCGTCTAGCATCTCTCGCTTTATTTCCAGTCCCACCAGCAAGAAGAAGACCGCCATCAGTGCGTCATTGATCCAGTGCTGGATGCTGAGCGGCCCGATATAGACATGCAGGATATCGAAATACGCGTCCGCCATCGGCGAATTTGCTGTCGCGATTGCCAGTGCGGCAACAAACATCAGGATGATACCGCCTGATGCCTCGTTATCGAGAAAGTGGCGGAGAGTGGATTGAATGCGGCCCTTGGACATCGTCGAAGACATGGGTTCGCGCTCCTTGTGAGAGGTTGATCGTAGTCTCCGTGGATTTCGGGGGAACCCGCAGCACCGCAGCACGCGCTGTGGGAAATATCTAGCGACTATCCGTCCTGATTTCTACAAAATTCGACCCGCATGAGCCAGATATGGGCCATCAAGTAATCAAGCGTGATCCTTGCAAAATACCCGCGCCGCATTTGCATGTTGATAGAGGTGCGAATTCAATGTGCCAGCGGCACACCGCTTACCGTGAAGCAATCCTTGATCCTGTTCCCTCGTGAGGCGAGGTGCGGCCGGTGCTCGACCACGCAATACGTCGTGCAGCGTGTTGAACAGGTTAACACGCTTGCTGTCATAAGGCGTTCCGAGTTTGTGAGAAATTGCCAATGGCGACGTAAGCTCGACATCTTTTGTGCCGAGCAATGTTCCGATCATTCCGTCTAGTTCAGTTGCATTGGATTCTAGGTTCAGCGCTTTGCCGACTGCCTTGATCCGGTCCCGTAGAACACCCAAACCGTCAAGACCCGTTTCCCTGTCGTTACGCAGGCGTTGAAGAAGAAACCCTTCCACTTCCTGACGTGATACCGTTCGAGCCACGCCATTTCTCGCTCGTGACTGCACCATATTCTCGACGAGCATTCGAGCCTGCGACGAGATGTAAAGCCCAGACCTCATCGGTTGATCATCTTCCGGCAAAGGCTGACCCTTGCGCACCTTCAACGTAACTCCGGGTAATTCGATCTCTCGGTTTGTTGGGCCAACCAAAAAAACAGAACCGTCGGCCGCAGGCTTTCGCTCGAAAGCTATCCTGTCAACGATCACTGAGTTCGGCACCGAAACAGCTACGATGTCCCAAAGCTTTCGTTTCACAAGCTGCTCAGGGTCGTCGCGCATGTTAGTCGTGTACAAGCGGCCGCCGAGCCCACGGAGCTGTTTTGCTTCCACACCCCTCGCAATTGTTTTGGAAGTCGCCGTTGTGGAGAGAACGAATTCAGCAAACACAGGCAATTTATCACCTTAAAACGCTTCAAGAACCGATTTTTGGTAATTTTTACGACTTAACAACGTGACACCGACAGTATGTGTCAATTTTTACCACTTAAGAGCATTAATCCGTCAAGTTTTGCTGTTTAATGGCCGAATTCATCCGTCTCAACGAGCGTTCAATGTCCGTTTTCGCGAGTTTGGTCGAAAAAATTCACCGTCGCCTTGGCGTCTTCTCAATCAACGACACCAACGCCTCTTCCAACCGGGCAATTGACCGATCCTCGTCGACAACGAACAAGTCGATCGTGTCCAACTTCGCAGCGTCGCGCTTCCCCTCAAAATTCAGCATGCGTTTCCCAGGATCATAGGTAACGAGAAACGCGATATTGGCGGCATTCTAGCGGTAGATTGTATTGACCGAACGGAACTCCTTCTTCGGACGTCGGGATAAGATGGGATCGAAGCCGTTCTCCGCCATGACTGCAATCATCTCATCGAGACTGACGCCATGCTCAAGAATTCGCTGGCAGTCCTGTGCTCGGCGGCAAACTGCAGAACCGAGCCCTTGTCGAGCATCCGGCTGCGCCGTCACCGTTGCGTCGTTTCAGATGACCCTCCTCAATCAATCGGACAAGGGTCTCGCGCGTTACGTTCAGCTCGACCCGACCTGAGCATTTTCCTCCGGACGCTTGAGCACGCCCGGCCGCCTGCGGGACGATTTGATTGGCTCGCAGAGGATCACGAGAGCTTCAAAGCCCACTTTTGACGGCGAGCCAGGTGCGACCTTAAGCTCAGATGCTGCTCATGTCCGGATATTGAAGGCACAATCAACAAGTACATACTTACTGATTGAAAACTCCGCCGAGACCACCGCGACGTTTCAATCGAACTGCTACCGTGACTTTTCATCAGGCCAACCAATGATCAGTGGTATCGCCATGCTTGCGACCCTTCCGAGCGGCAATCGCTTGAACAGTCGGACACAGATAAAAGTCGTTGCCATCGCGCCCGCCAGTTTTGCCCATGGATAGCGGCCGAGCTGGGCGTGCGCGCTCGCGTCTGCCCAATCGAGGTTCGATTTGACGACGGTTGTTGTCTGCTGCGCAACGGCACCTAATCGAACTCGCAGATTTTCGATCTCATCTCTGAGGTTGGCGATCTCACTTTTGAGATGGTCAAGGCGCTGTCGTTCGGCGCCCATGTCGTCAATGGAGCTTTGAACGCCTTCTTCCGCCGGTGCATCAGCCTCGAGCGCGGCGAGATGAGCCTGCAACTCGGCATGGGTGCGAAAGCCATCCGGCCGGTTAGAAGTGTTCATGGCTGCCTCCCTGATGGGGAAACAAGTCGCAGTTGTCGTTTCCGGAAGCGGTGCGCTCGCGCGTGAACATCCCATCTCTCCTACGGTCGCTGGATCACAGGAGAACGCGTCAGGAGTCAAAAGGATGCATAACGCGCATTTGCATGGCCTCTATGCGAGCCCTTTGAAGTAGGCGCGGTTTCCCGCGCAAGGATCAGGCGGGATAACGGCGATCATGCCGCCCACGGGGCCTATCGCGGGAACATAGCTCCTCGTCATTCATTTATTAGTGCGGTCTCCAAGGCCGCAGCTCAGGTGTTCACGCGGGTCACCGGAGCTTGAGCCCGCCTTGCTTATCGCGCGGCGGGCTCAGACATTTCACAGGCTATATCGCCCAGGCACTTAAGACGCCATCGCATAGTGGCGATGCGCAGATTGCGCCGCATGCCGCGTTCTGAACCGTTGTACCAGATCGGCGAGGTTCTCGGTTTCCTGGGTCAAGCTCTGGGCGGCTGCCGTGGTTTCTTCCACCATGGCGGCATTTTGCTGGGTCACCTTGTCCATTTGGTCGCCGGCAGCCGAGACTTCTCGCAGGCTTGCTGCCTGTTCACGAGCCGCAACGGCGATCTGGGCAACAGTCGAACTCATGGCGATGACCTGCTCGACAATTTGTTCGAGCGAAATGCCGGATTCGCCGACAAGCTGCACACCGGTCGTAACTTKGGCGGAGGAGGTGGAGATCAGCTCCTTGATTTCCCTGGCGGCACTCGCAGAGCGCTGTGCGAGTTCACGCACCTCCTGGGCGACGACGGCAAAGCCCTTGCCTGCCTCTCCCGCGCGCGCCGCTTCCACGCCGGCGTTGAGGGCGAGCAGGTTGGTCTGGAAGGCGATTTCGTCGATAACGCCGATGATGTTGCCGATCTTGGACGAAGAATTTTGAATCTCCGTCATCGCGGCAATCGCGCGGGAGACAATCGCGCCGCCATTCTCCGCAGTGGCGCGTGCGGTCGCCACGGCGCTCTGAGCATGACTTGCTCCTTCCGCCGTGCCGTTGACACCCCGCGTGACATCGCCGAGCGCTGCGACCGTTTCCTCGAGCGAAGTGGCTTGCTGTTCGGTACGACGGGCAAGATCGTGGGATGCGGAGGAGATTTCCGTGAGGCCGGATCTGATCGTGCCGACGGCACGGATGACGGAGCMCATGGCCTCTTCCAGGCTGGAAACCGCGCTGTTGAAATGATCCCGAATGCGGATGTAGCGGCCGTCAACCTCACCGACACGCACGGTAAGGTCACCCTTTGCGAGCGCATCGAGACCACGGGAAATCTGCTGGAAGGCGTGTTCCATGATCTGGGCATCGGAAAGTCGCTCTGCTTCCTGGCGCAAGCGCTCTTCCTCGGCGGCAAGGCGAGCGCGCTCGGCATTGGCCTCTGCGATGATCTTGGCGTGTCCCGTCTCCTGGAAGACCTTCAGCGAACGTGCCATGGCGCCGAGCTCGTGACGATGTTCGGTGCCGTCGATCGCCATCGTGTCGTCACCGCGGGCAAGGCGCTCCATTGTCCGTGCCATTCTTCGGACAGCAGAGGAAATCAACTGACCGATGAAATAGGCAAGCACGAGACCGATCACGATCAGAAGTCCGCTGATCACCAGCGTCGAGCGGGTCGCGGACGCAACCGTCGTATCGACCGAACCGTCGAGAGCCTTCTGTGCATCCATGACCGTCGCCTGCAGATCTTGGAAGCCAGTGGCGATTTTCGGCGCCAGAACATTAAGTTCGCTATCGCGGATCTTGTTGGTCGCCAGCATCACGTCTCTCACGTCGCCAAGGCGGCCTGTGTAGTTCTGCATGAGCCGACCGGCACCGAGAATACGTTTGTGCTGCAATTCATCCTTTGCAGCTTTGGCGGCCGCGTCGTTCAAGGCCATGGCATCGTTCAGCGCCGCCTGTGCGGTATCGTAGGATGCCAAATCACCGGAGTGGATAAAACGCTCGGAGAAATAGAGGCTGCGGTTCAAGGCTTCGAGTGTTGCCCCGGTCATATGCAGCAGCGTCACATCGTTCTGCCTCCATGCACTGCGCATCACGTCATTGAGCGCAATGCTGGTCCAAGGACCGAACTCTGTGACCTTGGCGATCAGAGCCTCGCGCCGGGCGTGGAGGGTTACGACCTGCTCGAAAGCCTTGCCATAGGCGTCAACATCCTGACGGATGGTCGCCATGCCCGTCTCCAGAGAACTGTTGCCGGCAAAGCGTTGGTCCTCGGCGGCAAATGCCTGAACCCCTGCACGGAAACGGTCGACGATTTCCTGTGTCGGGTTGGATCTGAAAGCTTCCACCGACATCTGGATTTCGTGGAGCTGGTTGCTGTGGTCGGAAATGGCAAGGCTCTGGCCCGCGGTACCGCGATAAGAGGAGAAGATGGACGAAAGTCCGCCCATACCGGAAATCGCGTTGACCGACAGCAAGCTCATGAGCAGGATCAGCGGCAGGAAACCGGCCGTAATCTGTGCGCGGATGCCGAGTTTATTCCAAAAGCGCAACATCATAATCCTCTTTTGCTCACTGGCTCTTCGGCAGGTATTGGGCGATATTCTGGGGCGTGACGAGTTCGAACGGCACGTTGTTGACGCGCGGCACTTGCTGGCCATTGATGAGCTTGATTGCCGCATCGACTGCCGTCGCGCCCTGTCCGACCGCGCTCTGAAGAATGGTCACATCGAGATCGCCGGCCTCCATTGCCGCGAGCGCGTCGTCGGTTGCATMGACGCCGGCGACAACGACGTCTTTCATCGACATGCCATTACGCTTCATGGCCCGGATTGCACCCAGCGCCATCTCGTCGTTATTGGCGATAACCGCGTCGAACTTCACCCCGGCCGTTAGCCATTCCTGCATCTGCTGATCGGCATAATCCCGCGACCAATAGGCGGCTTGTCGCTCGACGACCTGCAGGCCTTTGCATTCGGGCGTGGCAATGACGTTGTCGATATCCTGAGTGCGGGCGCGGGCGGCTTGGTGGAAGGGTTCGCCCATCAGCACCACGACACGTCCCTTACCCTGCAAGAGAGAGCAGACCTGCTTGGTTTCCAAGGTTCCCGATTCCGCTTCGTCGGACGCGACAACAACCTGGTTTTCCGGCAAGTCGGAGAGGTTGGAGGGAACGTTATTGATGTAGACCAGCGGAATATGGGCATCCGCCGCAAGCTTGGTCATCTGCGGTCCGAGGTCGCCGTCGGAGACTGCAATGATGATGGCGTCGACCTTGTCGGCGATCATCTGTTGGAGCTGTTTCTTCTGAAGCTCGGTGTCGCCCTTGGCATTTTGCTGGACCAGCTTCAGGCCGGAAATCGTTTTTCCATGCGAAAGGACGCCGTTCAGCACCATCGCCCGGAATTTATCCAGATCGGACATTAATACACCGATCGTTTGTGCGCTCGCAGTGGAGGCGCACATCGCCATCACGAAAGCAGCAAGTAAGGTTTTTCTCATTATTGACCCCAGGCGTTCACCGAACTGAGGACTTATAATGAGATTTTAGTTAAATTTTACTTTATGATAACCAATGCCCTTAAGCATATCTTTACGCACATGCGTGGCTTCTTGAATATATCTCCATGTAAGAGATTTCTTTATTTCGTTATCGCTAAATAATATCTCTTTACAAAAAAGACAGCATATAACTCGCCCACTTGAATGCCTTCAGCGTGGGAAAACCCTGCCATCGAACAGCTTTCGGGCAGTACGGATCGTGCCCGCTCCCTTTATCTCTCCCTGGCTGTCCAGATCCAGGAACACTTCCATGCTTCCCGTCGGATGCTCGATTTCGTAGCGGCCGTCTGAAGGCGCGTTTACCAGCTTTCCTGCTGGGCTATTCTTCAGGCGCGTGGCTGTTGCGACCGTCACCGCCGCGAGAACGCCGATGGACGCATGGACGCGGTGTGGAATGAAGCTGCGCGTGGAGATCGCTCCACCATTTGCAGGCGAAGAAATAAGGATCATTTTCGGAACGGATGCGGTCGTGACCTCGCCGAGTTGCATCATCGGTCCGCTCTTGATGCGGATGGCCTCGATCCGCGTTTTGACCGCGGCATTCGCCTCGAGGTCCTCGCGAATTTCCTTGCCGGTCAGGCCGAAGTCCGACGCCCGCATGATCACGCAGGGCATGCCGTTGTCGATAAGGGTCGCCTCGACGCCATCGATGATATCGACCTCGTTATCAGTCGGCAGCAGTGCGCCGCACATTGTTCCGGCAATGTTCGTGAATAGCAGCGGAACGGCGGCATTCGTGCCCGGCACGCCGGCGATCGAGGCCTCACCCGTATAGCTCACCCGCCCGTTCGGCGTCTCGACCTTGGCGACCGCGACCTCGCCCGAGTTGAGCATATGGATGCGAACTTCGGTGAGGTCTCCAGTCGGCTTCACCAGACCGCGCTCTATGGCGGCGGGGCCGACACCGGCCAGAATGTTGCCGCATCCCTGCGCATCGCTCACCAATGCCTGGTCAACGAAGACCTGCAGGAACAGGTAGTCCACGTCCGCGTCTTGGCGTGTGGAGGCAGAAAGCACGGCGACCTTTGACGTCAGCGGGTCCGCCCCGCCGATACCGTCTATCTGGCGCGGATCGGGCGAACCCATGATCCTCAGCAGCAGATCATCGCGTTCCACCTTATCGCTCGGCAAATGCTCGGTCAGGAAATAGGCGCCCTTCGACGTGCCGCCTCGCATCCACAGACAGGGGATGCCCTCCTCATACATATTTGAGCCCCTTTGCCGCCAACGCCTCGCGCATGCCGTAGATATCGAGGCCCAATTCCCCGGATGCCAAACGTCTGCGTTTGGCTTCTTCGTTGGCAAGCCGCTTCTCCGCCGCGGCCAGCACATCGGCCGCTTCGGCCCGCTTGACGACGCAGACGCCGTCGTCATCGGCAACGATGATATCTCCGGCCTCGATATGGGCGCCGGCGCAGACGACAGGGACATTCACCGAGCCGAGGGTTTCCTTGACGGTGCCCTGTGCGGAGACCGCCTTTGACCAGACGGGAAAACCCATCTGCGTCAGGTCCMGCACATCACGAACGCCGGCGTCGATGACGAGGCCGCAGCAGCCGCGCGCCATGGCCGATGTCGCGAGCAGGTCGCCGAAATAACCGTTGTCGCAAGGCGATGTCGGCGCAAGAACGAGAATGTCCCCTTTCCGGAGCTGCTCGATTGCCACATGAACCATCCAGTTATCGCCGGGCGGTGCTGAAATCGTCACTGCCGATCCGGCGACCTGCGTGCCGGAATAGATCGGCCGCATATAGCTCGCCAGCATTCCCTTGCGGCCCTGCGCCTCGTGAACGGTTGCGACGCCCGCCTTGGCAAGCCTTTCGATCAGGTCAGGTTCAGCGCGCGAAATGTTCTGAACGACGACTCCCATCAATGGTCTCCCTGCTTCTTTACGGGCGGTGTCCCGTGCGTATGGAAGGTTTCGATTGTCTTCAGACCCCAGGCCTGGCCCTTTTTTCGTTCCGTCTCGGTCCAGACGATGGGGTGCCAGTCGGGTGCGAGGATCAGCCGTGCACCCGAATTGGCAAGCTCGACACGATTGCCGGCAGGCTCCCAGACATAGAGGAAGAAAGTCCCCTGAATTGCGTGCTTATGCGGCCCTGTCTCGATGTGGATGCCGTTTTCGAGGAAAATGTCGGCCGCACGCAGGATTTCCTCCCGCGTGTCGGTCGCATAAGTTACATGGTGAAGGCGCCCATCGCCGCCGCCGTGTTCTTCTGTGCAGGCAAGGTCATAGGTCTTGTTGTTGACCGTGAACCAGCATCCGCCGAGGCGGCCATTGTCGAGCTGGATCATTTCGGTCACGCGCGATCCGAGACAGGTATGCATGAACCTGCGGAACTCGGATACGTCGGCTGCGAGCAGGTTCAGGTGATCGAGCCGGCGCGGATGGCAGCCCCGCGCATGATAGCGCTGGGCGAGATTCTTGAGCTTCGGCCTCTCTTCCGGCGGCGGATCGTAGCGAACCGTCTCCCAATAAATTTCGAAGATATGGCCGAAAGGATCCCGGAATCGGAACGCCTTGCCATGGCCCATATCGCCGTCGACCCAGCCGAGCACATCGTAACCGCTCGCCTCGATCGCCTTGACGCGCCGCTCAAGCGCTTCGGGCGAAGAAACCCTGTAGGCCACGTGGCCGATGCCGGTCGTCTCATGGCGCGTCAATTTCAGGGTATGGAACTCGTAGTCGTCCCAGCCTCGCAAATAAGCGGAGCTTTCGTCCTCGCCCGCCAAGGTCAATCCATAGACATTGACGAAGAAATCGAGGCTCTCGTCATATTTGTCGGTGAACATCTCGACATGAGCGAGGTGAGCGATATCGAAACATGGTTCCATTTTAAGCTCCTCCCGAGAGCGTCATCAAAGCTCGTCGACCGTACGCGGGAAAATCGACTGAAAGCCTTCCGCATATTGGGCCGCACGGCCGCCGGATTGGCCGCCGGAATTGCGTTGGAAGTGGTTGGCGCGGTTCTGGGCGACGCGGGTATAAAACTCCCAGAGATGCTCCTGCCCGTCCATGCATTCGATGGCGGCCCGCTTCTTATCCCATACGGAGGTGATGTCGAGGAACACGTCCGGTTTCCAGCCCATCTGCTCCGTCTGATGCGGCTCGAACAGGTAAAGCTGTGGCGCACCGAGGACGTTTTCGCCGGGATTGTGGCCCCAGGCCTGTGCGATCATGCGGGTTTCGAGCGCGACCTGCGTGGCATACATATGGTCGGTATTATAGGGATCGTATTGCGAGTGGCTCAGCATGAAGGAGGGTTGCACCTTGCGGATCACCTCGACGAGGCGATACTTGTCGTCATCTGTCATGCGTAGCGGATAGTCGCCGAGATCGAAGCAGATCAGGTCATGGACGCCGAGCGCCTGGGCAGCCTTTTCAGATTCGGCACGCCGCGCGGCCTTTACGCGGTCGAGCGTCATGTCCTTCTGTTTCCATAGCTTGGCGGACTCGCCTCGCTCGCCGAAGGACAAGCAGACGACGGTCACGTCATAACCTTTGTCGGCATGCAGCGCGATCGCACCCCCGCAGCGCCAGACGAAATCTGCGGCGTGGGCGCTGATCACCAACGCGGTTTTCTTGTCGGACATGGAAGCCTCCTGTTTTTCGAAACCGTATGTCGCTCCGAACGGCCGGCTTGCCAATTTTCTTTCGACGCCTTGCCCATAAGTTTTGGCTATAATGAGTGGCGACGCGACCGGTCTCGGTCTAAAGCGAGCATAGCTTCATTGAAGGGTCTGGGGATCGCGGACGATGAACCACTTAAAGATTGGCATGATCGGATTCGGCGAAGCAGCACGCGCATTTGCATCGGGCTGGACACGACCTGACGGCGCCGTCTTTTTCGCCTATGACATCAAGATCGCCGACCCGCGCAGTGCCAGCCAAATCGTCGCAGCATGCGATGAATTCGATGTCCGGCATGCCGATGAGGCCCGGCAAGCCCTCTCCGGCGCTGGGCTCATCTTCAGCGTCGTCACGGCCGATCAGGCTTTGCCAGCAGCAAGGAACGCCGCTAGCTGGCTGGAAGCCGGTGCGCTCTATTTCGACTGCAATTCCTGCTCTCCATCCGCCAAAATTATCGCAGCCGAGGCGATCGAAGCGGCAGGCGGCCGTTATGTCGACATCGCCGTCATGTCGCCCGTGCATCCGGCACGCCATCTCACGCCTCTTTTGGTTTCCGGTCCCCATGCCGAAGCCGCCATCGAGACGCTTGAACATCTCGGTATGAAGCCGAAATCCGCAGGCGAGAAAGTGGGGCAAGCATCATCGATCAAGATGCTGCGTTCCGTCATCATCAAGGGCATGGAGGCCCTGACGGCGGAATCGATGCTCGCCGCTCGCCGCGTCGGGGTGGAGAATGCCGTCATCGCCTCTCTGCAGGCCTCCGACCCGGGGATAGATTGGGCCAAGCGCTCGTCCTACAACCTCGAACGGATGATGGTGCATGGCGCGCGTCGGGCGGCCGAGATGCGGGAGGTCGCTGCCACTGTCCGCGATCTCGGACTTCCGGACAGAATGTCGGCAGCCATCGCCGACTGGCAGGACGAGATTGCCGCGCTCTCCGTGCCGGCGGATATCGATGACCTGGGAAGCCGCGCCGACAGCATCCTCGAACGGATGGATAAGGAAAGGGACAAGGGAGCCACGGCGATCCGATGAGGCAAAATCTGCGGCACCTACGCGTTTTTCTGGCCGTCGTGGAAACGGGCTCCGTCACGCGCGCCGCCGAGATTTGCCACGTATCCCAGCCGGCGGTCACGCAGGCCATATCAAAGATCGAAAAGACGCTCGGATATGCCTTGTTCTCGCGTTCGCCGCATGGCCTCTTCGTCAACGATGAGGGTAAGCTCCTGGTTCTGCGCGTGAGGCGCGCCTTCTCCTATCTTGATCCGGCGCTGGCGGAGCTTGCGCCCCGGCTCAAGGTCACCGCCACGTCGGCGCAACTGGAAGCCCTGGTCGCCGTCAGGGAGCTGGAGAATTTCACGCTTGCGGCGCGGCGGCTCGGGGTGGCGCAGCCGACCGTACATCGCGCCGTCAGCCAACTTGAAAAGGAGGCCGCGCGTCCCTTATTCGAGAGAACGTCCTACGGGACGGTTGCGACGCGCCTGGCGCAGAACCTGGCGCAGGCGACCCGCCTCGCCCTCGCCGAACTGCATCAGGCAGAGGCGGACCTTGCCGAAGCCCGCGCGCAGGAGGMTGGACTGATCATCGTGGGCGGCATGCCTCTGTCGCGCTCGTTCATCCTGCCGTCGGCCATCGCCCGGTTTCGCAAGAAGCGGCCGAAGCTGCCGATCAAGGTTGTCGAGGGTGTCTATGCCGAACTGCTCGGCGGCATGAGGCGCGGAGAGATCGATTTCCTGATCGGAGCGATGCGCAATCCGCTTCCCATCGACGACGTCGAGCAGGAAACGCTGTTCAATGACATCGTCGTGATCGTCGCCGGCAAGCACCATCCGCTCGTCGGGAAATCCCCGATATGCATAGATGATCTGGCCTCCTATCCCTGGGTGGTCGCAACGACCGGCACTCCAATCAGAACCCACTTCGACGCCTTATTCCAAGGGCAATCTCAGGGACCGAAAAGCGTGGTCGAATCCAGCTCGCTGATCCTGATGCGCGAACTGCTCGACCAGAGCGACCATCTCGGTTTCGTTTCGGGCGGCCAGGCGGCGGCGGAAATCGAGCGCGGCCTAATGACGTCCCTGCCATTCGATCTAGGCCATACCGAACGGCCGATCGGCATCACGAAACGCAAGGGGTGGCTGCCGACAGCCGCTCAAGCAGATTTTCTCGACGATATCCGCGCGGAAGCAAAAGCCACCCAAAGTCGCCGTCTATAGCCTTCCCTTAAGACTTCCTCCTCGAACGGATGCGAACACAGCATGTGCGCCGTGTGATGCCGGCGCCGCATGACCACGGCCTCTCGGAAGGCCAGACCATCCCTTTGGTCCTCAAGCTGCAGCACAATATTGCGAGCCGCTTGCGAGGCAGGCGCCCTATAGCCGCTCCTTATGCCGCGCACCTCTGATTGGATTGGAGGTTGTGGTGCAAGACGCGTACTGCTTGGCCCGTCAACGAAGCGCAGGGGTGGAGGAGGTTGGCGGCGAGCGTCGATCAAGTGCTTTCGCAAAGCTATTTTCCTCGAGCGGACCGACGCATGGGGAATCCGGAACGCTCAGCATCAAGCCTCCTGCGGACACGCGCAACAATCATGTCGGAGGAGCACATGACACAGCCAACCGTCCTGGAGATCAGGTCTTACATCAACAGCCGCCCGATGTCGCGAATGCAATGGACATTGACTGTCCTGTGCTTCCTCATCGTCTTCTGCGACGGCATGGACGTCGCCATTATGGGCTTTCTCGCTCCCGCTATCACGGGTGACTGGGGTATATCCAAGCCTGCCTTCGGTCTGGTAATGGCCGCGGCGCCGGTTGGCCTAGCCATCGGCGCGATCTTTGCAGGCTCGTCTTCCGATTGGTTCGGTCGGCGCCGGGTCCTGCTCGGCTCAGTCTTCGCCTTCGGTGTCTTAAGCCTGCTTACCGCGCTTGCTCAAAGCCCCATGGAGATGGCCGTGCTGCGTTTCCTGACGGGCCTCGGCCTCGGCGCGGCGATGCCCAACACGACAACGCTTTTGTCTGAATATGTGCCCGAGCAGAAGCGCTCCGTTCTTCTGGCGATCATGTTCACCGGCTTCAACTTCGGCTCGGCGATCATCGGCTTTGTCGCCGCATATCTGCTTCCGAAGTTCGGCTGGCATTCGGTGCTGGTGTTCGGCGGCATCGTGCCGCTCGCGCTTTCCGTGATCTTGTTTTTCGCGCTGCCGGAATCGGCCCGTTTCATGGTCGTCCGCGGGGCTCCGACCGATCGCATCCGACATCAGCTCGCCGGCGTGACTGGTCAGGATCTGAGAGCCGTATCCGAATTTACGCTGGAAGACGAACCGGTGACCGCGTCACAGCCGGTTGCGCTCCTCTTCACACCCACGTTCATCATACGCACGCTGTCGCTCTGGATGTGCTACTTCATGGGTCTGCTGGTCATCTATCTGACGACAAGCTGGCTGCCGACCATGATCAAGGATGCCGGAATGCCGATCGAAACCGCAGCCAATGTGACCGCCATGTTCCAGCTCGGCGGCACGATCGGCGCGGTTGTCGTGGGCTTTGCGATGCACCGCGTGGGATCGAAGAGCGCGATCTCGCTGTCCTATCTGCTCGGCGCGATAGCTCTGATCGCGCTCGCATTCACCGGCCTGACCTCCGCAGCCCTCGCGCTGATCGTCGGCATCGTCGGCTTCTTCATGAGCGGCGGCCAAACCGGTCTCAACGCCTACGCCCCCGGCCGCTATCCCACCTTTGCCCGCGCGACCGGCGTGAGCTGGATGCTGGGCGTCGGCCGGCTGGGCAGCATTCTGGGTTCCTCGATCGGCGGTGTATTGCTCGGCTTTGGCTGGGACTTCCGTGGCATCTTCTGCGCGCTTGCCGTTCCGGCGGCAATCGGGGCCGCCGCCATTCTCATGAACGAACTCCATGCCGCCCCGCGGACACAGGAAGCCACTCGATGAAACGCTTGCCGGCCCGACCAACGCAGCCTTAATTTTCGGGCCGGCGAACAGCCATATTATTCAAAAGATGATGTCAGACACGGCAGGGAACAGTGGGAAGGGCGCATGGCGAGTTCCCTGCCGCGTTTTATAGAAGGCTGCGTTGACACCGGAAGCGTTCCGTAAACAGTCTTCTGATGGCCGCTCTGGGAAACGGCGCGTTGGCGAGCCAAGGGAGTCGCTCACCGCGCATCGAACATTTGATCGCGTCCTTTGTTCCCGAGAACCGGACCTGACGGCAAATTTAGCCTTTGACTACGCGGCCGTTGCCTGGTCGCCGGCGGCCGCGATGCAATCCCGGCCTTTCGTCTTGGCATCATAAAGTGCCTGGTCGGCAGCCTCCACCAATTCGACTGCACTTGCGAATGTCGATCCATCGAACATGTTCGCCACTCCAATGCTGGTCGTCACGATCGATTTGCTACTTGCCCTGTGGGGTATTGCAAGTTGATGCAGTGCGGAGCGCAGAAGCTCGGCGAGGGCTAAGGCGCCGTCTCTATCCGTTCCAGGCAGAACGATCGCAAATTCTTCGCCTCCGAAACGAGCCGCGAGGTCGGACGTTCGCATGACCACGGAACGGAGCACGTCGCCGATAGCCTTGAGGCATTTATCTCCCTCAAGATGACCGTAGGTGTCGTTGTAGCTCTTGAAATGATCGATATCGATCAGCAGCAGACTAAGAGGAGAACCGTTGCGCCGTGCTCGGGTAAACTCCGTCAAGATCACTTCGTCGAATACCCGTCGATTTGCGATGCCGGTCAGCGCGTCGGTGTAGGCAAGCCCTGTCATCTTCTGAGCAAGCTGCTTCAATTGCTCCTCGGAATGCTTCATCGAGGTGATGTCMGAGACGACGACCAGCGCGGATCCATCGGACGCCAAGCGGGTGCGCAGGCTGAGCCAACGCCCGTCAAACAGAGGAATTTCCGTGTCTCGCGTGAGGAAAAGCTGCGCGGCGGAAGCCTGTATCCACTCCTCGCTGACATCCGGGCTGACATCGATCCTTTCCGCATTGCGCACCACGGCCCGGACAATATCCGAGATGTGGGCACCCGGTTGCCTGGCATATCCGGAGCGAGGAAATGCAGTACGGTACTGATCGTTGCAGAACACCAGCTTGCCGTCCGGACTGAACATGGCAAGCCCATCCGACATTTCGGCCATCGCCTGCGAAAGCACATTCTTGCTGTCGACGGCTTCCTGCGTCAGGCGCTTTTTGTCGGTGATATCACGCGTCACGCCGGCAAGCCCGATCAGATGGCCGTGGCGATCTCGCAAAGGGACCTTTGATGTCAGGAACCAGCGCTCTCGGCCACCCTCGATCACGTAGGGCTCCTCGAAATCCACCATCGGATCTCCCGTCGACATGATCTCCTGCTCGCGATCAAAAAAAGCTTGAGCCCTTTCGCGAGGATAGAGATCGAAATCGGTCAGACCGACCATCTCCGACGATTTCGTACGGCCATGATTTCGGGCGATGTTCAGGTTGGCGACCACGAAACGGCTCTTGTGGTCTTTGACATAATAAAGGTCGGGCGCTTGAGTGAGTGCGGCTCGCAGAATGTCTCGCTCGACCGTGAAGGCGTGGAAATAGGTTATCACCGAGGCCGCGACCAGGGTTGCAACAAACCCTATAATGGTGAAGCTGAGGAGTGTGATCGGGAAGTCTTCACCGCCATAGGCAAGGCCCATCGCCAGGGTGACCACGGGCACAGTGGATGCTGTGGCCACAATTCTTTTTAGGTTCATCGGCTGCCGGCGGAGCAGAAAATGCACCGACGACGCGAGGAGCGACACAACGATGATCGAGATCAGGCCCGTTTGAACTCCTGCTCCCCCCATTGCAGTTCTGTAGATGACCGTAAGCGAGCCCGTGACCAGGATAGCCAACGGACCGCCATAGACTGCCGATACGGCGAGCAAGGTCGAGCGTAGATCGAGATAGTAACCGCTATCGATCTCGATGGAGAGCACCATGGAAGTGATCGCTCCCAGCCCCATCATCAAACCAAAGGCGATTTTGGCTTGAACCTCGGAGAGCCGATAGAGTCGGTAGTGGAGGTGCATCCACACTGAAATGAGGAGTGAGACGGCAGCAACATTGCCGATCAAAACTTGCCAAGCCACGATCACTTATCCAAAATTTTAAAAGAAGTTAGCCTGGATTCTTTGATGAAGTCTGAATCTCGGCAGCAGTACCAGCTCTTCTAACCCTCTCGTGAAGACACTGGTAATGCGGCTCTTCTGAGGAATCTTCGCCACCACTGTTAGGAGCGCGACATAGGCGACGAATCGCAGACGTTTCTCAAGCGCTCACTTCCGTCCGGGCCAAAGCCAGGACAAACAAAAAGAAGACAATTTTTGTAATGAATTTTTGCTAAGGAGGTCATAGCAAACTTCGTTCGCAACAATCTTGCGCGAAGAAACACTCGGAAACGTAGAGACGTATGCCGTTTATATGAGCCGACTAGCCTTGCGTCAGTGAATTGAAGCAGATTCAAGGGCACTGATCATGAGGCATTTGCGTATTGTCGCAACTTTAATCTCAACGGCCATAAGCGGCATGAACGTTCCGGCTCTTGCCGAACAGCTGCCAATCCCGGCCGTCGAACAGGCCCCCGCCGGCGCTGAGAGGACGGAATCTCTGCCCGTAGGGATGGGGATGAAGCCAGGGCAATGCCCCGGTTTTGGTCGCGATCCCCGGTTTGGCAGCCATGGGATGGCGTTCGGGAACGGCTTGCCCCTCCCCCCGCCGCCACACGGGATGCCTGGCGATTTTCCTCCTCATCCGGATCCCACATTGGAACTCGCAAGCAGACTGTCGGCCATGGAAACTATGATCGGCATCCATGTCGCCCAGCTTGATGCCTGGAGGGACTATACCGCCGCACTGGCGGACTTTCTCGATGTTCCGCACCCTATGCCGCAAGGGCCTTTTTCAGCGCCGGAAACGAAACCGTCAGGTTCCGATACCGCTGCAGGGAAACCGTCCGGATTGTTCGGCGAAGAGATCGCCGATCACGTATTGAACCAGGCCGTCAAAGCTCGCGTGCTGAAAGACAAGGCGGCTGCGCTTCGCACCGTTCTGACGGCTTATCAGCTTCAGAAGCTTGAGGATGCCGAACGGTCGCTCGATCCAGGCCCTCCTCACGGGTTCCATTAAAAACCAAGGCTTTCCGCCTTTATGGATAATCCATTTTACCTCCTTCTCCATCCGACGAGGACCGGCCCCCCGGACGCGTTTCGTGCGATCCTTGTCGGTTGGATGGAGTGGCCCGTAAAACGGCCGAAAGGTCCGGGGCGCCCCGCCCGGCATCCCCGGACCAACCTCTTCACGGATATCTTCGCGCTTATGTCTGCGCCGCAGCGAAAACTGGTGCGGATGATCAGAAAACCAGAGATACCCACTTTGCAAATATGTTCGCATACCCACAAACGGCTTCCGAGCATTGCCGCTTCTATCGTGCTTTCCGCGACATTGACCAGTTGCGTGGTCGGGCCAGATTACCGTAAGCCAGATCTTACAATGCCGCCGCATTGGGGCAACAAGTCCTCGAGCCAACCCGCCAAGCCTGCGGAACTGTCGCAGTGGTGGAAACAGCTCAAGGACCCGACGCTCAATTTGTTGATCGAGGAGGCGGTCGCGGGGAACCTCGATGTCGCCTCGGCCAAGGCGAAGATCCGCGAAGCGCGTGCCAGCTACCGTGAACAGAAGGGTGCGCTGCTGCCCTCTGCCGAAGGAACGGCATCGGCTACGCGGACCAGGACAGCGGCCTCCGATACAAGTTCCGAGGCGACCGTCTATTCGCAATACCAGGCGGGCTTCGATGCAAGCTGGGAGCTCGATCTTTTCGGCGGCAACAAGCGCGCCGCAGAGGCCGCGAAATATGGTGTCGACTCTGCCGAGGAAGAGCTGCGCGATACGATGTTAACCCTCGTCGGCGACGTCGCTTCCTACTATGTTCAGGCCCGCGAATATCAGACGCTGCGCGATCTTGCGCGGCGCACCGCCGTCTCGCAGCGCAAGACCGCGGCTTTGACACAGGCCGAATACAAGGCCGGAAGCGCCACCGGCGTCGATACCGCCAAGGCCGACGCGCTGGCAAGCAGCACGGAAGCTGACATCCCGACCTATGAAATCTCCTATGCCACGGCGGTCCATCGATTGAGCGTGTTGCTCGGCAAGCCGCCGGCAGCGCTGGAGGAACGGTTGAAAACGGGCGGCCCGATCCCAAATCCGAGGATCGCGGTTTCGACCGGCATTCCCGCCGATATCCTGAACTCCCGGCCCGATGTCCGCCTCGCCGAGCGGCAGCTCGCTCAATACACAGCGAAGATCGGCCAGGCGGAAGCCAATCGCTATCCATCGATCTCGCTCACGGGCGATATCGCATCGTCCGCGACCAGCATTTCGGATCTCGGCAAGAAATCGACCATCGGCTGGTCGTTTGGGCCGTCGCTCACCGTGCCGATCTTTCAGGGCGGCCAGCTCAAGGCGGCGGTCGACGTCGCCAAGGCGCAACGCGACCAATATTACGTCGCCTACCAATCTGCCGTTCTCTCTGCCATGGAAGACGTCGAAAATGCAGTGGTATCGCTGACCCAGGAACGGCTAAAACACGGCAAGCTCGGTTCTTCGGCCGTCTCCTATCGCCGGGCAACGGACCTGTCCCGCACGCTCAATCAAGCCGGTGTAACCGATTTCCTTGATGTGCTCGATGCCGAGCGGTCACTTTACAGTGCGGAAGAAGCACTGATAGAGAGCCAGGCATCGATCGCAACCGATTATGTCGCCCTCAACAAGGCCCTCGGTGGAGGTTGGGAGGGCGAGGTCGATACCTCCGAACCCGCCGTGGTCGACACCGACAGTGGTCCGCACCTGACCGCAGCCAGATAATTCCATGCTGAACTTTCCAGACCCGATGAGGGCACGAACCGAACTGAAACAGGCTGATGGAACCGTGCTGCGTGTGCGGCCGCTGGGCACGTCGAAAAACAAGCGGTTTAGGCGTCCGGTACTAGCCTTGGCAGCGTTAGCCCTGCTCGCCTGCACCGGTGCCTTGCTGCTTCGCGGCGGTCTCTTTGCCCAGGAAAGCCCATCCGCCATCACCGCCATGGTAACACGGGGCGATGTCGAAGAAGCCGTGCTTGCCTCGGGCACATTCAAACCGAGTAAGCTCGTCGCCGTCGGCGCGCAGGTCTCCGGGCGGATCACCGCGCTGAACGTCAAGCTTGGCGATGAGATCAAGAAGGATAAGCTGATCGCCKAGATCGACTCCACGACACAAAACAACGATCTGAGGACAGCCCAGGCCTCGCTTGCCAACGTCAAAGCCCAGCGCGAGGAAAGCAAAGCCGATCTTGCCAATGCGCAACTGACGCTGACGCGGCAGCAGACCGTTTTTAGCAATCAAGCCGGCTCCAAGGCCGATCTCGATAGTGCGGAGGCCAGCGTCGAGAAGATCACCGCTCAGATCGCTGCGATCGACGCACAGATCATGGCTGCGGAGGTTGCGGTGGAGACGGCACAGGCCAATCTATCCTATACGCGCATCACCGCGCCGATGGACGGGACCGTGCTTGCCATCGTCAATCAGCAAGGCCAAACCGTCAATGCGGCCCAGTCGGCTCCTACGATCGTCATTCTCGGCGAGCTCGATACGATGATCGTCCGCACCGAGATATCGGAGGCCGACATCGTCAAGGTCAAGGTGAGCCAGCCGGTCTATTTCACCATCCTCGGCGATCCCTCCACCCGCTATGACGCCGTGCTGCAATCGATCGAGCCGGCGCCGGAATCGATCACCAGCGACAGCAGCGTCACGTCTTCCAGCACGACCTCATCCAGCAGCAGCACGACCTCTTCTTCATCGTCTTCGGCGATCTACTACAACGGCATCTTCGCCGTGCCGAACCAGAATAACCGCTTCCGCACCTATATGTCGGCCGAGGTCCATATCGTGCTCGGCGCCGCCAAACATGCGCTGATCATTCCGTCCTCGGCACTTGGCGCGAAGGATACTGACGGCTCCTATAGTGTGCAGGTGGTCGACGCAGACGGCAAACAGGCTTCCAGAAACATCACCATCGGCCTCAACAACAATGTCACCGCCGAGGTGCAATCGGGCCTTTCGGAAGGCGAACGCGTCGTTATCGGCGAAGCGAGCACGACCACCACCAAAAGCAGCATGGGCGGCGGACCGCCACCGCCTATGGGGTTCTGAGCGATGGCTGCCCCACTCATAGAGCTGAAGGGCGTCGGCCGGGAATACCAGTCCGGCGACAACATCATTGCGGTGCTGAAGGACATCGATCTATCGATTGCCGAGGGAGAGATGGTCGCCATTGTCGGCCCCTCCGGTTCCGGCAAATCGACGCTGATGAACATCATAGGCCTGCTCGATCGCCCCACCGCCGGCACCTATGAGATCGGCGGCTCGGAGACGCATCGGCTCAACAGCGATGCGCTTTCAAGGCTGCGGCGAGAGCATTTCGGCTTTATTTTCCAGCGTTATCATCTGCTCTCCGAACTGACCGCGCTTGGCAATGTCGAGGTTCCGGCAATCTATGCGGATCAGCCCAACCAGGCACGGCATGCCCGCGCCGCAGCACTTCTCCACCGTCTTGGCATGGGTGACAGGACCGGACACAAGCCGGGTCAGCTTTCCGGTGGCCAGCAGCAGCGTGTCTCCATCGCCCGTGCCTTGATGAACAATGGCAATGTCATCCTCGCTGACGAGCCGACCGGCGCGCTTGATCAGCAAAGCGGTGAGGAAGTGCTCGGCATTCTCTCCGAGCTGCATGCCGAAGGCCATACCATCGTGATCGTCACCCATGACATGAAGGTCGCCGCCCGCGCGCAACGCGTCATCGAAATCTCCGACGGCCGCATCGTCGCCGACAGGCGCTCAACCGGCGAAAACACTCGGGATTCCCGCAATCACCGCTCCGGGCCCAAGACGGATTCCCGCGGTGATTGGCGTGCGCTGGGCAACCGGCTGCGCGAGGCCTTTTTCATGGCGATCCTCGCCCTGAAAGCACATCGGCTGCGCACCTTCCTCACCATGCTCGGCATTATCATCGGTATCGCCTCGGTCGTCAGCGTCGTTGCGCTCGGGGAAGGATCGCAGCGCAAGGTGCTGGCCAATATCAATAGTCTCGGCACCAACACGCTGGAGATTTTTCCTGGCAAGAGCTTCGGAGATACCCGTTCGGGACGCATAAAGACCTTGGTGGTTGCCGATGCCGATGCCTTGGCCAAACTGACCTATATCGGTGCCGTCACGCCGACCGTTTCGACCAGCAGCACAGTCCGGTTCGGCGCGACGGAGGCCAACGCGCTGATCAACGGCGTTGGCGATGCCTATTTCTCGGTGAAGGGTTCGAAGCTTGTCGCCGGCCGGCTGTTCGACGCCGACGGCGTGCGACGGATGGTGCAGGATGCGGTGATCGATCAGAATACGGCGACAACCCTGTTTACGGATAAGGGCCTCAATCCCACCGGGCAGGTGATGTTCGTCGGCAAAGTGCCCATCCGTGTCATCGGCGTCATCGCCTCTCAGCAGGGTGGTTTCGGAGCCAGCGACAATCTCTCGATCTATCTTCCCTATACCAGCGTGCAGGCACGGTTCCTTGGCGACATGTCGCTGCGCAGCATCACCGTACGCGTCAATGACGATACCGAAAGTTCGACTGCCGAAGCCGCGGTGACGCAATTCCTGGAACGCCGTCACGGCACCAAGGATTTCTTTACCCTCAACACGGATGACATCCGGCAAACGATCACAAGCACGACGCGGACGATGACCTTGCTCGTCTCGGCAATTGCCGTCATCTCGCTGCTTGTTGGCGGCATCGGCGTCATGAACATCATGCTCGTCTCGGTGTCCGAACGCATCGCCGAGATCGGCGTTCGCATGGCCGTCGGCGCCCGTCGTCAGGATATATTGCAGCAATTCCTGATCGAGGCCGTGCTGGTCTGCCTCCTGGGCGGTGCGGTTGGAGTGACCCTTGCGCTCAGCTTCGGCCTTGCCTTCAATGGCTTGGCGTCAAACTTCGCCATGGTCTATTCGGGAAGCACCATCGCGCTCGCATTTACCTGTTCCTGCGCGATAGGCCTCACCTTCGGCTACCTGCCGGCGCGCAACGCCTCGAGACTCGATCCCGTGGCAGCCCTTTCAAGAGATTGATTGCGGGCTGATCAGAAGTCCGATCCCACAAGACAAGCCATCTGTTTTTTTGAGAAAAGAAGAACCGGCTCCGCCATTCATGTTGGGGGCGTCTGACGGAGCCGGCACGCGGGTGACCAGAGCAGAGCGCTCAGGACCGCATGCGAATTTACAGCAACTATCTCCGGAATTATTTCTGAACATTGCCGAAAAGGGGCGTTTTCGGGAAATTTCTTGTCCGGACATTTCTAATATAGCCGAACATCCCTGTATTTATCCAGTACAACTTTCGATATATTTATCTATACCCTGGCGTTTATTTATATCTCTTATGATTTTCGTAAGTACAACATTCGAGATTGGCAAAATTACATTCGGCATCACTAATTTTACTATTTACCTTCACTTAACGCAGGTCGCACCATGCTCCGTCTTACAAATCACGAAGCAACAATCAGGACGTAAAATGATCAGCGCAATTTCCGCATCTTCAACAGGATCCCTGATCAGCTCCACATCCACAAGCTCTTCAACCTCTGATGACGCCGCCAAGATCCAGGCACAGATCGCAGCCAAGAAGTCAGAGCTCGCCAATACCAAAGATCCAGACGAGGCTGAAACGCTGCAAAAGGAACTTGCCGCGCTGGAGGCAAAACTGACCAAGCTGGAAAAATCCGCCAATGGCCAATCCACTTCAAACAGTCAATCCAGCGCATCCGGTCAATCCGCCAAGTCCGACGCAACCGGTCAATCGACCAAGTCCAACGCGGCATCTGTCTCGCAGGTCGGGCAATCGACCTCCTCGAAGAGCAAGCAGCAATCATCGCTTTCGGGCGAAAGTGATCGCATCGGGTCAACGAATTTCGATGGGGATACCGCGTTCGGGGAACGGACGGCCTATGTTTGACAATCGGCGCCCACACTGAAACCGTCGCCCGATGTTGAATAAAGACAGCTCTTAACCGGCGAGTTTATCGCCGCGGCTCTTGAAAGACACTACTTGCTCCAGCCCCCTGGGATACCGATTGCGCACGGTGATCTCTCCCTCGAACCTGGAAACGATTTCCTTGGCGATGGCCATTCCAAGCCCGGCTCCGGGGAAAGACCGCTGCCGCGCGATATCGATCCGAAAGAAAGGTTCGAAGACCTGGCTCAAGCGGTCTTCGGGAATGCCTGGCCCCGTGTCGACAATTGTGACCACAACCTTATCGCCGGGATGCGTGACGCTCACGATTGCCGATTGGCCATGCGTGGCAGCGTTGATCAAGAGGTTGCGCAGAGCCCTGGTAATCGCCAAACGCCCCGCAGAAATTGTCGCAGGCTGCAGCTCGCCGGTTCTGATATCCATGTCCATCGACGTCAGCTCCGTCACGATGTCTGCGACGATGGTATCGAGCCTTATGCACTGCAGGCTGTCCCTGGAGATTTCTTCCCGCACCAATCCGATGGCGCTGTCGGCGATCGTATCGAGTTCTTCGAGATCGGCGAGCCATTTCTGCCGATCTTCATCATCCTTGATGAATTCAGCCCGCAATCGCATGCGCGTCATGGGTGTTCTAAGATCATGTCCGGCGGCCGCAACCAGCCGCATCCGGCTCTCCGTTGCAGCCTTCACCCTTGCCGATAGTTCGTTGAGCGCCCGTGCCGTGACGCGAATTTCACCCGGACCGGTTTCCGGAACATGCGGGAGCGTCCCATCCGGACCAATCTCAGTCGAGGCCCGTTCAAGCAGGCGAAGCGGCTTCATGATCTTTGACGCGGCAAATATGGAAACCAGCACGCTTCCCGTGATGATGAGGCCGAGCCATCCCGCAAGAATCTTCCATCCTCCTGGAGGCGGGCCGAGTTCCGAGATCTGCATCACCATCCAATTGCCATCCGGAAGCCTGACCGAAGCAGTCGTGGCGCCTCTCGGGTGGCGGGATACGATGGCTTCCCGCACGTCGCCGGTTCGCTGCAGACTTTCCCTTAGAAAATCGGAAAGCCCATCATCGCGGGGCTCGCTCGCGGGGACAGGAGCTATAACCACGCCGGCAGAGATCGCCGCAGCCCTGTCTGTCTCGGCAAATTTCGCGAGTATGGATAGCTGGCGGGCCATCGGCTCCATGGTAATTTCCGGCCGCGGCCCTCGCATCACAAGGCTCGCCACAAAAGACGACGTGATAACCACCAGAACAATGGCCGTCAGCAAGAGAAGCGCCAGGCGGGCGCCCAGGGATTTCATGGATCGGCCTTGACAGCCGTTACCGGGACAACGAGCTGATATCCGCCGTTACGGATCGTCCTGAACACCGGCTCTTCGGCCGTTTCCCCGAGCTTGCGACGCAATCGGCTCATCAGCACGTCGATCGAGCGATCGGCCGGATCGCGATCACGCCCCTGCGTCAAGTCGAGCAGTTGGTCTCGGGACAGCAGCCGACCGGCTCGCTCGATAAAGGCTTTGAGTAGATCGAATTCGGCTCCGGTCAGCGAAATAACCTCACCATTGTCCCGCGTCACGCGACGAAGCTGCGGATCGAGCGTCATCTCGGCAAAATGAAAACGGCGCTGCTCCGGCTCGGAAGACGTATCCTCATTGATCCGGCGCAGGACCGCCCGAATGCGCGCTGCCAGCTCGCGCGGGTTGAACGGCTTGCCGAGATAGTCGTCTGCACCGATCTCAAGCCCCAGGATCCGATCGATGTCTTCCTTGAGAGCGGTCAGGAGAATGATGGGGACACGGGGACGGCGGTTCCGCAGATCGCGGCAAAGATCAAGGCCCGATCCATCGGGCAGCATGACGTCCAAAACGAGGAGATCCGGAGTGCGCCGATTGAGCGCGTCATTGCAGCCGCGAAGGTCGCTTGCCGTCGAGACGCGAAAACCCTGCTCCTCGAGATAGCGGCTCAGAAGCGTGCGGATTTCGTGGTCGTCATCGACAATCAAGATGTCGGACGCGGCGGTCACAGTCATAGCCATTATTCCAGTTCTTCAGACTTTTATACCAACTCCTCTCCAAAAGAAGGTTTTTCGCAGGCGAAACCAGCGAAAACTCACGCCGGAAACATTGGTTTACAAAAATGTTGGCGCCGGAAATGTTGAGCAAAAGACGGGGCCGTGAACCCATAAATCTGCCGGGCGGACGGTTTGCCAGAGCCCGCTATGCGCCGATAGCAGCCAAATTCTGCAGCGCAGCTGAATGACGCGAAGGGCCAGGAGCTGAAGTCGAGGCCTCACGTTTGGAATGCTCGCGCATCAGATTGCGAATATCTTTCCGACGGCCAAGGGTGCCACGGTGCTGTCACCATAGGCGTTCGCGAGGGCATTCACCGCCCGCCAACCCGTGCAATGGCCCGGCGCGATCAAGGTAAGACCGAACGTTCCGATGTCGCGCACGGATTCGGCAATGATCTTTTCGTTGCCGCCCGCCAAGTGGAAGCCGCCAGCAACAGCATAGAGCGGGATTGCCGGGAAACTGGATTGCGCATGTTTGAGAACGTTGATGATACCTGCGTGCGAGCAGGCCGTGAACACGACAATGCCTTTGCCGCCCACGTGAACGGCCAGAAAGCGCTCGTCCATGATGAGTGGATCATCTTCCCAAGATTTTCCGTCCTCGCTCCGCCGCTTGTGGCCTGGGAACCCCTTCTCGTAGCTCGTCATGCGGGGAATCTCGCCGCTGACTAGAAACATATCGTCGAGCAGGACTTGCGCCTCTGTCGTGACGACCGGGACGGCTCCCTTCGCAACGAGATCGTCCGGCGAGGGGATCTCGCGGATGGGAAGTAATCCGCCGCCCGTGAGCGGCAAGGCGCGCTGGCGAAACATGCCGGGGTGCAAATAGCACGGAATCGCGCGGCCACCGTTTGCTTTGGTGATGAGGTCAAACGCAATTGGCAGCCCGCCGGCGTGGTCCCAGTGCCCGTGCGAGAGCACCACAGCATTGATGCTGGCGAAGTCGATGCCCAGCCGGGTTCCATTGTATTCGACCGCGAACTCCACTGGACCGGCATCGAACAGAACAACGCGGCTCGCCTCGCCGCGAAACGCTTTGACGACGACTGCCAAGCCGTGATTCGCACAACATTGGCAGCGGCCGGACAATTGTCGCATGCCCGCCCGCATAAGTGCTGTCCACTCAAGTGTGACATTCGACGGGGCCGTGGACAAGCTATCGGTCAGATTGTCGATCAGGATCTGAAATTCCAACCGATCCACGGGCTGCAAAGTGGGCATGGGCGGTTTCCCTCGTTCGGCCGCACGACACCCTCTTCCGAGCCATGCGTCCTCAGGCCGAGGATAGAGTCTACCACATTAGCGAGCGGAAACGGTGCTCCACATGGGAACAAGCTTCCAATGTCGGAGTCGGGTCATTCGCGACCGGGTCGCGCCAAGTCCGGCCAAGTCAACCAATTACAGCCAACCTGCCGGCATCGATCGTCGCTTGCTATCGATCCTGATCATCGCTCACTATGCGCAGGAATTCTTAGCCGACCTGACCGCCAAGATCGCATGGATCGCCGAGGTGGACTTCACCGGATCTCCCCGCGATCATATTTCGGAGGGCCTGCGCGGCCTGCTCTACCGGAACCACTGCATCTATTATCGCTGCTGGCGCGAGCAAGGCGGCGGTCGCTCGTGATCTGAAAATTTCCAGGATGACCATCTATCGCGCTTTGGAAGGTCAGGACGCGTCTTCAGAAACTATTTGATTGTGCGTTCACTGTCCGTTTTTCGAGTTGGCCAAAATCAGCTGCGGGTCGACTGGGCCTATTCATTTCGGGTTCAGAGGACGCATGCACAAATACAAGCGTCCTCTGAGACACCCCCTAACTTTCGGAGCCAATACATGAAAATCACCTATGCTCTCGCTCTCGCCGGCATGATGGCGTTCTCCGGTTCGGCTTTCGCAGCGTCTTCGACCGCCGCAACCACCGACACCACCGTCAAGCCGGCTGCAACCGCAACGACGAAGCCGGCGGCCACTGCGACCACGGTGGCAAAACCGGCTGCCGGCGACGCGCAGAAGCAGACCATTTCCAAAAAATGTTCGGCTGATGCCGACGCCAAGGGTCTGCACGGCAAGGATCGCAAGAAGTTCCGCGAGGAGTGCAAGGCTGCTGCATTGAAGAAGAACTKACTTTCCTAGCCGGCGCACAATCGCATCCACCGCGCAACCTTCCGGATCGATAAACGCTCTGAGAAACGCCAATCGCTCATTGCCGAAAGCGAACCGGAAGGGTCAAACACGGTCTCAACGGAAATATCCGACTCTTACGTCCGCCAACTGCCGTGATAGCAGGATCTAACTGAAGCTTTGAACCGGGAGAAGACGTCAGATGGGGCTTGGAAAGCTTATTGAAGAAGTCGCTGGTGCCGTCGCCGCGGAAGACGCGCTGAACGCCATCGATCCGAACGCCGGTTTCCTCGCCAAAACAGCAGCCGCCATCGCAGGATTTGAAGGTGTGAACAAGCTGAGCGACCTGATCAATGAAAAGGAAAGGGCCCAGCCTGCCGACGACGGCGGAGACCAGAACGGCTAAGTTGCGAGTATCTGGATCTGGGTGTGCTGCGATGCACAAAGGGGTCGGAGGGCAGTCTCCGGCCCCGAAAAATGACTATGTTTGCAAGCGGCATACAGCTATGCCCTTGACGCTCGACCTGGCCAATTTCACGACTTCGAGCCGGCCGGGCCTACTTCGTTGAGCAGCAGGGCGTCCGCTGATGGGACTATGATCCAAGCTCCAAGCTCCAAGCTCCAAGCTCAGAGGGGATTTTGGAAAGATCACTCTCAAGGACGACCTCAGCGTCAGCTACAGGATTGACGGCAAAATGGCCCATCGGGATCATTGAAAGGCCGCTGACCAAAATGGAAATTTGCAACAGCCCAATGGCTTGCCGGTCCATCTCGCGCTTACACCTGGTGAGGCGCACGACAATCGGTTGTGTTCGGTTCTCCTCAGTGCCTTGCTTCCACAAACGATGTTACTCGCGGATCGCGGATACGACGTGGATTGGATCAGCGAGCTTGCCCGCCAGCAAGGAGCATGGGCGAATATTCCGCCGAAACGAAATCGCAAAGACGCKACCTGCTTCAGCCCGTATCTGTATCGCGCGCAACTTGATCGAACGGTTCTTCAACAAGATCAAGCAATGTGGGCGCGTTGCAACCCGATATGACAAACTCGCAGCCAACCATCTGGCGTTCGTCAAGCTCGCGTCAATCCGAATTTGGCCGCGTGCTAATGAGTCCGCGCTCGAGTCCGGTTGGCAACGGCCTCAAGCGCGATTTCGATCGTTTGACAAAGGACCACTGTTGCCGGATCGTGAGTGCGAGACGCCTGGAACAGCAGACGTCTCTTGAGCCGGCCGCGGGAACACAGTCGGGAGTTCGAAGTTAAACATAATCTGCACGAAACTGGGAGGATAACGTGAGCGATCATGTCTATAAGAAAGTGGAACTTATCGGCAGTTCCAAGACCTCGGTGACCGACGCGATTGAAACGGCGATTTCCCGAGCCTCGAAGACCATGAGAAATCTCGACTGGTTCGAGGTGGAGCAAATCCGAGGGCACATCAAGGATGGCGCGGTCGCGCATTACCAGGTGGTGATGAAGGTCGGATTTCGCATTGACGATTGACGCGTAACGCTTCGCTCTTCCTGCGCACGCATTAGTTCCCGAGGGCCCGTAGTCGTCCCCGGAGGCGCGCGCTTGTGGATTTCAAGTACCACGATTGTCCCTACCGCAACTGTCCCCCGACAATAGCTGCCGCCGTCGGGCATGACGCGACGTGCTCAAAATAGGATGTGGCTGCCATAGCTATCGACCGCCGTTGACAAGCACGATAGAAACGCGCCGAACGGCAAAAAAGGTATTTTTGGAAATGTCCTCACCCAGATCGGTTTATCGTTTCAACTCCGCCATCGTTCGGGAGCCATCGCGCTCTGTTGTTGACGGCCTGCGTGCCGGGGAGCATGCCAGCCCGACCTATGAGGGCGTGAAGGCGGAGCATGATGACTACATCGCCGCCATGCGCGACGCGGGGGTCAAGGTGACCGTCTTGCCGGCGCTGGAGACGTTTCCCGATTCCATCTTCGTCGAGGACCCGGCGCTGGTGTTCACGGAAGGCGCGATCCTGCTTCGTCCGGGCGCTGTAAGCCGCCTCGGCGAGCCCGAGGCAATCGCACCCACCTTGCGTCACATGTTCKACACCGTCCTTGATCTCCCGGGCAACGGATACGTCGACGGCGGCGATGTGTTGACGACGCCGAAGGGTGTCATGATCGGCCTTTCGGCGCGAACCGACAAGGCGGGTGCGGAAGCTCTCGCCGTCTGTATCGACAAGCTCGGCCGCAAAGCGGAGCTGGTTGCCACGCCGGAAGGCGTGCTGCATTTCAAGACCGACTGCTCGTTGCTGGACGAGGAAACCGTGCTCTCGACCGCCCGCCTTGCGCGCTCCGGCGTTTTCAAGGATTTCAGGCAGATCATCATTCCGGAAGGCGAAGAGGCGGCTGCGAACGCACTGCGCGTCAACGACGTTCTCATGGTCCCTGCCGATCATCCGCGTACGCTCGAAATGCTCGACAAGCTTGACTACCGGATTGTGCCGATGAAGACCGCCGAAATCGGCAAGATCGATGCAGGTCTCTCCTGCCTGTCGCTGCGCTGGTATCGTGAGGCCGAATAGTCTCGATGGGAGTTCGAGCGCTCCCATGATCGCCTTGATCTCCCGTACCCGCTAGGCTTATCGGGTTCACTCATCGACGGACTTTGACGAAATTTCGATCAAAGCCTTCTGAACCGCGCCCACCAGGGATGTCATTGAATAGGGTTTCTGGAGCCAAGCAAGCGGGCACGCGGGATCCGCGCGCTGGATGATCTCGTGGTCGGCGTGGGCCGTCGCGAAAATACAGCGAATGCCGTGATCTCTAAAGAGCTCCAGCGCGGCATCCACGCCATCGCGTTTGCCCGCAAGCCTGATGTCCATGATTACCAGCGCCGGTCGAGACGAAACGGCCAGGTGGATCGCCTCCTCAGCGGAGGCGGCGATCCCGGCCAGCGAATATCCGGCAGCGATGAGCGTAGCTTCAACGTCCATGGCGATAAAAAAATCATCCTCGACAATCAGAATGGTCTCATTGCTCAAGTCAGCCCTGCCCTCTCCGCCATTCGCGAAAACGCGACACTGCAGCGCGTCGTCGAGCCTGAGCTTACGGTGAAGGTGGCGCCGAGTTGTCGGGCAAGGCCTTCCACCAACCGAAGGCCCGATGATCTTTGACGCACGGAATTCAGTTCAAAACCCGGTCCGTCATCCTCGACGGAGAGAACGTCGCCGCCCTCCTCCTGGAGCAGTGAGACCCGGACGTTGAACTCATCCTCTCCGGTGCCGCCATGCTTGAAGGCATTGGTGACCAGTTCGTTGATAATCAGCGCAAGTGGCATTGCGGCGTCATTGGGAAGCTCGCCGGCATCGGCTTTGCGGGTGATTTTTGCATAGGATGGAAGGGTCTGCTCCACCGCAGCACAGACGGCATCGAGAAACTGCGGCAGGCTGAATTTTGTCGCGTCGATCGTGTCATACAAGACGCGTTGCGCAGCAGCCATCGCGCTAATCCGGCCGGTTGCATCCTCGAGGATCTGGCGCGCCTCCTCGCTCTTGCTACGCCTTGCGGCGCTTGAAAGCAAAGACTGCAGCATCTGCATGTTGTTCTTGACCCGATGGTTGAGTTCGTTGAGCAGCATTCGCTGTTGCGTCTCGGCTTGCTTGCGCTCGCTGATATCCACCAACATGTTGATGCCGCCGACAATGTTGCCATCCGCGTCGCATATCGGTGTTGGATGGGGAATGAACGGAATACGCGTGCCATCGGGCCGTTCCGCCACGACTTCCACACCGCGCACTGTCCTCTTCTCCTTCAGCGCCATCGCCATGGGACATTTGTCGCGCGGCAGTGGCGTTCCATCCGGCCAATAGAGCTTCGGGCTTACACACCACCTGTCGCTGCCGAGCACCGGAACTCGGCCGGCGAAGTCCACCGCCGCCTGATTGAAATATGTGATCTTGCCGCGAGCGTCAGTCGTGTAGATCGCTGCCGGAATGGCTGCCAGAAGGTTCTGAAGCTGTTGTTCGCTCGTGCGAATCCTGGTCTCGGCTTCCTTACGCTCAGTAATGTCGCGGGCGATCTTAGAAGCTCCGACAATCCGCCCCTTGGCATCACGGACGGGTGAAATGGTCAGCGAAATATCCACTAGGCTACCGTCCTTGCGCCGTCTTACGGTTTCGAGGTGGTCGATCATCTCGCCGGTGCGGATGCACCTTAGAATTTCCGTCTCCTCATCCATCCGGTCCGGCGGAATTATGATGGCGATCGATTTGCCGATCACCTCTTTGGCGGCATAGCCGAAAAGTCGTTCGGCACTGCGATTCCAGGTCGTGATTATGCCATCGAGACTCTTGCTCACGATCGCGTCATGCGAAGATTCGACGATCGAAACCAAATGTTGGGCTGCCTTCTGCGCCCGCATGCGCTCGATGCCGAACCCAAGCTGATGCGCCAGCGCCAAGGCGACGTCGGTCTCTCCATCCGTAAAAACGTGCGGCTGATCAAAATATGCCATGAACTTGCCGAGCAGCCTTCCGCTATCCAGCACGGGAATGAAGGCCATGGCTCCTATCCCCTCATCGAGTATGGTTTGCTTCAGCGATTCGGGAAGAGCGGCCTGCCCGATGTCCGCGATGTAGATGGGCTGAGGATTTTCCTCATTCGCTTTCCAAGGCGAATGGCCCTCGACGGCCGCGCGATAGGCGTCGGACAGCTCTCTCCAAGCCACGAATTGCAAAATAGAGGCGCTGTCATACAAAAGGATCGATGAGCGCTGGCAACGCAGCGCCTCTTGAATGGCATCTAGAGCCAGTTCGTAGACATCACCCAGCGATCGGGCATGTTGCAACCTATCCGTAAGGCGATAAAGCGCAGCCTGCTCCTCGATACGGGCATCGAGTTCTTCCTGCACCTGTTTGCGCTCGGTTATGTCGTGCTGGACGCGTACGGCATAGAGAAAGCGACCGTCTGGGTCGCGGACGCTCGATGACGTGACCGAGGTCCAGAAAAAGCTGCCGTCCTTTCGGGAAACCCGTTTCTCGATGGAGTATCGATCGATTAGGCCGGCAATCTGACGCTGGAACTGTTCACGATCGTACTCAACATCCTCGGAAAACGTCTCATCAAAGATCGAATGGCCGACGAGCTGGTCGGCGGGCATATCCATCAGTTCACAAAGCCGCAGATTGACGCGCAACAATCTTCCGTCAGCATCGATCTCTGCGATGCCGCTGCCGGCATGCTCATACGTGGTGGCAAGCCTGCGCTCCTGCTCGTGCAGCCGGGCCTCGGCGTCGGCCCGATCGGTGACGTCGATCGTAAAGCAGCGCGTGCCGATCGTTCCCCGATCGCGTGCGCGGCCATTCGACGTTATCAAGACATGACGAACCGAACCGTCCTTTGCCTGTAGTCTCGCAGGATAGCGGCTGATCGGCTGATGAGCGCGCAGGCGATCGAGAATGTCAGAGATGACCGACTGGTCGAGATGATAGTCATTGATGTTATGGCCAACATACTCACTTGCGGCATAGCCGAGCATTGCGAGTTCAGCCTGGTTGGCCTGCAATATAGTTCCGTTGTCCGCTACGACATGCAGGCTGACGGCACCATTCTCGAAAAATTCGGAGAGATCTTCCTTGGCGTTATGGAGGGCTGTGGTTTCGTGAAAGCAGTTGATGGCCCCGATCAACTTTCCTGTTTCGTCTTCCACCGGATCGATGTGAACCATGGCCCAGATCGAGGAGCCGTCCGGCCGTTCGACCCTGGCTTCGGCCCCATGCACCGGAGTGCGGGTGAGCAACACCGTTGCCATGGGTGTTTCATCCCGGCGAATTCGCCGGCCGTCAGTGTAGAGGCGGTATGAGCCGCAATATTTCTCGCTGTCATCACCGATGAGAGGCGAACGGCCCCATAAAGTCGCGGCAAGGGAATTGAACCAAAGGATACGACCGTCGGCATCGCAAGCATAGATTGCCACGGGCAGCCTTTCGACGAAGTCTTGGCTGACCTGCAACGACGTTGCATTCCCGACGAAGGATAGGAAATTTGCCGAGGTTGGCGCTGATTTCGGTTCGATGCTCATCGCCATTCCCCCGCATAGGCAGAATAAAGACGATAATGCCGGTAGCGTTGAAAGGTTCCATTTGGCCGGACGGTCGTCGCAGAAGCAAAATCTTCAACACGGCAATGGAGTTAGGACCACATCAGGAGGACAGCCTCCGACCATCTTTTGATCGTCGAAGCATTTGATCGAGATAATCGTCCGCTGCTCAGCCTCATGCCCCGGAAGACGTGATTTGATTCTCCCTGCCCATTCGCATGTCGCGGGCACGACGCAGGGCTTCGGCAACCTGTTTATCGCTGAACGGCTTTGGAATAATCGCGAAGGCGCCGCCGAATCCCTGCCGGATCGCCTCGGGTATTCCGGTCACGAAAATAACCGTCGTATGAAAACGGTCGATAAGCCGGCGAGCGAGCTGAGGGCCGCTTTTTCCCTCCGAAAGGCCGACATCGACCAAAGCGATCTCGGCACGCCTGGCGCAGGCAAGCGCCTGCTCGACGCCAGATGCTGGGCCAAGGACCGAGAACCCTGCATCAGCGGCTATTTTCTTGAGTTGCAACGCGACGAGTCCCTCGTCTTCGACAATCAACACGTTCATAGTGAATTCTCCTCCTCCATAATTTATCTAGGCGTTGCTCGCCTTTTTCCATTTGTGGAAGCACTCATCGGTCAGGGCGGTTCCGCTGCGCCGGTTCACGCCAAACGGTGCCGTTGCGGATGTTACCGCCGGCTGAGGTAAATCTCTGTGCTTGTATTTTTCAGATGGCAGAGACGCCGAATTGCCGGTCGACCGGGCGCACTTCAGGCATAATGCCACCTTTGTATCGTCACGGGGAGGGCTATCTTTGCACAGTGTCCAAAGGTGGCTTCCATCAGGCGAAGGCGAGCGACTTTGCTTCAGGCCTGTTGGCGTCCTTGCGGCAGCGGACAGGTAAGACCGCATCCGCCGATATCCGGAAGGCAGTAGCGCAGACAACAGACTTTGCGACGTTTGAATTGAAGCCCGCTCTCGTCCGTCATACTGCGAAGGGTGCCGCACAAGGGGTTCTTCTCACCGTCGGGAAAGACAGGATCGGAAAACAACGGCGCCCCTTCCTCCGCCAATGCGGGAGCGCTTTGACGGCCCGTTTCATCGACGATCCAGTCGAGATAACCAGCCGCATTTCCCCAAAGCAGCTTGGCGCTCAGGTGCGCATGATCGGAAATCGCGTCGGTCAAGGGGGCTATGTGCTGCCGCACGAGGGGCGTCATCGCTGCGTGGATATCGAGCTCGCGCACCTGTCCGAGATCAGGCAAAAGAAACGACACCGGCGTTGCCGTTTCCCGGTCGAGACATAGCGAGATTTCGTTGAGCGAGACGGGCAGAACGCGCCGCAGCTCGAGCCAAGCGAGCGCGGTGTTGATGGTCAAGGTACTGAAATAATAAAGGGTCCACAGGGAGACGATGGCGCGACGATCGGCCGGCAAGAACGCCGCCCCGTAGCGGTCGATGATGCTATTGAAGCGATCCGCTTCGCAAAGCGCGGAGCACGCGATGACATCGCAGCCCGCCGGCGCGTCCAGCAAGAATTTTCCGCGGCAGAAGCCGTATTTCTCCCCGCCGTGGCGAACCAACAGCGCTCCGAGATCGCGTTCGCCGTCCGCATTCTCTGGCGCGGACGGCATCGGTTGTTTTGGCGCAGCTTGGGTCAATCGCTCACCCAATATCTCACCACGTATACTTCAGCGTTCCAACGACCTTGCGTCGGTCGCCGTAATATTCGGTGCCGTAGTAGCTGCTTGCGACATACTTGCGGTCGAAGAGATTAGTTGCATTGACTGCAAGCTTGACGTTCTTGGTCACGTTGTAGCTGACCGCCGCATCGAACACGGTATATCCGCCGACTGAAACCGTGTTGGCATCGTCGCCATAGGTCTGCCCGATGTAACGCACCCCGCCGCCGAGTGTCAGATCGCCACGCTGCCCCTCTCCCGGGATCGTGTAGTCGAGCCAAGCCGAGGCGAGATGCCTCGGGACGCGCTGCGGCCTGTTGCCGAGATTTCCGCCCATTCCATCCTCACGGATCTCGGCATCCCAGTAGGAATAAGCAAGCGTCAGGTTGATACGATCGTTAAGTACCGCTTTGCCCTCCAATTCGAGACCGCGCACGCCCACTTTGCCGATCTGCTGCTGAATGAGCGGCGTCACATAGGTCGGCACGTTTGTCTGCGTCAGATCGAACAGGGCGGCGCTGAACAATCCGTCGAAATTGTCGGGTTGATACTTCAAGCCGACTTCGTATTGCTCGCCCTTCTGAGCCTTGAGCGAACCGCTCAAGGCATAGCCATTAGCGGAGGGGGTCACGAGCGGCTGGAAGCTTTCCGAATAATTCACATAGGCAGCAAGGTTGGAATTGATCTTATAGGTCAGTCCGACGCGCTTGGTGAAGGCGGATTCGGTATTGTCGTCCCTGGTGCCGAGATCGACATAATCAGCGGTCGTATGGACATGGTCCCAGCGGCCGCCCAGTGTCGCGATCCAACGATCGTCGAAGGTCAGTTGCTCCTGTGCATAGAGCCCGACGGACTGCTGCTTGACGCGCCAGTTTACGAAGGGGTTGAGATTGATGCAGGAGAGACCGCAATAGACGGGATTGTAGATGTCGATCGGCCCGGCTGTGCCATACTGGATGTTTTCGCGAGTATTGTCGTTGGCGTAGTCGATGCCCACAAGCGTCTTGCTGTCGAAGTCCTTCCACCCCGTATCGTATTGAAGCTGGTTGTCGATCGCATAGCGGTTCGACAGGCCATCCACCGAGAAAGCCTGACGGTCGGCTGTTGGATCGAAAGAGGCTCCGTAAACCTCGGCATAATCGAGGCTGAGATGCGTATAGCGGGCGTTCGAGCGGAAGGTCAGGCCGTCGCTGATTTCATGCTCGAACTGATAGCCGATATCGCTTTCACGGGTGTTGAAGCGATTGAAATCAGGCTCGCCCAGGAATGTATTGATATTCAGATTGGCACCGGCCGGAAACCCGCGGGCACCTGTACCATTCCGCTTATAGTAGTCGGTGAGAATGGTGAGCGACGTTCCTTCCTCGGGCTTGATGGTCAGAGCCGGCGCGATATAGAGACGATCGTCCTTGGAATATTCCCAGCCGAGGTCTCCGTCCTTGGCGAGCGCCGTAAACCGATAGCTCCACACACCGTCAGCATCGAGCGGCCCGCCGAAGTCGGTACCGACCTCTTTGGTGCCATCGCCGAAGGATGTGTAGACCTCGCCCTGCTTTTCCTCCGGCGGCCGCTTCGTGATCGCATTGATGAGACCACCTGGAGCATTCAGACCAAAAAGCGTCGACGTCGATCCCTTCAGCACTTCCACCCGCTGCAGCCCGTAGGGCTCGAGGCGGCTTGCCGTGTACCAGGCCGGAACGCGGGCCGCGAGACCATCGCGATAGGTGCCGAGCGCCGTCTGATCGAAGCCGCGAATACGAAAATAGTCGTAACGATCGTCATTGCCGAACTCGTCGGAGAAGACACCGGCGGTGTAGGCGACTGCCTGCTGCAGATTGTCKACGTGACGCTCTTCGAGTTCCTTTTCCGTCACGACCGAAACGGCGGCCGGGATATCGATGATGGGGGTATCCGTCTTGGTGCCGGTGGTTGTTTCCTTGGCGACGATGGTCGCATCAGGGCCGATTGCCCGGTCGGACTTGCCGACCACGACGATCTTCGGAAGTTCGGTCGCGGAATCCTGCGCCCAAGCCGCCGGCGCCAAGGCCAGGGACACAGCCGTCAAAGCACTGCTGGCGATCAGAGGCCTCGTCATACGACGCCGGTCCGCGCAATTTAGGGACGCGCGAAATCCTGCCTGCCGCATGATCACCATGCAAAGCCACTCCTGTCTGTCATTTTTTGGTCACGCGGCGGAGCAGCGGTCCCCGGCGATCCGCCTGCGTTGGGCGCAAAATATAAACATAACCAAAAGAGTCAACTTAAAAAATCCAATGTCCATACACGGCTGAAAGAGCCCGCGAGATGGGATAAGCTGATGACCGACGTGGATTTTCGCGCTCGTCAGGCATGAGACGGCAGAGCCGTCGCTGGCGGCTTGAGCGAGGATTGCAGAGACAGAAAATAATACTTGATAACATTAGTCATCTTTAGTACCGACAGGCACCTTGCCGCGAGGGACGACACGTGGAAAATCGTAACGACATAGCTGGCGCAACTGCCTCGACCGAGGCGTTCGCGACGCATCATATTCGGCTTTCGATCGACGGAACCGACATCCTGAGCGATATCGATCTTTCGTTTCCGAAAGGCGAGTTCGTCGCGCTAGTCGGTCATAATGGTTCGGGAAAATCGAGCCTGCTGAAAATCATCGGCCGACAGCTCCTGCCGACAGCGGGTTCGGCCCGCTATGCCGGGCGGGATGTCAGCTCATTTCCGGAACGCGCMTTTGCGCGCTCGGTTGCCTATCTGCCGCAGGATGTGAGCACCAGCACCGACATGACCGTTCGGGAGCTGGTGCGCTGCGGGCGCTATCCTTGGCACGGCCCGCTCGGGCGCTTCACCAGGACAGATGGGGAAAAGGTAGAGGAAGCGCTTGCCCTGACGCATCTGGAACCACTGGCGGACCGCATCGTAGCGACGCTTTCCGGCGGTGAAAGGCAGCGGGCATGGCTTGCTATGCTCGTCGCGCAGGATACCGAATGCCTGCTGCTGGATGAGCCGACCGCGGCCCTCGATATTGCGCATCAGATCGAGGTCCTGTCTCTGATACGCAGGCTATCCCATGAAAAAGCCCTGAGTGTGGTCATCGTCCTCCATGATATCAACATGGCTGCCCGCTTCTGCGACCGCATCTGCGCGCTGAAACGTGGTCGCATCGTCGCCAATGGACGGCCGGATGAGATCCTGACGCGTGAGCGACTGCAGGAGATCTACGGTATCGACATGGATGTCATCGCCGCGCCGAAGACCGGCTATCCGCTCGCCTATGCCTGCTAATCCCGTTCCTTTTTCCGCACTGTCACGCCGGGCCCTGTTGCGAACGATCGCCGCCGCGGTGGTGGCGGGCAATGCTCCGGCTTTTGCACAATCCGCACCGCGGATCGTCAGCCTCGACTACGGTCTCGCATCGACGCTTCTCTCGCTCGGCATCGTTCCGGTGGCGGTATCCGATCTGGCCGATTGGGATAAATGGGTGGTCGAGCCGGCAATGCCGCAGTCCGTCGTCAACCTTGGCAGCTCATGGGAGGTCAATTTCGAACTCCTTGTTGCCCTCAAGCCGGATATCATTCTGACGACACCCTATCTCGACGAACTGCTGCCGAAGCTAAAGCAGGTTGCGAAGGTCGTCCGCCTCGAGATTTACGCGCCCGGTATCGGCCCCATATTGCCTGCGGCCATCGCGGCCACACGAAAACTGGCGGCGGCGATCGACCGCGAGGCGGAGGCGGAAGGTTTTCTCCAGCGAGCGGACGCCTTCTTCGCCGAATGCCGCACCCGTCTTGCCGCAAAATCCCCTCCCTCCGTGGCGCTCATCAACTTCATGGACGCGCGCCACGCCAGGATCTATGCGAGCCCAGGCCTCTATCATAACGTTCTGGAGCGCATCGGCGTGCGAAACGCCTGGACCGAGGAATCGAACTACTGGGGCTTCCAAACGATCGCCCTCGAGGATCTCTCCCGTGTCGCCGATCCCGATGCGCGCCTGATCGCCTTCGAGCCTGTACCAGCGGATGTCCTGCCCAAAATCATGCAAAGCCCGCTTTGGCAAAGTCTCCCCTTCGCCCGGCCGGGGCATCTTTCAATTCTTCCCCCTGCTTTGATGTTCGGCATGGTCAACGAGGCGCTGCGGTTCGGCCGCCTTCTGACCGACCTTTTGGATCCCAAGGAATGAACAGGATTTTTAGAAGGTTCACCTTCGGACCCGCAGTCGTCGCGCTGGTGCTCCTCAGTGCCGGCTGCCTCCTGTCGTGGTTCCTCGTCGCGCCCTTGTTCGAAGCCATGAGCCAGACGGGCTATGACGTGCCGAGAATGGTGCTTTTCTATTCGGCGCTCCCTCGCCTCGCGACGGCCCTGCTCGCCGGGGCCGCGCTTTCGCTGGCCGGTGCGCTCCTTCAGCAGGTTCTGCGCAATCCCCTTGCCGATCCGACGACGCTCGGAATTTCCGCTGGTGCCAATCTGGCGCTGGTCGTCACGACCTTGTTTTTCCCGGGCTTGCTGGGGCTGGGCCGGGATATGGTCGCACTCGCAGGAAGCGCAGTGGTCGCCTGCATCGTCATGAGCCTCGGGGCACGACGCGGCTTTTCACCCTTTTCGCTGGTTTTGTCGGGCCTGGTCATCAGCCTGTGGTGCGGCGCCCTGTCGGCAATCCTCACCCTTCTCAATGAGCGCTACCTCGTCAGCCTCTTCATCTGGGGCGCGGGATCGCTTGCGCAGCAGAGCTGGGTCATTCCACTGTCGCTCCTCTGGAAGACGGCGGCCATCGCGATCATCTGCGCGCTCGTCATGCGGCCGCTTTCTCTCCTCGATCTCGGTGAAGGCACAGCATCGGCGCTCGGAGTTCGCCTTACCCGGCTGCGCTTCATCGTCGTCGGCGGCGCGGTAGCGCTTGCCGCTGTTGTGACCAGCGCGGTCGGGGTTATCGGCTTCATCGGTCTGGTTGCGCCGACAATCGCCCGGCTTTCCGGGGCGCGGCGGCCGCAGCAATTGCTGTTGTGGTCGCCCGTGATCGGCGCTGGGTTGTTGCTGATCGCGGATACTGCCATTCAATTGGTTGCGGGCAAATTGGGGGAATTCCTGCCCACGGGCGCGGTGACGGCGATCTTCGGTTCGCCCTTGCTTCTGCTGCTGCTTCCCAGGTTGAAAGTCCGGCATCGAGCGCTGCAGATGAAAGAGAGAGTTCGCTCGTGGAAGGCGGCGGGAACGAACGTGCTGGTCGTCGCGCTCGTCGTTTTGCTTCTCGCGCTCGCCGTCGGTGTGTTCGTCGGACGCGGTATCGATGGAAGCTGGGGCTTTCCGCACGGGGCGCTCTTCGGCGAAATCATTCCCATGCGGCTGCCCAAGGTTTTTGCCGCATTATCCTCCGGCGCGATGCTCGCCGTCGCAGGCGTCATCCTGCAGAGAATCACCGGCAATGAGATGGCGAGCCCAGAGTTGCTCGGTGTCAGCGCGGGCGCGACCTCCGGCGTGGCAATCGCCGTCTTCGTCATCGTTCCCGGGCCTTTCGGGCAAATGGCCTTCGCGGCCATAGGCGCGCTTCTTGTGCTCGCCATGATCCTGCTCAGTTCCATGCGCACGGGACTGGCGCCGGAGCGTGTCCTGCTTGCCGGCATCTCCTTGAGTGCCCTGGTCGATGCCATTGTCGGTGTCCTCAGTTCCACCGGCGATCCGCGCGCCGTCCTGCTGATGCGCTGGATGAGCGGCTCGACCTACGGCGTCGATGCCCGGACCGCCGTAGCCGTTACTATTGCCGCCGCGATTCTGACCGCCGCTGCCTTCCTCGCCCGGCGATGGCTGGACATCCTGCCGCTCGGTCCATCGCAGGCCGCCGCCATCGGCATTCCGGTGCGCAAGTCCCGTTTCGCGCTCTTCGGGCTTGCCGGCCTGATGAGCGCTGCGGCCACATTGAGCGTCGGTCCGCTGACATTCATCGGTCTGATGGGGCCTCATCTGGCAAGGGAAGCCGGGCTCGTCCGTGCGCTGCCGCAAATGGCGGGAGCGGCCGCCATCGGGGGCGCGTTGATGGTGTTTGCAGACTTCATCGGCCGGACCATCGTCTGGCCATATCAGATACCGGCCGGCCTCGTCTCGGCGATCGTCGGCGCACCCTTCCTCATGATGATGCTGCGAAGAAAGGGCTGACCAATCCGGGCGACGATGCCGTTGGCGGACGGATCGTTCGGCGCCTTTTTCAGGCCTTAAACACTTCATAACGCGGCCGGGGATTGCCGGCGAAACGATGGGCACCGGTGTGGCTGAGTTTGCTGCCGGTATCGAGCCAAATCTCTCCGCCAAGCGCTCGCCAGCGGTGACAGAAGGCAAAGTCCTCGCTGAGATAGATGCCGGTCTCTTCCTCGATAAGACACTCGAAGAGCGCATATTGCGTGGCTGGCGTGCGTTTGGTGCCGGGATAGGCGTGGATCGCGTCGTAGCGCAGGTTGGGATAGGCGGCGATCATCTTTTCGATGACGGCGCGCTTGATGAGAAGCATGCCGGTGCCCGCATAGATCGCAGTGACGAAATCGCCGTCCCGTTCAGTACCCGGACCGGTCAGCGGCGTGCCCACATAGTGTAATGCCGCTTCCGCCAGAGTTTCAGCGCTCCGTGAGGGTACCTTTGCGGCGTTGCCCCAATCATAATCCTTGATGGGATACATGGCGGCGGCGACATCCTTGTCGGCATTCAGCAGCCGCATCACCTGCTCCGGTTCGAAGCTGATATCCGCATCGATGAACAGCATATGGGTCGCCGCGGTGTCATTGAGAAAATGCGAGACGAGCGTATTGCGGCTGCGGGTGATCAGCGCATCGTTGCCGAGCAACGCCAGCGTCAATTGCACACCGAACTGCCCACCGACCTGCATCAGGGAAATGATGGATTGCATGTAATCCTTGGCGACCATGCCGCCAAAACAAGGGGTGGCTATGAAGACAAGCCGATTTTCCATCATTCGCCAGATATCCCTTTTCCGCTACGGGCGCCCCGCCGGAATCTAGGGAGATTCGTTGTTTCTGTGTGTGCCGAATTATTGAATTTTGTTTCTGGCGAGCCCGGCTTGGCACATTGATGTGACGCATGCCTCTCATCGGCCGCGACGCGTCCGGCAACGGAGCGGGAAACGAATGTGCCTGGGGAACTTTACAAGGTTCGCGCAAGCTTTCCTGTGCAAGGTCAGGCCGTTGGGGAGTACCAGATCGAGAATGCGGACCGCCGATAACGCCATGATGGCGGCAACTGTCATGGCCTATCTTTTCATCCGTCTTCCGGTTGCGCATCGGCGCAAGCGAGGATCCGGACCAAGCTTGGCCTCCAGTTTTCGGTAAATCTATCCGTCTGCATTGATCTCGAAAGATGCACTGCCGCGTTCATCGCGGCATAGCAAGCGTAGAGTCATGTAAGCGTAAAAACCGGAGTCCGTGCCAACGCTCGCATCTGGAGGCCCCCTTGACGAGCATTTCATCCGTTTTATCCAATAATTATTATCAATATCAAAGATCAGGCTCGACCTCGTCCTCATCCGAGGAATCCGTATCGTCCATTCTCGGCAGCAGTTCGTCCAGCAAAAGCTCGTCTTCGTCGTCCTCTTCGTCTTCTTCGACGGATGATCAGTCCTTGATATCGACGGCCGAGCAGCTCGTTTCGCAGCTCATGAACATCATGCTCAATCTGCAGGCCAACGCTTCGGGCGACGATTCCAGCTCGGATTCGGATGACAGCTCCAGCAGCACATCGTCTACTCAACAGTCTGGCGGTCAGGGCGGCAGCCAGAGCAACATGATCGCTGCGATGGATACGAATGGTGACGGCAGCATCACCGAAGCGGAATTCGTCGCCGCGCGTCCCTCCGATGTGAGCGAGGATCAGGCGACTGCGCTGTTTAAAAGCTTCGATACGAGCAATAGCGGATCGTTGACGACGGACCAGTTGGCAAGTGCGATGCAGTCCAATGGACAGCCGCCGGCACCGCCTTCTGGGGAAACGCCGGACGACAGCCAGATCTCCAGCATGTTCACTGCAATGGATGCGGATGGTGACGGCAGCGTCAGCGAAGCCGAATTCGTCGCCGCGCGTCCGTCCGACGTGAGCGAGGACCAAGCKACCAATATGTTCGATAGCCTCGATACGTCAGGTTCGGGTTCCCTGACGGAGAGCCAGTTCGAGACCGCGATGAAGGCTGGACCGCCGCCGGCTCCGGATTTCAGCTCGCTGTTCAGCTCGAACTACCAGGATGATACGACGACGAGCGACCTGCTTACCGTCTGATTGGAAATGACGGCAGCAGTTTAAACTCGGTAGTTTCTATCTGTCGGCAAACTTGAGCCAGAAAGGTCATCACCTTCGCGCGCAAGTTTGCCGGCCGTTCTTTTATGGACACTTGTCTGCCATTTGCCCGGCAGCTCGACGTCCATCATCTTCGCCCACGACAATTTKGGCGAAGCGGCGATTAGGAAATATTCTAGTCAGTTCTCTCAGAACTTGTAGCTTGCACCGATGGTAATCTTTTGCTGATCGGCCGAGACTTTTCCGATTCCGTCGCCAAAGTCCTTATTCCCGAAATCGGAGTAGCGATATTCGCCACGGATGAGGATATTTTTGGTGAGCGCGTGCTCGATGCCGCCGCCTGCCGTCCAGCCGATCAGGATATCGTCTTTTTTGCCGACTGCGGGAACGTCGACCTTGCCGCCTGCTGCCGCAAGACCCGCCGTCGCAAAGATCAGATTTTGATCCAGCGCGTAGCCGACGCGAGCGCGGCCGGAGGCGTCCCACTTGAGATTTGCTTCGTTGCCTTTTTCGAAGTTGTAGTTGAAGTCGTTCTCAATGCCGTAAACGATACTTCCGGTTTGAAAATTATAGCCGGCATGAACGCCAGCCGATCCGCTGTTGAGGTTTTGGTCCAGGCCCAAATAGGTCGCTTTGTTCCAGGTGTATCCGCCCTGGGCACCAAGATAGAAGCCAGACCAGTCAAAGGCTGAATAGTTCTGTTGCTCCGGTTGCGGTGCAGACTGCGAAATTAAGTCTGCAGCCATAGCCGGCGTGGCCAGCGAGAGAACGAAGGCGCCGAAAGCGAATATTCTGAAATGCATGGAGATGCCCCATCGTGTTTTGCAAGGGAGAGGGCGAGACAAAACACTCGACCCGCTCGTGACGATGCACCATGCGCCAGGCCCAGATTGCGGAGTGTCTTTTGATGTTAAGTTATGTTGCGAAGACGTTTGCGAATGCTGTCCCACGGCGGAACCTGGCCGCGATTTTCCTGCGCGCCTCTCTCGTTTAGCGCCGAGACTCCGCCGGCTCCGCAACATATCTCAACATTTCCAAACACAGCGCCACGAATTCCTTTGCTATCTTTATGACTTCCAGTCATCGGAGTTGTTGGCGTGACCTACCCGCATGCAAACGTAATCATTGCTGAAACCACGGAGGTTCGAGGGGCTCACTCGAACCACGGAAAGGCACTTGAAATGGCGCTCTACGAGCAATCCAATATCCTCATCGTCGAAGACGACGCCGATATCGCGGCCATGCTGGTTGAGCTTCTGACAGACAATGGCATCACTGCCCAATCCGTCGCCAATGGCGCCGAGATGGACCGGCTGCTCCGTTTTCATAAGTTCGACCTGATCGTTCTCGACGGCATGCTGCCCGGCGAAGATGGTTTCAGCATTTGCATGCGCCTGAGGGCCACGCGCTCCATCCCCATTTTGATGTTGACTGCACGGCGGGAGGATATTGATCGCGTCCTGGGGCTCGAGCTGGGTGCCGACGATTACGTCACCAAGCCATTCAACTCCCGTGAACTGCTCGCCCGCATCAAAAGCATTCTGCGACGGGCATCATATTCCCGGCGTGAGGAAGAGGTATCCGGGCCACTGACTTTTGCGGGATGGCGCATTGATCCCAACAGCCGGCAGCTCTTCGACGCCGAAGGTGATGAAGTGTCGATGACGACTGCCGAGTTCGATCTTCTCTGGGCCTTCTGCACCAATCCGAACAAGGTGCTCACCCGCGACCAGCTTCTCTCCATGACGCATGCCGGATCGGCTGGACCGGTCGAACGCAGCATCGACGTCCATATCAGCCGGATAAGGCAGAAGATCGAACCGAACCTCAAGGACCCGGCCTTCATCAAGACGGTCCGGCTGGGGGGCTACCTGTTCGCGGCGACAGTGGAGAAATTGCCGTGAAAAGCCTCCGCAAGGCCTCCATCCGCACACAGATCCTCGTGCTGGCGTTCTTGCTGATCGTTCTCGTGTCCGTGGTCGCTGCGACCACCGAGCCGTTTATCTACGGCCGTCACGACAAGGGCCTGGCGATCGGTTTGCTGGCGGGACGGATCGAGCGCGTGGCCGACCAGTTCCGAGATGCGCGCTCTCCTGAAGAGGAGGCGGCAGCCCTAAGTTTGGCCGCGAGATTGCAAATCTCGGTGGAGACACTGCCGGCAAGCCAGATCTCTCCGCGTGACGAGGCGGAGGCGTCATCGGCCGACATTCTTCAGAGAACGCGACGCGCTCTGGAAGACGACTTCTTCGACGGCCTGCGCCATCTTTTTGATAAGGAAGCGACATCCGTTCCCCTCATCGTGAAGGTCGACAAGGAACGAGCTCTTGTTTTCCATATGCCCGTATTTTCCCGGTCCTTGTGGTTCTTCCCCGCGGTCGCCAGCGGAATTCTGAAGATTGTCATTCCGCTGATCGTGCTCGCCTATGTCAGCAGTTGGCTGATCACCAGGCCGATGGGCCGCTTTGCCGCGGCGGCGGTGCGCGCCAGTACCGACGACAGTCTGGAAAAGCCATTCGTGGCGGAAGGCAGCTCCGAGATCCGAAGCCTCGCCGCATCGCTCAACACGATGCGCAGCCGCATATTGCAAATGGCGGAAAGTCGGACGCGAATGCTGAGTTCGATCCGCCACGATCTCAGGACACCTTTGACGCGATTGCGCATGCGCGTGGAGCGCTGCGAGCAGCCGGAGCTTCAGGGCAAGATGCTCCACGATCTGACAGTGCTCGATGGCATGATCAATGAGAGTCTGGCGTTTCTCACAAATGCGGGCCACAACGTGCCGTCTCGGAAAGTGGACCTTTCGAGCCTGCTGCAAACGATTGCGACGGATTTCTCGGAAACCGGCATCGATGTCCGGTTTTCCGGGCCTCGACGGCTAAAGTATCTGTGCAAATCCGAGGCGATTACGAGAGCGATATCCAATCTGGTTGAAAACGCTTCCCGCTACGCGACCCAGATCGATATCGAATTGCAGGATGCTGGCGACGAAGGGATACTCATTAGGGTGAGCGACAATGGTCCGGGCTTGACGGATGAGCTCAAGACCCGGGTGCTGGAACCCTTTTTCAAAGCGGATGAGGCTCGCACGACGGGAGTGGGAGGCGGCTTTGGCCTCGGCCTCCCGACAGCGGAGGGCATCATTAGAAAAGGTCATGGCGGAAAACTGACCTTGCTGGATCGGACGCCGAATGGGTCGGCCGTGAAGTATCAGCAGGTTGTTGATATTCCTGGTATATTGGAGGCTCTCGAATACTCGATATCGCAAGAAAGGTCCGGTTTTCGGTCTGTTTTCTTGCGATTTCAGATTTCGGTTTCGTGATGGGCCGAAGCATGATTCAAT
>NZ_JARWLB010000026.1:0-69751 GCF_047445835.1 Rhizobium sp. BR 317 | reverse complement strand
GCAGGGGCTTGCGCGCTATGTGCTCGATCATCCCGATACGGTTGCCGGAAAACGGGTCCTGGATTTCGCCAGCGGCTCCGGCCTCGTCGCGATTGCGGCGAAGCTTGCGGGTGCGAGCCATGTGCTCGCCGCCGATATCGATCCCTGGGCTGAAACCGCAACAAGGCTGAATGCGACGGAAAACGGTGTCGTGCTCGACTTCACCGGTGACAATCTCATTGACCGGATGACGGACGCCGACGTCATCCTTGCCGGCGATGTCTTTTATGATCGCGATTTCGCCGATCGCCTCATTCCATGGTTTCGGCAGTTGGCGGGAGAGGGTCGTCTTGTGCTGGTGGGCGATCCGGGCAGGGCATATCTGCCCAAGGATCGTCTGGAGGCTGAGGCCAGCTATCAGGTGCCGGTGACGCGGGCGCTGGAGGATAGCGAGGTCAAGAAGACGACGGTCTGGCGCTTTCTTGCCGGCTAACGACCGTCAGGGGCGAATCACACAGACGCCGGCCTCGTAGGAGCAGGCATTGCCGGCACGTTTGACGTTGATGACCTTGGCCCTCGGCTTCAGCGCAGTGGATTCGCCTCGATATGGATCGTAGCCGCCGCCATAGCCGACAATATAGGTCCCGCCATCGGCCTGATACATGTCGGCCGTGCCCGCATAGGTGCCGACGTTAGCCGCATATTGCCGATCCATGAGAATGATTCTGGCCGGTTGCGGCTGAGCGTAGTGCTGCGGCCAGGAGATTTGTTGCAACCGAACCAGGCCACGATGGCGGAACGGCCGATATCCATGGCGATAGTCGGTCGAAAAGGCGGCCGCCGTGGCTAAAGCACTGACGCGGGCCGGGTGCAGCGGAAATGGCCCGTGATGTCGGAACGGGCGGTACCCATCATGATAGCCGCCGGCGGAGGCCGACATGGACGACAGGGCGGCGGCTGCCGCTAAGACGAGCGTTGCTGCCTTGAAAAGATGCCGTCCCATAGGTTGCCTCGCGCTCCAAATGCTTAATAAAGTATGAAGAGCAGAGTGCCTCAAGAGCGACGTCAAGTCCACTCGGTTGGCGGGAAAATCGTATCGAGCGGCCAATCGGAGAATGTCGTTTCTGCGCACTCGCTAAAAGTGTCCGCTGATCCGAATCGATTAAATTCAAGGCAGACAGCAATTGTGCTTGTCGACATGCCTTTCCGTGATTAATGGTCGCAATTGATGCAACGCACACAGCACTTCCCCCAAGCGTGTGTTGCCCCGGAGATATCTGGGATAGAAGCGTATCGTAACGCCGCGAGGTTCTGATGGCGAACGTCACACAAAACCGGCCCCTGTCGCCGCATTTGCAAGTCTACAAACTTATTCCCACCATGGTCATGTCGATTGTCCACCGCATCACCGGCGGCGCGCTTTATTTCGGCACGCTGCTGGTCGCCTGGTGGCTGATCGCGGCGGCGACCGGCCAGGGCTATTTCGAGCTGGTCAACTGGATCATGGGTTCGATCATCGGCCGGCTCGTTCTGCTCGGCTATACCTGGGCGCTGCTGCACCATATGCTTGGCGGCTTCCGGCATTTTATTTGGGATCTCGGATACGGCTATGATCCCGCTGTCTCGACCAGGATGGCCAAGGCGACGCTCGTCGGTTCGCTCTGTCTGACCGCGCTGGTCTGGATCATCGGCATCGCCATCCGGCTGATTTGATTGGCATGATTGCTCTCGGAAGCGCTCAGGCGCCTTTCGGGATCATGCTTTAAAGGATATTTCTCATGGATATGCGCACTCCTCTGGGCAAAGTCCGCGGTCTTGGTTCCGCCAAGGAAGGCACCGAGCATTTCTGGCGTCAGCGCCTGACCGCCGTTGCCAACGTTCCCCTCATCATCTTCTTTGTCATCTTCCTGATGATCTATGCCGGCGCGCCCTACGCGGAAGTCGTGCACGCGCTGTCGAACCCGATCGTCGCCGTTATCTTCGGCCTGATGGTGATCTCCGGCGTCATTCACATGAGGATCGGCATGCAGGTCATCATCGAGGACTATGTCCACAGCGAGATCAGCAAGATCGTCCTTCTCATGCTCAACACATTCTTCGCGATTTTCGTGGCCGGGCTCTGTCTCTTCGCCATTCTGAAGATCGCGTTCGTAGGATAATTACCGATGGCACCGAACTCATCCCCTCAGAATGGGCCCGCTCAAAACGGAAAAGCCTACAAATATGTCGATCACTCCTATGATGTGATCGTCGTCGGCGCCGGCGGCGCGGGCCTCCGCGCCACGCTCGGCATGGCCGAGCAGGGTTTCCGCACGGCCTGCATAACCAAGGTATTCCCGACCCGCTCACATACGGTCGCAGCCCAGGGCGGTATCGCCGCCTCGCTGCAGAACATGACGCCGGATAGCTGGCAGTGGCATCTCTACGACACCGTCAAGGGTTCCGACTGGCTCGGCGACGTCGACGCCATGCAGTATCTCGCCATGGAAGCGCCGAAGGCGGTCTATGAGCTCGAGCATTACGGCGTGCCGTTCTCGCGTAACGAGGAAGGCAAGATCTATCAGCGCCCGTTCGGCGGCCACATGCAGAACTACGGCGAAGGCCCGCCGGTGCAACGCACCTGCGCCGCAGCCGACCGCACCGGTCACGCCATCCTGCATACGCTTTATGGCCAGTCGCTGCGCAACAACGCTGAATTCTTCATCGAATATTTCGCGCTCGATCTGATCATGTCCGACGATGGCAGCCGCTGCACCGGCGTCGTCGCCTGGTGCCTGGACGATGGCACGATCCATCGCTTCGCCGCCAAGATGGTGGTGCTGGCGACCGGCGGCTACGGCCGCGCGTATTTCTCGGCAACCTCGGCTCACACCTGCACCGGCGATGGCGGCGGCATGGTTGCCCGCGCCGGCCTGCCTCTGCAGGACATGGAGTTCGTGCAATTCCATCCGACAGGCATCTACGGTTCTGGCTGTCTGATCACGGAAGGGGCGCGCGGCGAAGGCGGCTATCTCGTCAACTCCGAAGGCGAGCGCTTCATGGAGCGCTATGCGCCGTCGGCCAAGGACCTTGCCTCGCGTGACGTCGTTTCGCGCTGTATGACGCTGGAAATCCGCGAGGGTCGCGGCGTTGGCAAGAGCAAGGACCACATCTTCCTGCATCTCGACCATCTCGATCCGGCCGTGCTGCATGAGCGCCTTCCCGGCATTTCCGAGAGCGCGCGCATCTTCGCCGGTGTCGACGTGACCCGCGAGCCGATCCCGGTTCTGCCGACCGTTCACTACAACATGGGCGGCATTCCGACGAACTATTGGGGTGAAGTGCTGAATGCCGACAGCAATAATCCGGAGCGCGTTCTGCCGGGTCTGATGGCCGTTGGTGAAGCCGGCTGCGCCTCCGTGCACGGCGCCAATCGCCTCGGTTCCAACTCGCTGATCGACCTCGTGGTCTTCGGCCGCGCCGCCGCCATCCGCGCCGGTCAGGTCATTGACCGGGCAAGTCCGGTGCCGCCGGTCAATGTGGCCGCTTGCGACAAGATCATGGAGCGCTTCGATGGTCTGCGCCATGCCAGCGGTGGAACACCGACGGCGGTGCTGCGCGAAAAGATGCAGCGCGCCATGCAGGAAGACGCCGCCGTGTTCCGTACGCAGGAATCGCTGGAATCCGGCTGCCGCCGCCTTTCCGCGATCTGGAAGGAACTGCCCGACATCAAGGTCACCGACCGTTCGCTGATCTGGAATTCCGACCTTGTCGAGACGCTGGAACTGCACAATCTGATGGCCAACGCCATCACGACGATCTACGGCGCCGAAGCCCGCAAGGAAAGCCGCGGCTCGCATGCCCGCGAGGATTATACCGAGGGCAAGTTCGCCGGCCGCAACGACGAGAACTGGCGCAAGCATACGCTCGCCTGGGTCAACGAAGCCGGCGACGTGAAGCTCGACTATCGTCCCGTTCATACCGACCTGATTGCCGAAGGCATCGATCCGCACAAGATCGAGCCGAAGGCACGCGTGTACTGATCTGAGAGGAACTGACCATGGTTGAACTCGCTCTCCCCAAGAACTCTCAGATGCGTGAAGGCAAGGTCTGGCCGAAGCCGGCAGGCGCGACGAATACGCGGGAATTCCGTGTCTATCGCTGGAGCCCGGACGACGGCCTGAACCCGAGCATAGACACCTATTATATCGACGTCGATGATTGCGGCCCGATGGTGCTCGACGGCCTGCTCTACATCAAGAACAAGATCGACCCGACGCTGACGCTGCGCCGTTCCTGCCGCGAAGGCATTTGCGGCTCCTGCGCGATGAACATCGACGGCACCAATACGCTCGCCTGCACCAAAGGCCTGGACGAGATCAAGGGCACGGTGAAAATCTATCCGCTGCCGCATATGCCCGTCGTCAAGGATCTCGTGCCGGATCTGACGAACTTCTATGCTCAGCATCGCTCGATCGAGCCCTGGCTGAAGACGGTGTCGCCGCCGCCAGCAAAGGAATGGAAGCAGAGCCATGAGGATCGTCTGAAGCTCGACGGCCTTTATGAATGCATCCTCTGCGCCTGCTGCTCGACCTCCTGTCCGAGCTATTGGTGGAACGGCGACCGTTATCTCGGCCCGGCTGTCCTTCTGCAGGCCTATCGCTGGCTGATCGACAGCCGCGACGAGGCAAAGGGCGAGCGTCTCGACAATCTCGAAGATCCGTTCCGCCTTTATCGCTGCCACACGATCATGAACTGCGCCCAGACCTGCCCCAAGGGTCTGAACCCGGCCAAGGCGATCGCCGAAATCAAGAAGATGATGGTCGAGCGGCGGATCTGACCGGCGCCCGACATCGCGAGGTGATGGGGATCGAAGTCGCATGACGATGGAAGGCTTTGCGCCGGAGGCAGTAGCTGAAATTCGCTTGCGGCTTGCCTCGGTCAAATCTGAAGGCATTCGCATCGGCCTTGCCATCGAAAGCGGAAGCCGAGCCTGGGGGTTCCCGTCACCCGATAGCGACTATGATTGCCGCTTTGTCTATGTCAGGCCAGAGCGGGATCATTTTTCCCTGTTTCCGCATCGCGATGTCATTGAATTTCCCATTGTGGGAGACATCGACACCGGCGGCTGGGACTTGCGCAAGGCGCTGCTCCTAGCGCTGAAAGGCAATGCCGTTCTTGTCGAATGGTTGAAATCCCCGCTTGTCTATGAAGAAGAGCCTGGCTTTCGCGAGCGTCTTGGCGCTTTGCTGGAAGCGATCATGGTGCCGGGAAAGGTTGCTCATCACTATATCGGCCTGATGAAACAGCACCAGCCGGGCGATGGAGCCGAGCCAGTACGGTTAAAAAAGTTGCTTTACGGCATTCGACCGGCCATAGCGCTGGAGTGGATGCGGCAGACCGATTTCTCAAAACTGCCGCCGATGAACATGCTCGAATGCCTTGAAGACATCGACATAGCCGAAAAAATGCGGGCAGCAATTCTGCAATTGGTAGCTCTCAAGAAAGAGACACGCGAGATGGGCGAAGGCGCGCCGCCAGCGCCGCTCATGGAATTCTTGTCGAGCTCGCTTGCACGTTATTCCGATTTTTCCAGCAAACTTCGTCAGGACGCCGACCGCGATAAAAAGATGCAAGAACTCGCCAATCATTTCTATCTGGATGAGGTTCGTCGGGTTAAGCCTTGAAATGACCGGATTCTTGCGGAGCTATGGCCCCTAGCGATTTGTGCTGTGTAGCGACTTGATTAACCAAAGTGAAATACGATAATCCCAACCTAACTAAGCGCCAGTTTGCAAACCTCGATGGTGGACAATTAGGAGTATGATGATGCAATTGAGATATGCAGCGACGGCTGCGGCGATCAGTCTGTCGCTTGCCGGTTGCCAGCGCACAGCATACAACAACGACGATTATTCTGCCGCGCCACTGCAGGCTCAGCCCGTTCCTTCTGTCCAATCCAGCCAGCTTCCGCCCACGACCGGTGCCTCGCAGTTTCCTGCGGCGCCAACGAATACGCCGAATGCGGGTAATCAGCAGCAACAGCAGGCGATGGCCGCTTCTGCGCAGGACGTGACCAAGGAATCCATGGTCGGTAGCTGGAAGGTCAGCAATGGCGGTGCGAGCTGCGACATGTTCCTGACGCTCACCAATCTCGGCAGTGGTTCGCGCGGCGGAACGCGCGGTTGCGCGGGCGAACTCACGACGATGGGTTCCTGGGAAGTTTCCGGCAAGCAGGTTATCTTGAAGAACCGTGATGGCAGCCAGATCGGCACGCTCTACAAGACGGCCGATTCGCGCTTCAACGGTTCCACGGCGTCCGGCCAGCCGCTCAGCCTCAGCCGATAAAGCTCTTTTGAAGCGGTTGGACCATACCGGCCGCTTCCTCCTTGCACAGGCGGGTATCTCCCCATGCAGCCCATGCCCGACTATTCCATCAGCGTCGTCGAACACCTAAAGACGCTGACGGCTTCCGGATCGCTTCAGGTGGATTCGGCGCAGATGGATGTGGCGAAATCCCTCGATCGCGTGCTTGCAGATCTCAAGCGGAAACGACCGGCGACCAAATCGAGCGCGCTCGGCTGGATGTTTGCGGCGCGCAAGAAGCCGGCCCAGATCGTCCGCGGTCTCTATATCCATGGCAGTGTCGGGCGCGGCAAGACCATGCTGATGGACATGTTCTTCGGCATGGCGCCATGCAGCAAAAAACGCCGGGCGCATTTCCATGAGTTCATGGCGGACGTACATAACCGCATCGCCGCCCATCGGCTGAAGTTCAAGAACGGCGAGACCAAGCAGGCCGATCCGGTGCCGCCGGTCGCAGCCGAGCTTTATGGTCAGGCAGAGCTGCTTTGCTTCGACGAATTCACGGTGACCGATATTGCCGATGCGATGATCCTGTCGCGGCTGTTTTCCGAGCTGTTTTCACTCGGCTGCGTATTGGTTGCCACGTCGAATGTCGAGCCGGACAATCTCTATCGTGACGGCCTCAATCGCGGCCTGTTCCTGCCCTTCATCGATCTTCTCAAGCGTCATGTCGATATCGTCACGCTGGACTCGCCGACGGATTACCGCATGGAGAAGCTGAACAGCCAGCCGGTTTATTTGATCCCGATCAACGAGCGCACGGATATGGCGATGGATGCGTCGTGGGTGCAGGCGCTGCACGGACGCAAGGCGCAGCCGCTGGAGATCCCGATGAAGGGACGTTCGATCCATGTGCCGCTTGCCGCCGATCGTATGGCGCGTTTCTCCTTCGCCGATCTCTGCGAGCAGCCCCTGGGTGCGGCCGATTTCCTGGCCATCGCCAAACGGTTCGATACAATCTTTCTCGATCGCGTTCCGAAGCTCGGGCCGGAAAAGCGCAACCAAACCAAGCGTTTCATCATTCTCATCGACACGCTTTACGATCATTCGGTCCGGCTTTTCGTGTCGGCCGAGGCGATGCCGGAAGACCTTCTGATCGAAAGGCGCGGCACCGAAGGCTTCGAGTTCGACCGCACCGCATCGCGGCTTTTCGAGATGCGCAGCGCGGAATATCTCGCCCAGACTCACGGAAAACGTGCGGCCGAGTAACGATTTGGTGACAAAATGTCTTACGTTTACGTAAGACATTTTTGATCTAACCGATTGAAATCCCTGATCCAAAAATAATCAATTGCCAATTTCGACCTTTGGGTCTATGCGAATGGCGGCAATGGTGGATGCCTTGCAAGGTGTCCCGCCACGGATTTTGATCGCAAAGGATACACCGAAATGGCGCGCAACAAGATCGCACTTATTGGTTCTGGCATGATTGGTGGCACGCTGGCGCATCTCGCCGGCCTGAAAGAATTGGGCGACATCGTCCTGTTCGACATCGCGGACGGCATTCCCCAGGGCAAGGGTCTCGACATCGCCCAGTCTTCGCCTGCCGAAGGCTTCGACGCCAACCTCACCGGCGCCAGCGACTACTCCGCGATCGAAGGCGCTGACGTCTGCATCGTCACCGCCGGCGTTCCCCGCAAGCCGGGCATGAGCCGCGACGATCTTCTCGGTATCAACCTCAAGGTCATGGAACAGGTCGGCGCTGGCATCAAGAAGTATGCCCCGGACGCTTTCGTCATCTGCATCACCAACCCGCTCGACGCCATGGTCTGGGCTCTGCAGAAGTTCTCGGGCCTGCCGACCAACAAGGTCGTCGGCATGGCTGGCGTACTTGACTCGTCGCGCTTCCGCCTCTTCCTCGCCAAGGAATTCAACGTCTCGGTCGAAGACGTCTCGGCTTTCGTTCTCGGCGGCCATGGCGACTCGATGGTGCCGCTCGCTCGTTACTCCACCGTTGCCGGCATTCCGCTGACCGACCTCATCACCATGGGCTGGGTCACCAAGGAACGCCTCGAAGAAATCATCCAGCGCACCCGTGATGGCGGTGCCGAGATCGTCGGTCTGCTGAAGACCGGCTCGGCCTACTACGCTCCGGCCGCTTCCGCCATCGCGATGGCTGAATCCTACCTCAAGGACAAGAAGCGCGTCCTGCCGTGCGCAGCCTACCTCTCCGGCCAGTACGGCGTGAAGGACATGTATGTCGGCGTTCCCACCGTCATCGGTGCCGGCGGCATCGAGCGCGTGATCGAGATCGACCTGAACAAGGCCGAGAAGGAAGCCTTCGACAAGTCGGTCGCAGCCGTTGCCGGCCTCTGCGAAGCCTGCGCCACCATCGCGCCGTCGCTGAAGTAATTTCCGCGTTCCAACAGGGATAAATCCATGAACATTCATGAATATCAGGCCAAGGCTCTGCTGAAGACCTATGGCGCACCCGTCGCGGACGGCGTTGCCATCTTCTCCGCCGATGAAGCCGAAGCCGCCGCAAAGCAGCTTCCGGGCCCGCTTTACGTCGTCAAGAGCCAGATCCATGCCGGCGGTCGCGGCAAGGGCAAGTTCAAAGAACTCAGCCCCGACGCCAAGGGCGGCGTTCGCCTCGCCAAGTCGATCGAGGACGTCGTTGCCAATGTCAAGGAAATGCTCGGCAACACGCTGGTGACCAAGCAGACCGGCCCGGCCGGCAAGCAGGTCAACCGCCTCTACATCGAAGACGGCGCCGACATCGACCGCGAACTCTACCTCTCGATCCTGGTTGACCGCTCGGTCGGCAAGGTTGCCTTCGTCGTTTCGACCGAAGGCGGGATGGACATCGAGACAGTTGCGCACGACACGCCGGAAAAGATCATCACCGTCGACATCGATCCGTCGACGGGCGTGACGGTCGCCAACTCGGCTGCCCTTTCCAACGCGCTGAAGCTCGAAGGCGCTGCCCGCGAAGACGCTGCTAAGCTCTTCCCGATCCTCTACAAGGCCTTCGTCGAGAAGGACATGGCCCTGCTCGAAGTCAACCCGCTGATCGTCATGACCAACGGCAATCTGCGCGTTCTCGACGCCAAGGTCTCCTTCGACGGCAACGCGCTGTTCCGTCACGAGGACATCGTTGCGCTGCGCGACACGACCGAGGAAGACGCCAAGGAAATCGAAGCGCACAAGTATGACCTCGCCTATGTCGCCCTCGACGGCAATATCGGCTGCATGGTCAACGGCGCCGGCCTTGCCATGGCCACCATGGACATCATCAAGCTCTACGGCGCCGAGCCGGCGAACTTCCTCGATGTCGGCGGCGGCGCTACCAAGGAAAAGGTCACCGCGGCCTTCAAGATCATCACCGCAGACCCGGCTGTCGAAGGCATCCTGGTCAACATCTTCGGCGGCATCATGAAGTGCGACGTCATCGCCGAAGGCGTGCTCGCAGCCGTCAAGGAAGTCGGTCTGAAGGTTCCGCTCGTCGTCCGCCTCGAAGGCACCAACGTCGAGCTCGGCAAGAAGATCATCAACGAATCCGGTCTCAATGTCATCTCCGCCGATGACCTGGACGATGCCGCCCAGAAGATCGTGAAGGCAGTCAAGGGCTGATCGGGATGGCTGCTTCCTTCGCTCCAACGGCTGCTCATCTCCGCCTCGGTGCCTTTGCAGGCACCTGGGAAGGGGAAGAGCGTGTCGCGGCTTCGGCCTGGACGAAGGAAGGAACGGCAACCGCGCAGCTCACGGCCGAGTGTCTGTTCGGCGGATTTTTCGTCGAACAGCGCTACGTACAGATGCGGGACGGCAGCACATCGTTCGAAGCCCGGAACATTCTCGGCTTCGACGCTGCGGATCAGGCCTACAAGCTTTATCAGTTCGATACGGTGGGCTTCGTGCCCGCCGCGCCGGCCTCCGGCGAATGGATCGACGACAAGCTTGTCCTGACCAAGGTCTCGCCGCGCGGTTCGCAATGCACTCTCTTCCAGTTCGAAAATGAAGACTGCTACCGCATGGGCGTCACTTTCTCGCCCGCCGGCAGCGATACATGGCAGGAGGTCGTCAGCGGCGTCTATCGTCGCGTTGCCTCCGCGTCTTCCAACCTCTCGTAACAAAGGCCTCGCATGTCTATTCTCATCAACAAAGACACCAAGGTTCTGGTTCAGGGCCTGACCGGCAAGACCGGTACCTTCCACACCGAACAGGCGCTTGCCTATCACGGCACGAAGATGGTCGGCGGTATCCACCCCTCCAAGGGTGGTGAAACCTGGACCGGCAAGGACGGCGAAAAGCTGCCGATCTTCAAGTCCGTCGCCGAAGGCAAGGACGCCACCGGCGCCAACGCCTCAGTCATCTACGTTCCGCCGGCCGGCGCTGCTGCTGCGATCCTCGAAGCGATCGAAGCTGAAATCCCGCTGATCGTCTGCATCACGGAAGGCATTCCGGTTGCCGACATGGTCAAGGTCAAGGATCGCCTCCAGAAGTCGAAGTCGCGCTTGATCGGGCCGAACTGCCCGGGCGTGCTCACCCCGAACGAATGCAAGATCGGCATCATGCCGGGCTCCATCTTCAAGAAGGGCTCCGTCGGTGTTCTCTCGCGTTCCGGCACGCTGACCTATGAAGCCGTGTTCCAGACCACCAATGAAGGCCTCGGCCAGACGACGGCTGTCGGCATCGGCGGCGACCCGGTCAAGGGCACCGAATTCATCGACGTCCTGGAAATGTTCCTCGCCGACGACGAAACGAAGTCGATCATCATGATAGGCGAAATCGGCGGTTCGGCTGAAGAAGAAGCCGCGCAGTTCCTCAAGGACGAAGCCAAGAAGGGCCGCAAGAAGCCGATGGTCGGCTTCATCGCCGGCCGCACGGCACCTCCCGGCCGCACCATGGGCCATGCTGGCGCCGTGATTTCCGGCGGCAAGGGCGGCGCGGAAGACAAGATTGCAGCGATGGAAGCGGCAGGCATTCGCGTGTCGCCTTCGCCGGCACGTCTCGGCAAGACGCTTGTGGAAGTCCTGAAGGGCTGATCCTACCTGTAGCAAGACCCGGACGGGTAGCGGCATCCGCACATCCCGTCCGGCTTTTGAATTTGTAAGAGCAGATGTACGGTCCACGGGATCGCAGACGAAATGTGGTCGCCGGATTTCCATAAGCCGGCAAAGTAAACAAGTCGGGAGGCGGACGAGAGCGTCCGCATATCACCATGGCAAGGCAAGAAGCCAACGAGCAATTTCAAATCACCTCGTTCCTGGACGGCGCCAACGCTGCTTATATCGAGCAGCTTTATGCGCGCTACGAGGAAGACCCATCGTCGGTGGCCGACGAGTGGCAGTCGTTCTTCAAGGCACTGGAAGACAGTCCCGACGATGTGAAGAAGGCGGCCAAGGGCGCCTCCTGGCAGCGCAAGAACTGGCCGATCCAGGCAAACGGCGAACTCGTTTCCGCACTCGACGGCAACTGGGGCATCGTCGAGAAGGTCATCGAGACCAAGGTGAAGGCCAAGGCCGAAGCCGCCGGCAAGCCGACCGATACCGCCGACGTCCTGCAGGCGACGCGCGATTCCGTCCGCGCCATCATGATGATCCGCGCCTATCGCATGCGCGGCCACCTGCACGCCAAGCTCGACCCGCTCGGCATCGCTGCCGCCGTGGAAGACTACAAGGAGCTGTCGCCGGAAGCTTATGGCTTCACCGAGGCCGACCTCGACCGTAAGATCTTCATCGACAACGTGCTCGGCCTTGAATATGCAAGCGTGCGCGAGATGATGGAAATCCTCGAGCGCACCTATTGTTCGACGCTCGGCGTCGAATTCATGCATATCTCCAATCCGGAAGAGAAGGCCTGGATTCAGGAACGCATCGAGGGCGTCAACAAGGGCATCAACTTCAGCGCGGACCGCAAAAAGGCGATCCTGCAGAAGGTGATCGAATCCGAAGGCTACGAGCAGTTCCTCGACGTCAAGTTCAAGGGCACCAAGCGTTTCGGCCTCGATGGCGGTGAATCGCTCATCCCGGCGCTGGAGCAGATTCTCAAGAGCGGTAGCCAGCTTGGACTCAAGGAAGCCGTGTTTGGTATGGCCCATCGCGGCCGTCTGAACGTGCTTTCGCAGGTCATGGCCAAGCCGCATCGTGCAATCTTCCACGAGTTCAAGGGCGGCTCCTACGCGCCGGACGAAGTCGAAGGCTCGGGCGACGTCAAGTACCACCTTGGCGCTTCCTCGGACCGCGATTTCGACGGCACCAAGGTGCACGTTTCGCTGACGGCCAATCCGTCGCATCTGGAAATCGTCAACCCTGTCGTCATGGGCAAGGTCCGCGCCAAGCAGGATATGAGCGCCACCCTCTGGGATGGCGATATCATTCCGCTCTCCGAACGCGCCAAGGTCGTGCCGCTGCTGATCCATGGCGATGCCGCTTTCGCCGGTCAGGGCGTCGTGGCTGAAATCCTCGGCCTTTCCGGTCTGCGCGGCCACCGCGTCGCCGGCACGATGCACGTCATCATCAACAACCAGATCGGCTTCACCACCAATCCAGCCTTCTCGCGTTCGTCGCCCTATCCGTCCGACGTTGCCAAGATGATCGAAGCGCCGATCTTCCACGTCAACGGCGACGATCCGGAAGCGGTCGTCTATGCCGCGAAGATCGCGACCGAATTCCGGATGAAGTTCCACAAGCCGGTCGTGATCGACATGTTCTGCTACCGCCGCTACGGCCACAATGAAGGCGACGAGCCGTCCTTCACGCAGCCGAAGATGTACAAGGTCATTCGCGCCCACAAGACGGTGCTGCAGCTCTATTCCGAGCGGCTGGTCGGCGAAGGCGTGTTGACCGAAGGCGAAGTCGAGAAGATGAAGGCCGACTGGCGCGCCCATCTCGAACAGGAGTTCGAGGCTGGCCAATCCTACAAGCCGAACAAGGCCGACTGGCTGGACGGCGAGTGGTCGGGTTTGCATACGGCCGACAATGCCGACGAGCAGCGTCGCGGCAAGACTGCCGTGCCGATGAAGAGCCTGAAGGATATCGGCCGCAAGCTGTCGGAAATCCCGGCGGGCTTCCATGCGCATCGCACCATCCAGCGCTTCATGGAAAACCGCGCCGGCATGGTCCAGACAGGTGAAGGCATCGACTGGGCAATGGCGGAAGCGCTGGCTTTCGGCTCGCTGGTGGTCGAAGGCCACAAGATCCGCCTGTCCGGTCAGGATTGCGAGCGCGGCACCTTCTCGCAGCGTCATTCGGTTCTCTACGATCAGGAAACCGAAGAGCGCTACATCCCGCTCGCCAACCTGTCGCCGACCCAGGCCCGCTACGAAGTCATCAACTCGATGCTGTCGGAAGAGGCGGTTCTCGGCTTCGAATACGGCTATTCGCTGGCTCGTCCGAATGCGTTGACGCTTTGGGAAGCGCAGTTCGGCGACTTCGCCAACGGTGCGCAGGTCATCTTCGACCAGTTCATCTCGTCGGGCGAACGCAAGTGGCTGCGCATGTCCGGCCTCGTCTGCCTGCTGCCGCACGGCTATGAAGGTCAAGGTCCGGAACACTCCTCGGCCCGTCTCGAGCGTTATCTGCAGCTCTGTGCCGAAGACAACATGCAGGTCGCCAATGTCACCACGCCGGCGAACTACTTCCACATCCTGCGCCGTCAGTTGAAGCGCGATTTCCGCAAGCCGCTCATTCTGATGACGCCGAAGTCGCTGCTGCGTCACAAGCGTGCAGTGTCGAGCCTGGCGGAGATGGCGGGGGAAACCTCGTTCCATCGCCTGCTCTGGGACGATGCGGAGGTCATCAAGGACGGCCCGATCAAGCTGCAGAAGGACAACAAGATCCGTCGCGTCGTCATCTGCTCGGGCAAGGTCTATTACGATCTCCTGGAAGAGCGCGAGAAGCGCGGCATCGACGATATCTACCTGCTGCGTATCGAACAGCTCTATCCGTTCCCGGCCAAGGCGCTCATCAACGAGCTCAGCCGCTTCCGCAATGCGGAGATGGTCTGGTGCCAGGAAGAGCCGAAGAACATGGGCGCATGGTCCTTCATCGATCCTTATCTGGAATGGGTGCTTGCCCATATCGATGCCAAGTACCAGCGGGTTCGCTACACCGGCCGTCCGGCCGCCGCCTCTCCGGCGACGGGCCTGATGTCCAAGCATCTGGCGCAGCTCGCTGCATTCCTTGAGGATGCGCTGGGCGGTTAAAGCGATAGGGGTGCGCGATGGCCTATTTTCATCTGAAACTCATGCCGCCGCGCCCCAGCTTCCCACATGACGCCACAGGGGAGGAGATGGCCGCCATGCAGCAACATGCCGCCTATTGGCGCGAACATGCGGATGCCGGAACGGCTGTAGTCGTCGGTCCGGTTTTCGCGGCCGACGGTGCTTTCGGCATGGCTGTCGTCGACGTGGAAGACGCCGATGCCGCCAAGGCGCTTGGTGATGCCGATCCCGTCCTTCTCGCCGGGCTCGGTTTCCGAATCGAAATCTCGCCAATGCCCTCGATCATTCTCCGGCCATCTGCCGCTGGAAATTCCATCTAAGTTTATAACGACGAAAAATCAGGATCTGAACAATGGCCACTGAAATCCGCGTTCCTACCCTCGGCGAATCCGTCAGCGAGGCGACCGTCGGCACCTGGTTCAAGAAGGTCGGCGATGCCATCAAGGCCGATGAGCCGATTCTCGAGCTGGAAACCGACAAGGTGACGATCGAAGTTCCCGCACCCGCAGCCGGCACGCTGTCCGAAATCGTTGTCCAGGCCGGTGAAACCGTCGGCCTCGGCGCGCTGCTCGGCCAGATCAGCGCCGGCAACGGCGCTGCGGCTGCTCCGGCCCAGGCTGCCGCACCGGCTGCTGCCGCCGCGCCGGCACCCGCTGCTCCGGTTGCCGCATCGGCTTCCGCCATGCCGCCGGCCCCTGCTGCCGCCAAGCTGCTTGCCGAAAGCAATCTCTCCGCCGATCAGGTCGATGGCAGCGGCAAGCGCGGCCAGGTCCTGAAGGGCGATGTCATTGCCGCTGTTGCCAAGGCTGCCTCGGCGCCTGCCGCCGCACCGGCTGCTCCGGTTGCCGCCCGTGCGCCGACCACCGTCGAAGATGCCGGCCGCGAAGAGCGGGTCAAGATGACCCGTCTGCGCCAGACGATCGCCAAGCGCCTCAAGGATGCGCAGAACACCGCCGCCATGCTCACCACCTATAACGAGGTGGACATGAAGGCCGTCATGGACCTGCGCAATAAGTACAAGGACATCTTCGAGAAGAAGCATGGCGTGAAGCTCGGCTTCATGGGCTTCTTCACCAAGGCCGTCACGCACGCCCTGAAGGAACTCCCGGCCGTCAACGCCGAGATCGACGGCACCGACATCATCTACAAGAACTACTGCCACATCGGCGTCGCCGTCGGCACGGACAAGGGTCTCGTGGTTCCGATCGTGCGCGATGCCGACCAGATGTCGATCGCCGAGATCGAGAAGGAAATCGGCCGCCTCGGCAAGGCAGCCCGTGACGGCCAGCTCTCCATGGCTGACATGCAGGGCGGCACCTTCACCATCTCCAACGGTGGTGTCTACGGCTCGTTGATGTCCTCGCCGATCCTGAATGCGCCGCAGTCGGGCATTCTCGGCATGCACAAGATCCAGGAACGTCCGGTCGCCATCGGCGGTCAGGTCGTTATCCGCCCGATGATGTATCTGGCGCTCTCCTACGATCACCGCATCGTCGACGGCAAGGAAGCCGTGACCTTCCTCGTGCGCGTCAAGGAAAGCCTGGAAGATCCGGAACGTCTGGTTCTCGATCTCTAAGGGAGCGCTGGCTCATGTCGAAATGGCCCATGCGGACGATGCGCGGACTCTTGTGCGCCGTCGCCGCGTGGATGCCATTTTCCGCTGTCGCGGATGATTTCGACGTAGTAAAGCTCAGCGGCAATTTCGATCTGGCGTCGCTGAGCGACGCCGATCCCACCGCCCGGTCGATCACCGTCTTCCATATGGGCGATGTCGAACGGACCTCCGGCCGCATTGTCGCCAGCGATCCTCTGGCCAAGCCGAGGGGGAAATAACCATGCCGACAAACCACGCGATGGCGCGATTGGCCCCCGTGCATTGGGCGATAATGGCGTTTACAGCCATTCCTACCCCCGCGCTGGCCGATGAATGCGTGCAGGAAAAAGCAGTCTACGGCGACATGGAGAATGCCTACGAGCTGCGTTTCGAGCCGATCGGTTCCGAGGCGGCGGCCGCCAGCAACAAGTTCAAATTTACTGTGCGCAATACGCCGATCGTGGCGGATGGTGTGGTGATGCGCTCGGATGATCAACTGCGCGCCAACGGCCTGATCATGTTCAACTGCCCGGAAGGCGATGTGACGGGCGCCGATCTGCGTGCCTGCACCGTCTGGCAGGGCATGATCTATGCCTCCGACGTGACGGGCAATATCAGCGTGTTGCCGGCGGAGGGTGCTGGCGCCGCAGCGCGGCTGGTCCTGCCGGCGCTCGGACCTTCGATCCGTGAATCCTCCATCTGGGGCAAAGGCAAAGCGACCGTCGCCCCCTGGGATGTCCTGACCTTGAAAGGATGCGGCGAATGACTGGCAAATCCCCTGTTCTTCTCGTCACCGGCGGCAGCCGCGGCATCGGGGCGGCGGTTTCGATTGCCGCTGCCCGGCAAGGCTGGGCCGTGGCCGTCAATTATGCCTCGAACAAAGCGGCCGCGGACACGGTCGTCACCGCGATCCGCGATGCCGGCGGGGAGGCAATTGTGATTGCTGGCGATGTCGGCTCGCCCGAGGACATCCGGTCGATTTTCTCGGTAGTCGACGGGCATTTCGGCCGGCTGGACGGCCTCGTCAACAATGCCGGCATCGTTGACCGTGTGCAGCGTCTGGATGAGATGACGCCGGAGCGGCTCGACCGGATGTTTCGCATCAACATCACCGGCTCGTTGCTTGCGGCTGCGGAAGCCATCCGCCGCATGTCCACCCGCCATGGCGGCAAGGGAGGCGCGATCGTCAATCTCTCGTCCGTCGCGGCCACGTTGGGCGGCGGCGGACAGTATGTCGATTATGCTGCGTCCAAGGGTGCGATCGATACGTTCACGGTCGGTCTGGCGCGAGAGGTGGCGGCTGAGGGCATAAGGGTGAACGCGGTGCGGCCGGGCATCATCGATACTGAAATTCACGCGGCTGCTGGCCTGCCCGATCGGGCGAGCGCGATCGCACCGCAACTGCCGATGAAGAGGGCGGGGACGGCGGAAGAAGTCGCTGACGCCATCCTCTACCTCTTAGGCCCCCAGGCATCCTATATAACGGGCGCCATCCTCGATGTGAGCGGCGGTCGTTGATCGGAAAGGGCAGTGATCATGCAATATGTGTTGGAATTCCTCGGCCTGATGGCGGTGTTTTCGATTTTCATCGTCGCACCGGGCGCTGATTTCGCTGTCATCCTGCGCCAGAGCATCGTGCATGGCCGCCGCGCGGCCGTCATGACCGGCCTCGGCATGGGCTTCTCGCTGCTCTTCCATATCAGCTACACCATTCTCGGTCTCGGCCTCATCGTTTCGAAATCGCTGATGCTCTTCAGCCTGATCAAATGGGCCGGCGTCCTTTATCTCGCCTATCTCGGCATCAAGTCCTTCCGGGAGCCGGGCTTCAAGGTGAAGGAGATCGAGATCGGCGAGGAGGACCGCAAGCCGGTTTCCATCTGGCGCTGCCTGGCGACGGGTTTCATCACCAACGCGCTCAATCCGAAGCCGGTGCTGTTTTTCCTGTCGCTGTTTTCGACGCTCGTGCATCACGACACGCCGGCGCTGATCCAGTTTTCCTATGGCATCGGCATGGCGACGGCACTCGTCGCCTGGTTTGCCGGCGTCTCCGTCTTCTTTACCGTCAAGCCGGTCCGCGATCGCTTCATCGCCAGCGGCAAATGGTTCAACCGCATCACCGGAGCGGCACTTGTCGGCTTCGGCATCCGCCTCGCATTGGCGCGGGCGGCTGACTAACAGAGTTACAAAACAAGGAAATTAAAACCATGTCCTACGATGTGATCATTATCGGAACCGGCCCTGGCGGCTACGTCTGCGCTATCAAGGCGGCGCAGCTCGGCCTCAAGGTGGCAGTCATCGAAAAGCGCACCACGTTCGGCGGCACCTGCCTCAATGTCGGTTGCATCCCGTCCAAGGCGCTGCTGCATGCCTCCGAAATGTTCCATCATGCCGGCCACGGCATGGACGCGCTCGGCATCGAAGTCGCAGCACCGACGCTCAATCTCTCGAAGATGATGGCGCACAAGGATGCGACGGTGAAGTCGAATGTCGACGGCGTCGCCTTCCTCTTCAAGAAGAACAAGATCGATGCCTTCCAGGGCACCGGTAAGATCGTCGCTGCCGGCAAGGTTTCCGTCACGGCCGATGACGGCAAGGTGACTGAGATCGAAGGCAAGAACATCGTCATCGCCACCGGCTCCGACGTTGCTGGCATTCCGGGCGTGTCCCTCGAAATCGATGAGAAGGTGATCATTTCGTCCACCGGCGGCATCGCGCTCGACAAGGTGCCGGCCAACATGATCGTCGTCGGCGGCGGCGTCATCGGCCTCGAACTCGGCTCGGTCTGGTCGCGCCTCGGCGCCAAGGTCACCGTCGTCGAATATCTCGACACGATTCTCGGCGGCATGGACGGCGAAGTTTCGAAACAGTTCCAGCGTATGCTGGCCAAGCAGGGCGTCGACTTCCATCTCAGTGCGAAGGTCACCGGCGTCGAGAAGGTCGGCAACGGCGCCAAGGTCACCTTCGAGCCGGTCAAGGGCGGCGACAAGGTGGTGCTCGATGCCGATGTCGTGCTGGTGTCGACCGGCCGCAAGCCGTACACGGCCGGTCTCGGCCTGGAAGAGGCGGGCGTTGCCCTCGACGCCAGAGGCCGCGTCGAGATTGATGGCCACTTCAAGACCAATGTCGCCGGCATCTATGCCATCGGCGATGTGGTGAAGGGCCCGATGCTGGCGCACAAGGCGGAAGACGAGGGCGTGGCGCTCGCCGAAATCCTCGCCGGCCAGGCAGGCCACGTGAACTACGACGTCATTCCGAGCGTGGTCTACACGCAGCCGGAAGTCGCCTCCGTCGGCAAGACCGAGGAAGAGCTGAAGGCCGCGGGTATTGCCTACAAGGTCGGCAAATTCCCCTTCACCGCCAACGGCCGCGCCCGCGCGATGCTCGCGACGGATGGCTTCGTCAAGATCCTGGCGGACAAGGAGACCGATCGCGTTCTCGGCGGCCACATCGTCGGCTTCGGCGCTGGCGAAATGATCCACGAGATTGCGGTGCTGATGGAATTCGGCGGCTCGTCGGAAGATCTCGGCCGCACCTGCCATGCGCATCCGACCATGTCGGAAGCCGTGAAGGAAGCCGCCCTCGCGACCTTCTTCAAGCCGATCCATATGTAAATTATAGAGACGTATCCTTTGATGTGAGCGGCGGCGGTGATGACGGCCGCCGTTTCCTTTTGCGGGCTGTCGTGAGCGAATTGCCGCAGCCGTCGTTTGTATGTCTGGCTATACGTTGGCTATGCTACTTTGCAGAGAGTGAAACAGCAGACGACAAAATGCCGACAAAGCCCATAATGGTTAAACCACATATGCCGCATCCCGCATTGCCGGGCGCGGACTGGGCTGATTGTTACGAGCTACAGGTACAGGAATCGGATTTTACGGCAGTCGCTGCAGCGCGCACGATGTTCTGCAATTTTCCTTTTTGGGTGCGGTCGCTGCTGAAGCTGCGCGATACGGTCGTCAGTGTCTTCGGCCTGAAATCTACGGGACATCACTCCCTAAATACGTCGGAGACAATCGGCTTCTTTCCGATCGTCAGCAAATCAGAGAACCAAGTTGTTCTCGGCTTCGACGACAAGCACCTTGATTTCCGTGTCGTAATCGATGTGCGGGATGATGGTCAGGGGCGTCGACTCATCGATATAACGACGCTCGTGAAACGGAAAATCTTGCTCGGCCAGATCTATATCGCTGTGATCACGCCGTTCCATCGGTTGATTGTCGAGACAGTGCTGACTGACTTCGGCAAACGAATGGGCGCGCTCAATTCACCGCCGTTACCGTGAAACCCTGCTTGCGCAGCAACTCGACAAGACCCTGATCGCCCACGAGATGCAGCGCACCGACGGCGATGAAGGTGTTGCCCTTGGCGAGGATGGGTGCGGCGCGCTCCACCATGACCTTGTTGCGGTCGAGGATGATGCGTTGTTCGAAGGCGGCGGTATCATCCTCGGACAAATTCTGGTCCGGCACGATATTCTTCAGCATCGGTATCATCGCGCCGATATTGCCGGCGAGATAGAGGTCGGTCATGGTTTCGTTGACGTCGTTGATCTTATCGCCGAGTTCCAACGTCTGAATGAGTGATTTCAGGTGCAGTTCGATCGGCAGATCGCTCATCGCCTTGGCCTGTTCGGCCAATGTTTCCAGGCCTTTTACTTGCCTCCCGCTAGCGGCCGCATCGCTCGCAAGCTTCTGATCGAGGAACTTCATGCCGGTCGCCTTGCGGCGGACTTCGCAGCTTGTCATTTCGAAGGAACTTGAGATCAACCAGGGTTGCATGTGGGCGACGGCGGCGAGCGGCACGCCGCGCTCCTTGAGGCCCGCTTCCAGCTTGGCATTCTCTTCGGGCGACAGATGCTGGCTGATGGTCGAGCCATCGGTCAGCATGGTCAAAGACGGATTGACGAAGAGCGCTGCCGCCGCTTTTTTATCGTCAAGGATTTCGTCGGATTCGACGACGATCGTATCGGCCGCGGCACTTGCTTCGGCTACACCCTTCGGCATGGTCAGCACGCGCGCGTCGCTGACATGCATGGTGCCGAGCAACCAGGAGGGTTTCAGGTCGGGCTTTTCGATCTTCCAGAAAATGCTTTTGCCGTTCGCCACCTTGTCACCCTCGGCGAGGATCGAGGCATATTTCGCGGGATCGCTTTTCTGCAGTTCAGCCATCAGATCCTTGCCGCCGCAGCTATCGGATGCCGTCTCGTCGGCATGCGCCGGCTGCAAGCTGAGTATGGTTGTGATCAACAGAGCTGCCAGCATCAACGGAAAGGCTGCGGCGAGCCAAAGGAGAAGGTCGCCGATTGCCGGTTTCATCGACCGCATCGTCTTAGGTTCGAGGGCAGAAATCATCTAAACCTTCCGCTGGCAGAGGGCATGACTCGTAAAGCGCGAACGTGGTTTTCGCGAGACATGCGGATACATGCTTCTGCTCTATCCGCCTGAGACGCATATTCCCTTAACGCGAGAGGTTAACGCTTTCTTATGCTCGCGGATGAGCCCGATCATAGACTTCCAGCAGCCGTGATGAATCGACGCCAGTATAGACCTGCGTCGTCGAAAGGCTGGCATGGCCGAGCAATTCCTGGATCGTGCGCAGGTCACCGCCACCTGCGAGCAGATGCGTGGCGAAAGAATGGCGCAGCGCATGCGGCGTTGCCGTGTCCGGCAGCCCGAAGGCGCTGCGCAGCTTCTGCATGCCGCGCTGGATGATGCCCTGCTGCAACTTGCCGCCGCGCGCGCCGCGAAAGAGCGGACTAGCTACGTCGAGATGATAGGGGCAAAGCGCGCGGTATTTTTCCACCGCTTCGACGACGATGGGCAACAGCGGCACCAGCCGGGTCTTGTTGCCCTTGCCGGTGACGCGCAGCGCGGTCGCGCCGGGGCGCACGTCTTCTGGCGTCAAATCCAATGCTTCGGAGATGCGCAGGCCGCAGCCATAGAGCAGGGTCAGCACGGCCGTATCGCGCGCGGCGATCCAAGGCTCGTCGTGCATCTGCGCCTCGTCGCTGACAACGGTGATCGCCTGGGTATCCGACAGTGGCTTCGGCAGCGATTTCGGTTGTTTCGGCGACCGCACCGCTGCCGCGCCGGCCGCATTCACCAGCCCCTTCTTTTCGAGATAGCGCAGCAGCGACCGAAGACCGGCCAGGTTGCGCCCGAGCGAACGCGCGCCGGCGCCATCCTTGCGGCGGGCGGCCAGAAAACCGCGGAAGTCGGCGGGGCGCAACGCATGGATGTCCTTGATCGTCGCCGGGCCGCCGAGATGGCCGGTCAGAAAGGTCAGGAATTGCCGGGTATCGCGCTCGTAGGCATCCAGCGTATGGGCGGAAAGCCGCCGCTCCTCACCGAGCGTTTCCAGCCATCGGCTGCGCTCGGTCATCAACTCAGGATCGGCGATAATCAGCAACTCGTTCAGTGGAAAACCCCTTGAAATTCAAATTCCTTCTGCCACTTTGAAGGAGGGAAGGTTATGGAATCGCTAACATTCCTACTGTGCCGTGCCTCTCCTTTGTGTATGGAAAGATCGCAGTAGAACTTTTCAACTGCGTATAAGCTGTTTCTTAAATCAAAATCGATTTAGGCGGTTATACGCGAGGCGCTTTGTCATGCTTCGATCATATTCGATTGCAATAGAGTATAACCCAACCATTCAGGGCATTTCATGGCACGTCGCGGTTCGATAACTGCACTGGGACAACTTGCAGAAGCGATCGCTTTGGTGTCCCAGGGCCAGCCCGGACATATTGTCGATACGCTGATCGCCGAACGCGGTCAGAAGATCGTTCGCAACCCGCTTTGGCCGTTGATGCGGCCCTTTCTCTACACGCTGCTGCGCTACAACAAGGCGATCGAATTCGCCGACGATATCGCCAATCTGCCGGGTTTCCAGTGCTTCGAATATATGAGCGATCTGCTGCGGCTTGATATCGGGGTGACCTATGCCGAGCGCATCCCGGCTTCCGGCGGCTTCATCCTCGTCAGCAACCACCCGACCGGCATTGCCGATGGTGTCGCCGTTTTCGATCTTCTGAAGACGCGCCGGCCCGATATGATGGTTTTCGCCAATCGCGACGCCGTCCGCGTCAATCCGCGATTCGCCGAGATGATCATTCCGGTCGAATGGCGTGAGGAATATAAGAGCAAGCCGAAGACGCGCGAGACGCTGCAGCTCACCAATCGCGCCGTTGCCGAGGGCAAGGTCACCGTGCTCTTCCCCTCCGGCCGCATCGCCTATTGGGCTAACGGCAAGTTGAACGAGCGGCCATGGAAGACGTCGGCTGTCGGGCTGGCGCGCAAGTATAATCTGCCGATCCTGCCCGTGCATCTGACGGCGCGCAATTCCGGCCTGTTCTATTGGTTCGCCAAATGGTCGACCGAGCTGCGTGACATGACGGTGTTCCATGAACTCCTCAACAAGCGCGATGACCGCTTCGATTTCCTGATCGGCAATCTCATCCCCGTCGAGCATCTGGACGGCGACGTCAACGAAGTGACGAAGGCGCTGGAGAAGCACACGGTGTTCGATCTGGCGGCGGACGGAAACGCGACTTTCACGCCAATCGGTCCTCCGGTTGCGGTCGAGGATACGGCCGCGGTCGTCGCCGAACATTCCGTTTGACGGCTGTCGGCAGTTCATTGAAGCGTCTTTCGGACGATACCTGCCGAACCACTCCCGGGTTTCCTTTTATCGCCGCTCGGGGCATGGTCTGGCGCGATGACTAAAGATTCGTCCGATCTGTTCGGTGCGCTGTTTGAAGCCGCGCCCGCAAACTTGACCATGAGCCGCACGGTCCCGGTTCTGGTGCCGATGCCGGCGCCGAAGCCCTATTCCTATGCGGTGCCGGAAGGCATGGCGGTCGAGCCCGGCTCGGTCGTGCAGGTGCCGCTTGGGCCGAGGCAGGTGATCGGCGTCGTCTGGGACGGCGGTGACGAGGGCGGCGTCGATCCGAAGAAGCTGCGGCCGATCAGCCATGTCTTCGATTGCCCGCCGCTCAACAGGGAGATGCGCGATTTCATCGACTGGGTGGCCGCCTATACGCTGTCACCGCCGGGGCTGGTGGCGCGCATGGCGCTGCGTGCACCCGCAGCCTTCGATCCCGAACCGATGATCGAGGGCTTGCGTTTTATCGGCGGCACGCCGGAGCGGCTGACACCGGCCCGCGCCCGGGTCATGGAGACGGCAAATGACGGCCTGTCATGGACGCGCAGCGGGCTGGCGCATGCTGCCGGGGTTTCGACCAGCGTCATCGACGGGCTGATCACGCAGGGTATTTTCGAAACCGTATTCCTGCCGCCGCCGCCGGTCGTGGCGAGGCCAGATCCGGATTACATCGCCTCGCGGCTCGAAGGCCCGCAGCGCGAAGCGGCCGATGAAATCCTTGCCGAGGTGCGCAAGGGCGAGTTTGCCGTTTCGCTGATTGATGGCGTCACCGGCTCGGGCAAGACCGAGGTCTATTTCGAGGCGATCGCCGAGACGCTGAAGCGCGGCAAGCAGGTGCTGATCCTGCTGCCGGAAATCGCACTGACCGCCAGTTTTCTCGAGCGCTTCCAGGATCGTTTCGGCGCCAAGCCGGCCGAGTGGCATTCGGATCTGGCGCCGCGCATGCGCGAAAAAGTCTGGCGGCAAGCCGTGACCGGTGAGGTGCGCGTTGTGGCCGGCGCGCGCTCGGCGCTGTTCCTGCCCTTCGAAGAGCTGGGCTTGATCATCGTCGATGAAGAGCATGATCCCGCCTACAAGCAGGAGGATCGCGTCTATTACAATGCCCGCGACATGGCGGTCGTGCGTGGCCGGATCGGCGATTTTCCGGTGGTGCTGGTGTCGGCGACACCTTCGGTCGAGAGTCAGGTCAACGGCCAGAGCGGGCGCTACAGCACCATCCATCTGCCGACCCGCTTCGGGGATGCAGCTCTTCCGGACCTGCATCTGATCGACATGCGCCGGCATGCGCCGGAGCGCGGCGGTTTCCTCTCGCCGTTGCTGATCCGGGCGATCGGCAAGACAGTGGAGAAGGGCCAGCAGTCGCTGTTGTTCCTCAACAGGCGCGGCTATGCGCCGTTGACGCTCTGCCGTGTCTGCGGGCACCGCTTCCAATGTCCGCAATGTTCGAGCTGGCTGGTGGAACACCGTTTCCGTGGCCAGATCCAATGCCATCAATGCGGCTATGCCGAACGGACACCCGAGGCCTGCCCGGAATGCGGCACGCTCGACCATCTCGTCGCCTGCGGGCCGGGCGTCGAGCGCATTGCGGAGGAGGTCGAGCGGCATTTTCCCGAAGCGCGGACGATCGTGCTCTCCTCCGATATCATGGGCGGCGTCAAGCGGCTGCGGCTGGAACTTGAGGCTATTGCCAAGGGCGAGGCGGATATCGTCATCGGCACGCAGCTCGTCGCCAAGGGCCATAATTTCCCGCTGATGACGCTGGTCGGCATCGTCGACGCCGATCTCGGCCTTGCCAACGGCGATCCGCGTGCCGCCGAGCGGACATTCCAGCTTCTGTCGCAGGTGACCGGCCGCGCTGGGCGAACCGGCCTCAAGAGCCATGGCTTGTTGCAGACCTATCAGCCGCAGCACCCCGTCATGCAGGCGATCGTCTCCGGCGATGCCAGCGCCTTTTATGAGCGCGAGATTTCGGAGCGCGAAAGAGCCATATTGCCGCCCTTCGGCCGGCTCGCCTCGATCATCGTCTCGGCTGATACTCGGCAGGATGCCGAGACCCATGCACGCGGCATGCGCAACGCGGCGCCGCAGGTGCAGGGCATATCGGTGCTCGGGCCAGCCGAAGCGCCGCTCGCCCTGGTGCGCGGCCGCCACCGCTTCCGCCTGCTCGTGCATGGACGGCGCAACTCGGACATGCAGGGATTCCTGCGCGCTTTGCTGACACAATCTCCGAAGGAGCGCGGCTCCGTGCAGGTGCAACTCGACATCGATCCACAGAGTTTCCTGTAGTTTGGTGAAACGGCGCCTTCCCGGCGTCTTCCCCTGTTTCGCCTGTTCATGCCATAAGTCGGCCTGTTGATATGATTGATTTGGTTTAGGTTGATTTGGGGACGACCGATGGAGCTTTATTTTCCGACAGATCTCGGCGAGCAGCTTGCCTATTGCTCGGCGGCGTTTACGGCGCTCATCGGCTTCCTCGCGATGTTCGCGCCCGGCTACACCTATCGTTTCCTTAAGCTGCAGGTGCGGGAAGGGCGGCCGGAAGCCTATGCCGAGGGGCGTGCGACCGGCGGCTTCTATCTGGGCTTCGGGCTGGTTGCGATTCTGCTCGCCCAGCCGATGGTCTATCTGGCGCTCGGGGCGTCGTTTGCCGTTGCGGCCTTCGGCCGCATTCTCTCGATCATGTCGGATCGCGGAAGCTTTCTTTTGAATATTGCACTTCTGGTTGTGCAAGCGGTTTTGGCGGCTCTACCGCTTCTTTATGGCTTGGGCTATATTTGAGCGAAAATGCTCTCGCTTCGGCTGCTAATGCCTGCGCTATCCCCATAGTTTTGAATTTTTGCCACCATAAATTCACCCGAATAGCGTATTCGGCGATTACGCGTGTTGCGAGTCTCAATATCCTATGTTAGACGAACCCCGAATTTCGGATGAGGTAGGGGGAAGCTCCTGCTGATTTCTGGGGGAAATCAAAACGAATTCAAGAACATGTGACTTCCGTCTCTCGGAAGCCGGATTCTTGGGTTGAAATCAGGGAATTTTGTGCCCGTGGCAGACACATCCCAGCATATTTCTGGTGTTGCAGAACGATATGCCTCGTCATTGTTCGAGCTGGCCCTCGAGGAGGGTGCCGTCCCGGCCGTGACCGCCGATCTCGATCGGTTCCAAGCCATGCTGGACGACAGCGATGATCTGAAGCGTTTCGTCTCGAGCCCGGTCTTTTCGGCTGAAGAGCAGGTCGGTGCCGTGCAGGCGCTGGCGACCAAGGCCGGCTTCGGCAATTACGTCACCAATTTCCTCAAGGTCGTGGCAGGCAACCGGCGCCTTTTTGCGCTGCCGGGCATGATCAAGGCTTTCCGTATTATTGCCGCGCAGCATCGCGGTGAAGTTTCCGCCGAGATCACCTCGGCGCATGCCCTGACCCCGGCGCAGGAAGATGAATTGAAGGCGGCGCTGAAGGGCGTCACCGGCAAGGATGTGGCGATCGCCGTCACCGTCGATCCGTCGATTCTCGGTGGCCTGATCGTCAAGGTCGGCTCCCGCCAGATCGATACGTCCCTTCGCACCAAACTCTCCACCCTTAAGCTTGCATTGAAAGAGGTCGGCTGATGGATATCCGCGCCGCGGAAATTTCCGCAATTCTGAAAGATCAGATCAAAAACTTCGGCAAGGAAGCTGAAGTCTCCGAAGTCGGCCAGGTTCTCTCCGTCGGTGACGGTATCGCCCGCGTCTACGGTCTGGACAACGTTCAGGCCGGCGAAATGGTCGAATTCCCCGGCGGCATCCGCGGCATGGCGCTGAACCTCGAATCCGACAACGTCGGCGTGGTTATCTTCGGTTCCGACCGTGACATCAAAGAAGGCGACACCGTCAAGCGCACCGGCGCGATCGTTGATGTTCCGGTTGGTCCGGAACTTCTCGGCCGCGTTGTCGACGCGCTCGGCAACCCCATCGACGGCAAGGGCCCGATCAACGCGACCCGCCGCGCTCGCGTCGACGTCAAGGCTCCAGGCATCATTCCGCGCAAGTCGGTTCATGAGCCGATGTCGACCGGCCTGAAGGCTATCGACGCTCTGATCCCGGTCGGCCGCGGCCAGCGCGAGCTTGTCATCGGCGACCGCCAGACCGGCAAGACCGCCATCATTCTCGACACGATCTTGAATCAGAAGGCCATCCACGATGCCGGTCCGGACAGCGAAAAGCTGTACTGCGTCTACGTCGCTATCGGCCAGAAGCGTTCGACCGTCGCTCAGTTCGTCAAGGTGCTCGAAGAGCGCGGTGCGCTGAAGTACTCGATCATCGTTGCCGCAACGGCCTCCGATCCGGCCCCGATGCAGTACCTGGCGCCGTTCGCCGGTTGCGCCATGGGCGAATATTTCCGTGACAACGGCATGCATGCCCTGATCGGCTATGACGACCTGTCGAAGCAGGCCGTTTCCTATCGTCAGATGTCGCTGCTGCTGCGCCGCCCGCCGGGCCGCGAAGCCTATCCGGGCGACGTTTTCTACCTGCACTCGCGCCTCCTCGAGCGCGCTGCCAAGATGAACGATGAACAGGGCGCCGGTTCGCTGACTGCTCTGCCGGTCATCGAAACGCAGGGTAACGACGTTTCGGCGTTCATTCCGACCAACGTGATTTCGATCACCGACGGCCAGATCTTCCTCGAAACCGACCTGTTCTACCAGGGTATTCGTCCGGCCGTTAACGTCGGTCTGTCGGTTTCGCGCGTCGGTTCGTCCGCACAGATCAAGGCGATGAAGCAGGTTGCCGGCTCGATTAAGGGCGAACTCGCCCAGTATCGCGAAATGGCCGCCTTCGCTCAGTTCGGTTCGGACCTCGATGCCGCAACGCAGCGCCTGCTGAACCGCGGCGCCCGTCTGACCGAGCTCCTGAAGCAGCCGCAGTTCGCGCCGCTGAAGACGGAAGAGCAGGTCGCGGTGATCTTTGCCGGCGTCAATGGCTATCTCGACAAGATCGCAGTTGCGCAGATCGGCAAGTTCGAGCAGGGCCTGCTTTCCTACCTGCGGTCGGAAGGCAAGGACATCCTCGACGCGATCCGCACCGAAAAGGCCATCAGCGACGCGACCAAGGGCAAGCTCATCGCTGCTCTCGACAGCTACGCCAAGTCTTTCGCCTGATCGGGCCTCACTTCTAGGACGGATACCGGATGCCTTCACTTAAGGATCTGAAAAACCGGATCGCCTCCGTCAAGGCGACGCAGAAGATCACCAAGGCGATGAAAATGGTCGCCGCGGCGAAGCTTCGGCGCGCCCAGGAGGCGGCGGAGGCCGCACGGCCCTATTCACAGCGCATGAGCGCCGTTCTCGCCAACATCACGGCTGCTGTCAGCGACGCTGACGGCGCGCCGCCGCTGATGACTGGCACCGGCAAGAGCGATGTACATTTGCTCGTCGTCTGCTCGGCTGAACGCGGCCTTTGCGGCGGTTTCAACTCGCAGATCGCGCGTTTTGCCCGCGATCATGTCCGCAAGCTGATCGCCGAAGGCAAGACCGTGAAGATCTTCACGGTTGGCAAGAAGGGCTACGACATTCTGCGTCGTGAGTTCTCTTCGCTGATCGTCGAGCGCAAGGAACTGCGCGACGTCAAGCGCATTGGCTTCGACAATGCCGATGCCATCGGCAAGCGCGTCATCGAGATGTTCGAAGGCGGCGAGTTCGACGTCTGCACGCTGTTCTATTCCGAGTTCAAGTCGGTCATCAGCCAGGTGCCGACGGCGCAGCAGCTCATTCCGGCTTCGGCCCCGGCTGTTGTCGAAGAAGATACCGCTCATAAGGGCGCCATTTACGAATACGAGCCGGATGCGGCTTCGATCCTCGCGGACCTGATCCCGCGCAATATCTCCGTTCAGATCTTCCGCGCGTTGCTCGAAAACGTCGCCGGCGAGATGGGCGCCAAGATGAGCGCGATGGACAATGCGACGCGCAATGCTGGTGAGATGATCAACAAGCTGACGCTGAACTACAACCGTCAGCGCCAGGCACAGATCACCAAGGAACTGATTGAAATCATTTCGGGCGCGGAAGCGCTCTGAGGTTAGGGAAAGAGGGTAAGAATATGGCTGACGCAGCTATGGCCGCAGTTTCGGTCGGCAAGGTTACGCAGGTTATCGGCGCCGTCGTGGACGTTTCTTTCGATGGCGATCTGCCGAAGATCCTGAATGCTCTCGAAACCGACAACAACGGCAACCGCCTTGTTCTGGAAGTCGCACAGCACCTGGGTGAAAACTCGGTCCGCACGATCGCCATGGACTCGACCGAAGGTCTGGTTCGTGGTCAGTCCGTTTCCGACACCGGCGCGCCGATCTCGGTTCCGGTTGGCCACGAAACGCTCGGCCGTATCATGAACGTCATCGGTGAGCCGGTCGACGAAGCCGGTCCGCTGAACACCACTCGTAAGCGCGCCATCCACCAGGACGCTCCGTCTTACGTCGAGCAGTCCACGGAAGGCCAGATCCTGGTTACCGGCATCAAGGTCGTCGACCTGCTCGCTCCTTACGCAAAGGGCGGCAAGATCGGCCTGTTCGGCGGCGCCGGCGTCGGCAAGACCGTTCTCATCATGGAGCTGATCAACAACGTCGCCAAGGCGCACGGTGGTTACTCGGTCTTTGCAGGCGTGGGTGAACGTACCCGCGAAGGCAACGACCTTTACCACGAAATGATCGAATCGGGCGTCAACAAGCATGGCGGCGGCGAAGGCTCCAAGGCTGCGCTCGTCTATGGCCAGATGAACGAACCGCCGGGTGCCCGCGCTCGCGTCGCTCTGACCGGTCTGACCGTTGCTGAAAACTTCCGCGATGAAGGCCAGGACGTTCTGTTCTTCGTCGACAACATCTTCCGCTTCACGCAGGCTGGTTCGGAAGTGTCGGCTCTGCTCGGCCGTATTCCTTCGGCCGTGGGCTATCAGCCGACGCTCGCAACCGACATGGGCCAGATGCAGGAACGCATCACCACGACGACGACGGGCTCGATCACCTCGGTTCAGGCCATTTACGTTCCGGCCGACGACTTGACCGACCCGGCACCGGCAACCTCGTTCGCCCACCTGGACGCAACGACGGTTCTGTCGCGCTCGATCGCTGAAAAGGGTATCTACCCGGCTGTCGACCCGCTCGACTCCACCTCGCGCATGCTCGACCCGATGGTCGTCGGCGAAGAGCACTACGAAATTGCTCGTAAGGTTCAGTCGACGCTGCAGCGCTACAAGGCCCTGCAGGACATCATCGCCATCCTCGGCATGGACGAACTCTCCGAAGACGACAAGCTGGCTGTTGCCCGCGCCCGCAAGATCGAGCGCTTCCTGTCGCAGCCGTTCTTCGTTGCCGAAGTCTTCACCGGTTCGCCGGGCAAGCTCGTTGCGCTCGAAGACACGATCAAGGGCTTCAAGGGCCTCGTCAACGGCGAATACGACCATCTGCCGGAAGCTGCTTTCTACATGGTTGGCTCGATCGAAGAAGCGATCGAAAAGGCCAAGAAGCTGGCTGCCTAATAGAGCCGATCGAACGGCGCGCGAAGTTTCGTGCGCCGTTGCCTTGAAATAAAGACAATCGAGAAGTGACCGGTCATGCCTGACAATTTCAATTTCGAACTGGTGTCTCCGGAGCGTCTGCTCCTGTCGGAGCAGGTTGTTGATGTCGTCATTCCCGCCAGCGAAGGCGAAATGACCGTCATGGCTCATCATGCTCCGACGATGACGACGATCAAGCCGGGCGTCGTCAAGGTGCATGCAGCATCGGGTAAGAAGCAGGACTACGTCGTGTTCGGCGGCTTCGCCGACATCCTGCCGACCGGCTGCACGCTGCTTGCGGAATCCGCAATTCCGGTCGAAGACCTGAGACAGGACGAGTTGACGCGTCGTATCGATCTCGCCAGGGCAGAACTCGAAGATGCCGAACATCACGAGCACAAGTCGCGCCTTGAGCATTACATCATGGAAATGACGCGGCTGCGCGGCGCAATCGGGCAAGATTGATCCGGTACCTAGTCTTAGGTTTCGAATGAGAGCGGCCTTTCGGGGCCGCTTTTTTGTTGCGCGGCTTGGTCTCTATCAGCCCTGATAGCCGCCCAGCAGATGCCGATGCAACTGACCCGCTTCCGGCGAGAGGGCGCGGAAGCGCGGTGCGCCGAGATAATAACCGAAGCCGCTTTCGACCCGGTCATTGCCGATCGTAACCAGTGCGCCAGAGCGCAGGTGCTCTTCGATAAGCCCGAGGCTGCCGAGCGCGATGCCTTCGCCGCGCAAGGCCGCCTCGACCGCCATGATATAGGTGGAGAAAGACAGCCGCGGTCGCGGCAGTTTGCCCTTCGGTGGATTGCCGATACGACCGAACCATTGGCGGAAGCTGATCCAGTGGGCGTTGAAACGCTCGTAGTCGATCAGATCCAACGCGGCGATATCGGCCGATGTCAACGCCTGCGGCTCCAGACCGCGACTGGCCAGATAATCCGGCGAGGCAATCGGCACCAGCACTTCCTTCATCAGCAGCGTCAGGTTCCAGCGCGGATGCTCACCAGTGGAATAGAGAATGACGAGGTCATTGGTCTCCGAGGCAAGTTCCGAGGGTGAGTCCGTCGTCAGCAGGCGGACGGAAATGCCGGGGCTCTCCTTGCCGAAATCCTTGAGCCGCTGTCCGAGCCAGAGATGCGAGACAGAACCGCTGGCGGCGATCGAAATGATCTCGCCCGTGCCTGCGCGGAAAGGCTCCAGGCTCTCTTCAAGATATTCGAGTGTCGCCCGCACGCGCTGGAACAGTCGCTCGCCATCCGGCGTCAGCGCCAGGTTGCGGCCGCGCCGGGTAAAGAGCGCGGCGCCCAGGTGATCCTCCAATCCCTTGATGCGCCGGCTGACGGCCGCCTGGGTAATGTTCAACTCGCGGCCGGCGCGGGAAAAGTTCATGGCGCGGGCTGCGGCGTCGAACACGCGGAAGGCCTCCAGCGGTATCTTTTMGAGCATCACTCCTCCATAACTTCAGATCATCAATATTCCCGATAAATGGCCAGATTTGAAGAGCTGAAATTGTGATGCAGGATTACGGCATCGTTTCAGCCGTTTCCCAAGGGGATTCTTCGTGTTCTTCTCCCTCTCCGCCATTCCGGACATTCGTTTCGGCGAAGGCGCCCTCTCCGGCCTTCCGGCCGCCATCAAATCCTTCGACGGCGTTGGTGCTGTTCTGCTTGTGGTCGACGCCTTCCTGGCGCAATCGGGCCTTGCCGCCGAGATCAGCGGCGAGCTTGCCGAAGCGGGTGTGAAGACGCAGGTTTTTTCCGCTTTTGCTGGCGAGCCGAAGCTTGCGCATCTGCATGCGGCGATCAAGCTGGGGCAGGGCGCCGACATGGTGATCGGCGTCGGTGGCGGCTCGGCGCTGGATATCGCCAAGATCGTCGCCTGTTGCGCAGCGTCGGGAGAAGACCCGATGTTTTATGCGCTTGCGGCCAACCCCCTCCCGAAGAACCCGCTGAAGAAGATCATGGTGCCGACGACAGCCGGCACTGGCTCGGAGACCTCGGCCACCAATATCTTCGCCGGTCCGGAAGGCAAGAAGCTCTGGATCTGGGGATCGGAGAGCAAGGCCGATCTCGTCATCCTCGATCCGACGCTGACGACCACGCTGCCGGCCAATCTCACCGCCTGGTGCGGCCTTGACGCCTTCATCCATGCTTTCGAGGCGGCGACGAACCGGAACACGCATCGCGGTGCGCAGCTCTACGCCCATCAGGCGCTGCGGCTAATCATCGGCGCTCTGGAAACGGCGGTGAAGGAGCCCGGTAATATAGAGGCGCGGGGCGACGTGCTGCTCGGTTCCTGCCTTGCCGGCATCGCCATTGACAATTGCGGCACGGCGATCGCCCACAATATCAGCCATGCGCTGGCGGGGCTTGCGCCGGTTCACCATGGGCTCGCAACCGCTCTCGGCTTTGAAGTAACGCTGCCCTGGCTGGTGGAGGCGGATACGGGCGAGCTCAATGCCGCCGCGAGAGCCTGTGGGCTCAAAAGTGCGGCGGCTCTACCTGCCTTCGTTTCCGATTGGATGGACCGCTGCGGCATCGTCCGCGCCCTGCCGGCGGCGTTCATGCCCTTCGCCGCAACCGATCTCGCGCGGGAAATGCGCGCTCCGGAAAACCAGCCGATGCGGCGCTCGACCGTCCGCGATGTGACGGATGCCGATATCGACCGATTCGCCGCTGCCGTCATGGCGCTGCCGAAAGGAATTTGAGATGAGCAAGACCTACACACGCGAGTATTGGGAAGGCGTTTTGTCCGGCCTTAAGCTCGAAGGGAGGCATTTCATCGATGGCGCCTATCGTCCCTCCTCGTCCGGCACGACTTTCACCCGCATCCGACCGATGGATGGCAGAGCAGGGCCGGAATTGGCGCGCGGCAACGCCGCTGATGTCGACGCGGCCGTGGCTGCTGCCCGTGCGACTTTCGAAAGCGGCATCTGGCGCAAAAAGGACCCTATGGCAAAGAAGAGGATCATGCTTCGCTGGGCCGAACTGATCCGCGCCCATGGCGAAGAACTCGCCATGCTCGAAACGCTGGATGTCGGCAAACCGGTCATGGCGTCGCTGACGGTCGATGTCCGCCTTTGCGCCGATGGCATTCAATTCTACGGCGAGATGATCGACAAGATGTATGACGAGATCGCGCCGACCGGGCCGAATGCGCGCGCTTTGGTGCGCAAGGTGCCGATCGGCGTCGTCGGGGCGATTACGCCGTGGAACTATCCGATGATCATCGATGCCTGGAAGCTCGGGCCAGCGATTGCCGCAGGTAATTCCGTGCTGCTGAAGCCGGCCGAACAATCCTCGCTCTCGGCCCTCCGCCTGGCTGAACTTGCTTCTGAAGCAGGCCTGCCCGCCGGCGTCTTCAATGTCGTCACCGGTTATGGCGAAGAGACCGGCAAACCGCTGGCGCTGCACATGGATGTCGACATGATCGCCTTCACCGGCTCGACCGAGGTCGGAAAGCTGATCATGGGGTATGCAGCGCAGTCGAACGTCAAGCGCGTAGCGCTGGAACTCGGCGGCAAGTCGCCGCTGGTCGTTTTCGAAGATGCCGATCTCGATGCGGCGGCGAGCGCGGCCGCCTGGGGCTGCTTCTACAATTCCGGCGAGACCTGCCACGCCTCGACGCGGCTGATCGTGCAGCGCTCGGTCCAGGAGAAGCTGATTGCGAAGATCGAGGCGGTGACGCGGTCCGATATTACGCTCAAACACCCGCTTGATCCGTCCGCGCAGATCGGCGCGCTGATCGAGGAGGAGCACATGAACAAGGTGCTCTCTATGATCGCTGCTGGTGAGAAGGAAGGCGCTCGACGTGCTTTCGGCGCAGAGCGGGTGCTGAGCGAGACCGGCGGTTACTATGTCTCGCCCGGCGTCTTCGTCGACATGACCAACGATATGAGCCTGGCGCGGCAGGAGATTTTTGGGCCGGTGCTTGCCGCCATTCCCTTCGACACCGAGGAGGAAGCGCTCAAGATCGCCAACGATACGATCTATGGCCTTGCCGGCGCCGTCTTCACCAAGGACATGGACCGCGCCCACCGCTTTTCCGAGGCGATCCATGCGGGCACCGTGTGGATCAACACCTACGATATGTCGAATTTCGCGACACCTTTCGGCGGCTTCAAGCAATCCGGTTTCGGCCGTGACCGTTCAGTGCATGCGATCGACAAATATTGCGATTACAAGACCATCTGGCAGCAGTTCGGCTGAGGTTTGCGGGGAGGCACGACCATGAGCAAGATCGTTTCCATAGAGATCACCCATCACCGCCTGCCGCTCGATCCGCCGTTCAAGGCGAGCTGGGATGGCAGGCCACGCCGGCATTTCGATGCGACGATCGTCCGCGTGCGGGATGACGAGGGCCGCGAGGGTATCGGGTCCGGCGATCTCATGAAGGGTTTCGAGGGGCACGAGGATCTGTTCATCGGCCAGGACCCGCGGCATCTGGAGCGTCACTACGAGGTCCTGTCGCATATCAATTTCCATTATGGCCGCTGCTGGCCGATGGACCTGGCGCTGTGGGATCTTTCCGGCAAAATCACCGGCGAACCCGTCTGGCGGATGCTTGGCGGCCGCGCCAGCCGCGTGCGGCTCTATGCTTCCTCCGGCGTATTGCGCGAGCCGGCCGCGTTGGCTGAGCAGGCGGAGCGTTATCTCGAAGAGGGCTTTCCCGCGATGAAGGTGCGCTTCTCTTCATCCGCAGGTGGGCGCGGCGGTTGGCTAGATGATGTGAAGGCTCTGGAGGCAATCCGCGCGCGCGTCGGCACCAAGCTGGAGTTGATGGTGGACTGCAACCAGGGTTGGCGCATGCCCTGGGATACGACATTGCCCTGGACCTTCAAGGACGCGTTGGCGGTTGCGAAAGAGCTGGAGCGGCTCGGCATCTATTGGATGGAGGAGCCGCTGCACCGTTCGGACCGCAAGGGCATGAAGGAGCTGAAGCAGGCGACGTCGGTACGCATCGCCGGCGGCGAGATGACGCGAGAGCTCTATGAGTTCCGAGACATTATCGAAGACCGTGCCTTCGATGTCGTCCAGCCGGATGTGGCGCTGGTCGGCGGCATCACCGGCTGCCGGCGGGTGGCTTACCAGGCGCGGGAGGCGGGTGTTCAATTTACGCCGCACTCATGGACGAATGGTATCGGTGTGCTGGCCAATGCGCATTTGACGGCGGGTGTCGGTGATGCGCCCTGGCTCGAATATCCCTATGACAATCCGGAGTGGAGCGAGGCCCGTCGTGACTATCCGATGGCGATGCCGCTCAAGCACGATCAGGGTTGGCTGGATTTGGGGCTATCTCCCGGCCTCGGCGTCGTTCTCGATGAAGAGCGCCTGAAGGTCACCCGCATCTGACATGATACTCGGCCTCTCCCCGGCTGGGTTTCGTTTCCCACCTTATCTGCCGCCCAATGGTTTCCCTTGGACGGCCTTTTTCTCGGATGTTGGTGCCGTGCGTGCCGTCTGCTCGCGCGTGCGGGCCCAACGAATGACCGGGCGTTCCAGGAGAAAATAGCTGGCAGTCCCGATCGTGAAGATGATGACGATTGCGACGAGGCTCGATGTGATCCATCCGCCGAGCACGTCATTTGAGCCAATGCCGAAGCTCCAGGGGAAGAGCGTGGTCATCAGCGTCAGCACGATATCCTGCCAGATATAGACGCCGAAGGAGACGGTGGCGACATAACGGATGATGGGGTTGTCGAGCAGCTTTGCCAACAACAGCGATTGCGGAAGCGTGGTAAGCGCAATAGCGACTCCCAGGGGAAGTAGCGGGAATTGATAGGGGATGCCAAGCCAGGCATAGCCTTCCGCTGCACCGCCGATGGACTGCGGCAACTGCCATGCGCCCATAACAATCGCGAGCGCTCCAATGACATCGTAGATCGCCGAGCGGCGAGCCGGGATGATGGTCTGGATTCCGGCTGCCAGCGCCCCGATCGCGAATATCGCGAAGAAGCCGATGGGGTTGTAGCGCGGCATCCATTCCTTGGCGCCGCCCTCGAAGCCGTATTCCCATCCCCGCCCGACGCTGTCCGTCGGGAGATAGGTCACTACCAGCCAGTGGCCGAGCAGCGAGGCGGCGATAAAGCCGATCCAGAACAGGCGGCTGACGAGAGGGGAGCGCGATCTCGGCTTCGCATAGAACGGCAGCAGGAAGCCGATCGGCAACAGAACGTAGCAGGTCGTCTCAAAGGGGATCGACCATAGTGGCCCGTCACCCTGCACTGGAAAAAAGGTGCGCCAATGCCATTGGCTCATCAGAAAGAAGCCAGCGATGTAGCGGCCTATCAGCTCCCCATCGAGCGGAAACCCATAGACCGTGAAGCTGAGCACGAAGCCGACCGTCAGGGCAAACCAGAAGCCCGGCAGGATGCGCGCAGCACGACGCATGGTGTAGATCTTCAATGAAGGCAGTGGTTGGGCTTTATCCAGCGCCAGCCAGAAGGGACGCGAGAGAAGAAAGCCACTGAGCACGAAGAAGACCGAGACGCCGTGATTGCCGAAGCGCGCCAGCATGAAGGTCAGGTCCAAACCGGGCGGGATTTTGTAGAAGTTCATTCGAAGCGCGAGATGGTGAGCAAGCACCATCAGACATGCGACGGCGCGCATGAAATCCGCTCCTCCCAGACGTTTCTCGTTCTCCATCCCTGTACCGCCGAAACTGCCTTGCTATTGGGTTAGGTCATCGAGGCGACTTCGGCAAGTGCAGCTTTCCGGCAAGGTAAACTTCTGGGTGCACAACAGACGCCCGAACCTGGGGATGCCAGATCCGGGCGTCGAGCCGGTCTTCCGTACCTGCCAGAAACGAAAGACCGGATTCGGATATTGTTGAAGACGATCAAGCGGCGACGGAGCGATAGGGGCGCGTTGCCCGGGCTGGCTTCAATGCCGCGCTCCACCAATTCAGCCGCGCCATCATTTGCACCAGCGCCTGACGGGCTTCGATCGGGTTTTCGAKGGAGCCATCCTCGGCGAACCGGCCCCAGGGATTGGCGAAACTGACGGTATCGCGCACCGTGACGGCATGCAGCTCGGCAAAGACCAGCCGCAACTGTTCAACGGCGCGAAGCCCGCCGGAAATGCCGCCATAGGAGACGAAAGCAACCGGCTTGCCCTGCCATGGCTCGTAAACGAGATCGAGCACGAATTTCAGCGCGGCCGTGAAGCTATGATTGTATTCCGGTGTGACGACGATGAAGGCATCCGCCTCGGAGAGCCGCTCGGCGAGGTCCGCGACGGCCGGATGCTCCTTGTCGTGGTGGACCGGCAGGCCGAATTCCAATGGATCGATAATGTCGAGATCGATCAATGGATAGTTCGCCAGCTCACGGACGACCCAATTGACCACGCGGTCACATAGTCGGCCCTTGCGGGTGCTGCCGTAGAGAATTGCCAGCCGGGTTGGTTCTGTCATGCATTGCTCCTGCTTTACGCGCTTCGGAGCAGGAGCTATAGAACCTCAAGTAAAGTTGAGGTCAAGGGCTCATTATGGGAAAAATCGAATCCGATCAATTTTCCAAATTATTGACGGTGGGCGAGGTGGCAGCGCGCAGCGGCATTGCGGTTTCGGCGCTGCATTTCTACGAGGCAAAGGGACTGATCGAGAGCCATCGCAGCAGCGGCAATCAGCGGCGCTACGCCCGCGAGGTCTTGCGCCGGGTGGCGGTCATCAAGGTAGCGCAGCGCGTCGGCATTCAGCTTGCCGAGATTCAGGCGGCACTTGATACGCTGCCGCAAAGCCGGACGCCGACAGGGGCCGATTGGCGGGCGCTTTCGGCGCAGTGGAAGGATGATCTCGATAACAGGATCAGGCGGCTGCAGGGCCTGCGCGATAAGCTCGACGGCTGCATCGGCTGCGGCTGTCTCTCAATGCAGAGCTGCCCCCTGCGTAATCCGTTGGATGAATTGGCAAAAGAGGGGCCTGGGCCGCGTCTGCTGGATCCATAGCCGCCGCGCCCAATGGCGCTTGGCCAATCCCGAAGCACTTGCTGGGAATTCGGCTGGAGCCTTCGCCTACTCAAGCATGAACGCGTGTGCCGGCCATGTAATCGTCCAGCGCGGCGGCTTCGTCCTTCGAGAGATAGAGGCCCTTCTTCGAACGGCGCCAAAGGACGTCGGCGGCGGTATAGGCCCATTCATGTGCCATGAGATAGCGGACTTCCGCCTCGTAGAGATCGCTGCCGAAGCTGCGGCCGAGATCGGCCGTGGTCTTTGCCTCTCCAAGGAGCATGGCGGCGCGGGTGCCATACCGGCGCACGAGCCGGCGGGCATGCGGATCGGCGAGGAAGGGGTAGCGTCCCTTCAGCTTCGCAACTTCAGCCTCATAGCCACGAACCGGGAAGTCGCCGCCCGGCAGAGAGCTCTTGGCCGTCCACGGCGTACCCTTGAGGCCGATAACCTCGCCGATCTTTTCCAGCGCATGTTCGCTTAAGCGACGATAGGTGGTGAGCTTGCCGCCGAAGACGTTGAGCAATGGCGGCTGACCTTCGGCACCTTCGACCTTCAGCACATAATCGCGCGTCGCTTCCTGCGCCTTGGAGGCGCCGTCGTCATAGAGCGGACGTACGGCGGAATAGGTCCAGACGATATCCTCGCGGCGGACCGGCTCCTTGAAATATTCGCTGGCAGCGTTGCAGAGATAGGTCGTTTCCTCGTCGGAAATCTTCACGTCCTTGGGATCATCCTTGTAGTCGCGGTCCGTCGTGCCGATCAGGGTGAAATCCTGTTCGTAGGGGATCGCGAAGATGATGCGGTTATCCGGATTCTGGAAGAAATAGGCGCGGGGATCGTCAAACTTCTTGCGGACGATAATATGGCTGCCCTGCACGAGACGGACATTGTGCACCTGGTTCTTGCCAAACGCGTCGGACAGAACATGATCGACCCAGGGACCGGCGGCGTTGACCAGCATGCGCGACTGGAAGGCGCGTTTTTCGCCGGTGACGGTGTCCTGCGTTTCGATCGTCCAGGCAGCACCTTCACGGCGGGCGGAGGTTACCTTCGTCCGCGGCATGATCGTTGCGCCGCGATCGGCCGCGTCGCGGGCGTTGAGCACGACCATGCGCGCATCGTCCACCCATCCGTCGGAATATTCGAAAGCCTTGGTGAACAGCGCCTTCAGTGGTTTTCCCGCCGGGTCCCTCTTCATGTCGAGCGTCGCGGTGGCAGGCAGCAGCTTGCGGCCGCCGAGGTGATCATAGAGGAAGAGGCCAAGGCGGATGAGCCAAGCCGGGCGGATGCCGCCCTTGTGATAGGGCAATACGAAACGCATCGGCCAGATGATGTGCGGCGCCATCGCCCAGAGCACTTCACGCTCCATCAGCGACTCGCGCACAAGGCGGAATTCGTAATGTTCGAGATAGCGCAGGCCGCCATGGATGAGCTTGGTGGCTCCGGACGATGTGCCGGAGGCGAAATCATTCATTTCCGCAAGAGCCACCTTGTAGCCGCGCCCGGCTGCGTCACGAGCGATGCCGCAGCCGTTGATGCCGCCGCCGATAACGAAAATGTCGTAAATCTGCTCGCTCACCCGCCCCTCCGAAAAGGTCTGCCATTTTGAGAAATGGAAAATTCGAAAATTGATTCATCTAAAACGAAATCAATCCGAATGTCAAACGAACGTTTCGTGACGAAAGCGATGAGACGATCAATTCTGGCGGCGTGAGGTTTCCACCAGGCGAACGCCATGTTCGGCCGCGGCGGCGCGGACGGACTCGACACGACATTCGTCGGTAACGAACGTGTGGACTTGCGAGAGATGGCCGATGCGCACCGGGGCGGTGCGTTCGAACTTGGTGCTGTCGGCCACCAGGATGACATGGCGAGCATTGGCGATGATCGCCTGCGCCACTTTCACTTCGCGGAAATCGAAATCCAGAAGTGCGCCATCGGCATCGACGGCCGAGGTGCCGATGACGGCGTAATCCACCTTGAATTGCTTAATGAAGTCGACCGCCGCCTCCCCGACAATGCCGCCGTCCGAGCCGCGCACGACGCCGCCGGCGATGACCACCTCGATCGAGGGGAAGATGCGTAACTTATTGGCGACGTTGATATTATTGGTGATKACCATCAGTTCGTGATGGCCGAGAAGGGCCTCGCCGACCGCTTCCGTGGTGGTGCCGATATTGATGAAAAGAGAGGTATTGTTGGGGATCAGGCCGGCGGCGGCGCGGCCGATMGCCTGCTTTTCGGGGGCGGCGATGGAGCGGCGCGCTTCGTATTTGACGTTTTCCGTGCCGCCTGGAAAGAGCGCACCGCCATGGACGCGCGATAGAACGCGGCCGTCGCACAGGTCGTTCAGGTCCTTGCGGATGGTTTGCGGCGTTACGGAGAAGCGAAGCGCCAGTTCCTCCACCAGCACGCGCCCCTCAGTCTTGGCGATTTCCAGAATCTCCGTCTGGCGTCCTGATAGGAACATTGTCGACGCTCCCTTTCTTTCGTTTTTTCGTCATCATATGATAAAGTGAAAATTCCGCAATTGCCGACGCGCGGATTCTGCGAATTGGGGAGGTCATGGTGTTTCATCCGAAGCTATTCGAAAATCGCAATGTCGTGGTTACCGGCGCCGGCCGTGGCATCGGGCTGGAGGTGGCGCGACAGTTTCTCGATTGCAGCGCGCGCGTTCTCGTCCATGTCGGCCGCGATCCCGGCCGCGAGCTGCCCGATTTTCTGCTAGAGGCCGAGCTCGATCGCCGCGCCTTTCTCGTTCCCGCTGATTTCACGAGCGAGACCGGCACGAGGGACTTTGCTCTTGCCGCTGCTGACGTGTTCGACCGCATCGACGTGCTGGTCAACAATGCCGGTACCATGGTCGGCCGCTTTCCGGCCGGCGAATTGACCGACGAATGGTATGACCGGATCGTCCAGCTCAACCAGACCTCCGTCGTCGAGGTGACAAGGGCGCTGTTGCCGCTATTGCGGGCGGCCGGGCAGGCGGCAATCGTCAATACAGTTTCGATCTCGGCTTTGACCGGCGGCAGCCCGGGGTCGGCGATCTATTCCGCCTCCAAGGCCTTCGTCGCAACCTATTCGAAGGCTTTGGCGCGCGAGCTGGCGCCGGAGGGTATCCGGGTGAACTGCGTATCGCCGGGAACCATCGCCACCGATTTCCACGATCGTTACTCGTCGAAGGAAAAACTCGAACAGACGCGGCGATCGATCCCGCTGCAGCGCCTGGGGACGGCGGAGGATTGCGCGCCTGCCTATCTCTTCCTCGCCGCGCCGACGCTCTCCGGCTACATCACGGGACAGGTCATCGAGATCAACGGCGGGCAGCTTATCTGCTGATAATCGGACCTTTTTTGGTGTTCTGCGACCTTTTGAACCAGCTTATGGATTCATAATATTATAAGCATATCTCTATGTGAGTTTATCACTAGAGGCCATTCTATGTCGCTGTCTCCACCGCTTGGCGGTGCCATCGAGCATAATGTCGAGGAACTGACTGCGAGGGCTCGAAGGGCGAGTATCCTGTTGAAAGCTCTGTCGCACGAGACGCGGCTGAGCATCCTCTTCATGCTGGCCAAGCGCGAAAAGACGGTCACGGAGATCGAGGGGCTTCTCGGCCTGCAGCAGGCAGTGGTTTCGCAGCATCTGGCGCGGTTGCGGCTGGAAAAGCTGGTCGATACCCGCCGGGAGGGCCGGCTCGTCTATTATGCCGTCGCCAGTTCCGAAATCTGCGCGGTGCTCGATTCGCTGCAGCAGTCCTTCTGCAAGGGCGATTGCTGATCATCCGGAAAGTCGGAAATTCCTGAAGCCTTGGTTTGGCCTTCAATTCATCATCGTATCGTCAACTGACTGACACGACAGTGTTATGCAGAGACGCTAATACTCCCTCAAAACATAGAAGGAGGATAGGCTCATGCAGAATAATGAGATGACCATGTCGGAAGTTCTGCGCGATCCGATGATCCGGCAGATGCTCCGTGCCGATCGCGTGTCGCTGAGCGACTTTGCGACGCTTCTGAAGAAAACGGCCCGTGCGAGAAATGCGGCTTCTGCCGAAAAGAGTGCGATGCCGCTCGTCCCTCCCGTTTTCATTGAGCGTCTATCCGCCGGTGGCGAGGCAGGTCTCTAGGGAGTTTCCGGAGGCCTAGCCTCAAGGCGGACATGCGCCCCATGCCACGCCTCCGTTTTCCAATGTTGCGCTGATGCCTTGGCGCGTTTAACTCTCGTATTCAGGAGAGTTAAATGATCGACAAGCTGGAATTCTTCATCGCGCTTGCCAACCAGAAGCATTTCGGCCGTGCTGCGGAGGAATGCGGGATAACGCAGCCGACATTGTCGGCCGCGATCAGGCAGTTGGAGGATCAGCTCGGTGTCATGCTCGTCAGTCGCGGCTCGCGCTTTCAGGGTTTGACGCCGGAGGGCCAGCGGGTGCTGGAGTGGGCGCGGCGCATCGTCGGCGATACTAGGACCATGCGCGAGGAAATGCGGGCGGCGCGCAAGGGGCTTGCCGGCCATATCCGCATCGCCGCCATTCCGACGGCGCTTGCCATGGTGCCGAAAATCACCGCGCCGTTTCAGGAGCGGCATCCCGACGTTACCTTCTCCATCACCTCGCGCAATTCGCTGCAGGTGTTGAGCCTGCTCGAAAATCTCGAGATCGACGCGGGCATCACCTATCTGGAAAATGAGCCGCTTGGCCGCGTCACCAGCGTGCCGCTTTATGCCGAGCGCTACCATCTGATCACGGCAGCGGGCAGTCCGCTGGCCGAGCGCGCAAGCGTGACCTGGAAGGAAGTGGGCCATCTTCGGCTTTGTCTATTAACTGCTGATATGCAAAACCGCCGGATCATCAACCGGCATCTCGCCGAAGCGGGGGCGGTGGTGCAGCCGACGCTGGAGTCCAATTCGATGATTGTGCTGTTTGCCCACGTCCAGACCGGACGCTGGGCGAGCATCATGCCGAAGAATATCGCGGATTCCTTCGGCTTTCCCGCTGATATTCACAAGATTCCCATCACGGAACCGGATGCGGAACATCTCGTTGGTCTGGTTGCGACGCATCGCGAGCCGTTTACGCCGCTCGTCTCCGCTTTGTTGCATGAGGCGCGATTGTTAGCTGAAGCCGATAAAAATCGATAGAAATTTTCTATCGATTAACGGGGCTGCGTTATTGATTCCTCCGCTCTTCCCTGCGATTTTTGTTTCATTGGCCATGCGTTCGCGTGTTCGCTGAGGAGAAGCCTGGGAGGCTGCTTATGAGTTTGCATCTTGGTTCGGGCGAGATCGCGGCCCGCGCCGGCGTTATCATCGACCGCATGAAGTCGATGGAAGGGCCGCTCCTGCCGATCCTGCACGGGATCCAGGAGGAGTTCGGCTATGTGCCGCAGGATACGCTGCCGCTCATCGCAAAGGCGCTGAACCTGTCTCGCGCCGAAGTGCATGGCGTGATGACCTTCTACCATGATTATCGCGATCATCCCGCCGGCCGTCATGTGCTGAAGCTCTGTCGCGCCGAAGCCTGTCAGTCGATGGGCGGCGACCGGCTCGCCGAGCGGGTCAAGCAATTGCTCGGCATCGATTTCCACCAGACGACACTGGATGGCGGCGTGACGCTGGAGCCGGTATACTGTCTCGGCCTGTGCGCCTGTGCGCCGTCGGCGATGCTCGACGGTGAGCTTCATGGCCGCCTGGATGATGAGGCCGTCGAAGATCTCGTGATGGAGGCGCGCCGATGACGGTGAAGATTTACATCCCCCGCGATGCCGCCGCTCTTGCCCTCGGGGCCGAGAAGGTGGCGAAGGCTGTCGCGCAGGAGATTGCCGGCCGGGGTCTTGATGCGCAGATCGTGCGCAACGGCTCGCGCGGCATGTTCTGGCTGGAACCGCTGGTCGAAGTCGAGGTCGACGGCAAGCGTATCGGCTATGGGCCGATGAAGGCCAAGGATGTGGTTGGTATCTTCGATGCCGGGCTGATCACCGGCGGCGATCATCCGCTCTGTCTTGGGGAGGTCGAGAACCTCCCATTCCTCAAGGAGCAGACCCGCCTCACCTTCGCCCGCTGCGGCGTCACCGATCCTCTTTCGCTGCAAGACTATGAAGCCCATGGTGGCCTGAAGGGCCTGCGTCGTGCCGTCGGCATGGTTGCGGCCGACATTGTGAAGGAAGTGACCGACTCCGGCCTGCGCGGCCGCGGCGGTGCGGGCTTCCCGACCGGCATCAAATGGAAGACGGTGCTCGACGCCGCGGGCGACCGAAAATACATCGTCTGCAATGCCGACGAGGGCGATAGCGGCACCTTTGCCGACCGCATGATCATGGAAGGCGATCCCTTCGTACTGATCGAGGGCATGGCGATTGCCGGCCTCGCAACCGGCGCGACCAAGGGCTTCGTCTATACGCGTTCGGAATATCCGCATGCGATCGCCGTGATGACCGAGGCGGTCGAGATCGCGCGCAAGGCCGGCATTCTCGGGCCTTCCGTTCTCGGCTGCGGCAAGGCTTTCGATGTGGAGATCCGCACTGGCGCCGGCGCCTATGTCTGTGGCGAGGAGACGGCGCTCCTGAACAGCCTGGAAGGCAAGCGCGGCGTGGTCCGCGCCAAGCCGCCATTGCCGGCGCATAAGGGTCTGTTCGACTGCCCGACCGTCATCAACAACGTCATTTCGCTCGCCTCCGTCCCGGTGATCATGGACAAGGGCGCAGCCTTCTATCGTGATTTCGGCATGGGCCGGTCGCGCGGCACCATTCCCCTCCAGATCGCGGGCAACGTCAAATATGCCGGCCTCTACGAGACGGCCTTCGGCCTGTCTCTTGGCGATATCGTCGACAGGATCGGCGGCGGTACTGCAACGGGACGACCGGTCAAGGCGGTGCAGGTGGGCGGGCCCCTCGGGGCTTATTTCCCGCGCGCCTTGTTCGACACGCCGTTCGACTATGAAGCCTTTGCGGCTAAGGACGGCCTGATTGGCCATGCCGGCCTCGTGGTTTTCGACGATACCGCCGACATGCTGAAACAGGCGCGTTTCGCGATGGAATTCTGTGCGGTGGAAAGCTGTGGCAAGTGCACGCCCTGCCGCATCGGTTCGACGCGCGGCGTAGAGACGGTCGACAAGATTGCAGGCGGCATCGAACCGGAGAAGAACCGGGTCCTGCTTGCCGATCTCTGCAACACAATGAAATTTGGTTCGCTCTGTGCACTCGGCGGCTTTACGCCCTATCCCGTCATGAGCGCGATGACGCATTTTCCGGAGGACTTTTCTCCGGTTCCCTTGATCGAAGCGGCGGAGTAAGAGCCATGTCCCTCGTTCACGAAATCGACTACGGTACACCCGCCTCCCAGTCCGAAAACCAGGTGACGCTGACCATCGACGGCCGCCAGATTACGGTGCCGGAAGGCACGTCGATCATGCGCGCTTCGATGGAAGCCGGCATTGAGGTGCCGAAGCTCTGCGCCACCGATATGATCGATGCATTCGGTTCCTGCCGGCTCTGTCTCGTCGAGATCGAAGGCCGCAACGGCACGCCGGCCTCGTGCACGACGCCCGTAGCGCCGGGCATCGTCGTCCACACGCAGACCGGCCGGCTGAAGGACATCCGCCGCGGCGTGATGGAGCTCTATATTTCGGATCACCCACTGGACTGCCTGACCTGCGCCGCCAACGGCGATTGCGAATTGCAGGACATGGCCGGCGCCGTCGGCCTGCGCGATGTGCGTTATGGCTACGAGGGCGACAATCACGTCAAGGCACGCGACAACGGCGAGATCAATCTGAAGTGGGCGCCGAAGGACGAGTCCAATCCCTATTTCACCTATGATGCTTCGAAGTGCATCGTTTGCTCCCGCTGCGTACGCGCCTGCGAGGAAGTGCAGGGCACGTTCGCGCTGACCATCGAGGGACGCGGCTTCGACTCCCGCGTCTCGGCCGGCATGCACGAGAATTTCATCGATAGCGAGTGCGTCTCTTGCGGTGCCTGCGTGCAGGCTTGCCCGACCGCGACGCTGACCGAGAAATCGGTGATTTCGATCGGCCAGCCGGAACATTCCGTTGTCACCACCTGCGCCTATTGCGGCGTCGGCTGCTCCTTCAAGGCGGAGATGCGTGGCGAGGAAGTGGTACGCATGGTGCCGTGGAAGGATGGCCAGGCCAATCGCGGCCATTCCTGCGTCAAGGGCCGCTTCGCCTATGGCTATTCGACCCACAAGGACCGCATCCTCAATCCGATGGTCCGTGAGAAGATCACCGACCCGTGGCGCGAAGTGACCTGGGATGAGGCCTTTGCCCATATCGCCACCGAGTTCAAGCGGCTTCAATATCAGTATGGCCGCGACTCCGTCGGCGGCATCACCTCGTCGCGCTGCACCAACGAAGAGACCTACCTAGTGCAGAAGCTGGTGCGCGCCGGCTTCGGCAACAACAACGTCGATACCTGCGCCCGCGTCTGCCACTCGCCGACCGGTTACGGCCTCGGCCAGGCTTTCGGCACCTCGGCCGGCACGCAGAATTTCGACAGCGTCGAATATTCCGATGTCGTCATCGTCATCGGCGCCAATCCGACGGATGGTCACCCGGTGTTCGGCTCGCGACTGAAGAAGCGGCTGCGTCAAGGTGCCAAGCTGATCGTCATCGATCCGCGCCGCATCGATCTGGTGCGCACGCCGCATGTCGAGGCGAGCTATCACCTGCCGCTGAAGCCGGGCACCAACGTCGCCATGCTGACGGCGCTGGCCCATGTCATCGTCACGGAAGGCCTTTTCGACGAGAAGTTCATCCGCGAACGCTGTGACTGGTCCGAATTCGAAGATTGGGCCGCTTTTGTCGCCGAGCCGCAGCACAGCCCGGAGGAATCGGAAAAATACACCGGCGTTCCCGCCGATCTGGTGCGCGGCGCTGCCCGCCTTTATGCCAAGGGCGGCAATGGCGCGATCTATTACGGCCTCGGCGTCACCGAGCACAGCCAGGGCTCGACCACGGTCATGGCGATCGCCAACCTCGCCATGGTGACGGGCAATATCGGCCGTCCGGGCGTCGGCGTGAACCCGCTGCGCGGTCAGAACAACGTGCAGGGCTCGTGCGATATGGGTTCCTTCCCGCACGAACTGACAGGTTATCGCCACATCTCCGACGATGCGACCCGCGATATCTTCGAAAAGCTCTGGGGCGTGAAGCTCAACAACGAGCCCGGCTTGCGCATTCCCAATATGCTCGATGCCGCCGTCGAGGGCACGTTCAAGGGCATCTACATTCAGGGAGAGGATATCCTCCAGTCCGATCCGGATACCAAGCATGTTGCCGCCGGTCTTGCGGCGATGGAATGCGTCGTCGTTCACGATCTCTTCCTGAACGAGACCGCCAATTACGCGCATGTCTTCCTGCCCGGTTCGACCTTCCTGGAAAAGGACGGCACCTTCACCAATGCCGAACGCCGCATCAACCGCGTGCGCAGGGTGATGAGCCCGCTCAACGGTTATGCCGATTGGGAAGTGACGCAGAAGATGGCGCAAGCCATGGGTCTTGGCTGGAACTACGCGCATCCGTCCGAGATCATGGACGAGATCGCCGCGACGACGCCGAGCTTCGCGCTTGTCTCTTATGACTATCTCGAGAAAATGGGCTCCGTGCAGTGGCCCTGCAACGAGAAGACGCCGCTCGGCTCGCCGATCATGCATGTCGACGGCTTCGTGCGTGGCAAGGGCAAGTTCATCCGCACGGAATATGTTCCGACCGATGAGCGTACCGGCCCACGATTCCCGCTGCTGCTCACCACCGGGCGTATCCTCAGCCAGTACAATGTCGGCGCGCAGACGCGGCGCACCGAGAATGTCGTGTGGCATGCGGAGGATCGCCTGGAAATCCATCCGCACGATGCGGAGCAGCGCGGCATCCGCGATGGCGATTGGATCAAGCTCGCCAGCCGCTCCGGCGATACGACGCTCAGGGCATTGATTACCGACCGCGTTGCCCCCGGCGTCGTCTATACGACCTTCCATCATCCGAACACGCAGGCAAACGTCATCACCACGGACTATACCGACTGGGCGACGAACTGCCCGGAATACAAGGTGACGGCGGTGCAGGTCTCGCCCTCCAACGGTCCGTCGCAATGGCAGATCGATTATGACGAACAGGCGCGGCAATCTCGTCGGATTGCCGGGAAGCTGGAGGCGGCTGAGTGAGTCGGAGTGTGTGGAGAGATACCCCCCTCTGTCACCATCGTGACATCTCCCCCGCAAAGGGGGAGATCGTTAATGTGTGGCACTCTCCTCGCAACATAATGAACATTATCCCGTTGGAAACGTTGTCTGTGGGTGTCGCAGGGCAGAGCGATCCTGCCCAAGAAATTGCTGGTATCGCAGCTACATGACCCGTTTCAAACCCACGACCACCGCATCCGAAACCGTGCGCCGCAACGGCATTGTCCGCTCTGGATCGCGCATCGTGCCGGAAGAAGTGCCAATCGCTTTTTCCTATGGTGGTTCCTCGCATGCGGTGATGATGGGGACGCCTGCCGACATTAACGATTTTGCAGTCGGATTCAGTCTGACCGAGGGCATCATCACCAATATCGATCAGATCGCCGCAGTGGAGCCTGTCGAGGACGAGCGGGGGATCGATGTGCAGATCACCTTGGTCGATGACGCGGCCGATGCATTGCGTGTCCGGCGGCGGCATATGGCCGGGCCGGTCGGCTGCGGGCTCTGCGGCATCGAATCGATCGAACAGGCGGTGCGCAAGGTTCCGGATGTTTCGGCGGTCGCGCTGACGGTCTCCCATGAGGATATCATCAAAGCGGTCGCTCTGTTGAGCGATGCGCAGTTGTTGAACCGCGAGACCCGCGCCGTGCATGGGGCGGGCTTTTATATTCCGGGCGAAGGATTGATCGCCCTGCGCGAGGATGTCGGACGCCATAATGCGTTGGACAAGCTCTGCGGCGCCATCATCCGTTCCGGCCGTGAGGGCTCCGAGGGCATCGTTGCCGTCACCAGCCGTCTTTCGGTCGAGATGGTGCAGAAGGCTGCAGTATTGGGCAGCTCTGTCCTCGTTGCCATTTCCGCGCCGACGGCACTTGCCATCCGCACAGCCGAGGAGTCCGGCATGACGCTGGTGGCACTGGTGCGCGGCGACGATTTCGAGATTTTCACCCATCCGCAGCGCATTACCCCAGGGAGCATCGCCGATGTCGCCTGACGAAACACACCACGGCAAAACGTCAGCCAAGCTCGTCTATATGGCGAACCAGATTGCCACTTTCTTCAAAACGCAGCCGGCCAATGAGGCAGCGAAAGGCGTTGCGACGCATATCAATAAATTCTGGGAGCCGCGGATGCGGCGGCAGTTTTTCGAAATAATCGATAATGGAAACAGCGGGCTGGATCCCCTGGTGCTGGAAGCGGCCTCTTTGATCCACAGGCCGGAGCCGGTCAAACAGGATTAATCCTTCTAATCATTAAGTATTAGTAGTACGATAATGGGGCGGCGAAATTTGTTCGTCGTTACAATTTAAAATAGAATAATTGCGAATCCTAAGTCTTCGAATCAAGGAAAAGTTGTTCATGACGACTGCGGAAACAGATCTTTCAAGAGAATCGGTAACATCAGGTTTGCTCGATCGCGAGCGCATCATCGCCAAGCCCGGCTTCAATCGATGGCTGGTGCCACCGGCTGCCCTGGCGATCCATCTTTGCATCGGCATGGCTTACGGCTTCAGTGTCTTCTGGCTGCCATTGTCGAAAGCGCTCGGTACGTCGACCCCGGCGGCCGAATGCGCCAGCCTTAATCTTCTCTCTGCCCTCGTCACCACCACTTGCGATTGGCGCGTCAGCGATCTTGGCTGGATCTATACGTTGTTTTTCGTGCTGCTCGGTTCCTCGGCCGCCATCTGGGGTGGCTGGCTGGAGCGGGTCGGTCCGCGCAAAGCGGGCGTCGTCTCGGCTTGCTGCTGGTGTGGCGGTATCCTGATCGCCGCGATCGGCGTCATTTTCCACCAGCTCTGGCTGATGTGGGCCGGCGCCGGCATGATCGGCGGCATAGGTCTCGGTCTCGGCTATATCTCGCCGGTGTCGACGCTGATCAAATGGTTCCCTGACCGGCGCGGCATGGCAACGGGCATGGCGATCATGGGCTTCGGTGGAGGAGCGATGATCGGCGCGCCGCTCGCCAACCTGCTGATGACCAGCTTCCGCGGCGACGGTTCGGTCGGAGTCTGGCAGACATTCGTCGTCATGGCGGCGATCTATTTCGTCTTCATGATGGGTGGCGCTTTCGGCTATCGCCTGCCGCCGGCCGGCTGGCGCCCGGAAGGCTGGACGCCGCCCGCTGCCAAGAGCACGATGATCACGACCAAGCATGTGCATCTGCGCGATGCCCACAAGACCAAGCAGTTCTGGCTGATCTGGGCCGTGCTGTGCCTGAACGTCTCGGCCGGCATCGGTGTCATCGGCATGGCCTCGCCGATGCTGCAGGAAATCTTCGGCGGTGCGCTGATCGGTCTGCCGGACGTGAAGTTCGCCGCTCTCGGCAAGGACCAAGTGGCCGCCGTTGCCGCGATCGCCGCAGGCTTTGCCGGTCTGCTGTCGCTATTCAATATCGGCGGACGCTTCTTCTGGGCGTCGCTCTCCGACAAGATCGGCCGCAAGAACACCTATTACTGCTTCTTCATCCTCGGCATCTCGCTTTATACGCTTGCTCCGTGGGCGGCAGGTATTCACAGCAAAGTACTGTTCGTCGGCGCATTGTGCATCATCCTGTCGATGTATGGCGGCGGCTTCGCCACGGTTCCCGCCTACCTCGCCGATATCTTTGGCACGCAGTTCGTCGGCGCCATCCATGGCCGATTGCTCACCGCCTGGGCGACGGCTGGCATCATCGGTCCGGTGGTGGTCAATTATATCCGTGAGGCGCAGAAGGCCGCCGGCGTCGAAGGCGCGCAGCTTTACAGCTTCACCATGTATATCCTCGCCGGCATGCTGGCACTGGGCCTGATCGCCAATGCGTTGGTGAAGCCGCTTTCGGACAAATGGTTCATGTCGGATGGCGAGGTTGCGGCTCTGCAGGCGAAAAGCGCTGCCTCCAACGCCGGCCCTGCCGGTTCCTTCGGCATCGGAACAGGCGGTCTCGACGCCAAGGCGTTGATCGCTTGGGCGATCGTCGGCATCCCGCTGCTTTGGGGTGTCTGGGTAACGATCAAGAGCACATACGCGCTGTTTGGCTGAACCCGGACATACTGATTGCATGAATAAAGCCGCCTCGGAAAACCGCGGCGGCTTTATCTTTATTCTTTGCCAATTCCAGACGGAAACCGCTGGGCGCGTTTCCCGAAATCGCCTTAAGCGGCGACGAGTTCGTCCGTTTCGTTTTCCTTGAACATCTTCGCGAGGTTGAGGAAGCAGATCATGCCGCTTTCGGTGGCGATGATGCCTTCGCAATAGGCGCGGTCGAAGGAAGCGGTGACTTCGGGGACCGGCTGAACCTGGCTCGAGGAGATCGTCAGGATGTCGGAGACGCGGTCGACCAGCATGCCGATGACCATGTTGTGGACTTCGGCGACGACGATGGCGCTGCGTTCATTCGCGACCGTGCTCTTCATACCGAGCTTGTAGGCGAGGTCGATGATCGGAATGACCGAGCCGCGCAGGTTCATGACGCCGATCACATCGGCCGGCGAATGCGGGATCGGCGTCGACGGCGCCCAGCCGCGGATTTCGCGGATGGTGGTGGTCTTGACGCAGAACTCCTGATCATGAAGCCGGAAGGCAATGATCTCCAAAGTGTCGCCGCTGAAGCTGGTGGAATTGATCGTGGCCATGAACACTCTTTCCATTGAAGCATGGCGCCAAATCTGGCGCGCTATCACGAAGATAGCGCAAGAATGTTGCTCAAACCTAAACCGCAGAAGAGATTTCGGAAGGATATACTTGCGGTCTTTTTAGAGCGGTTCAGCGTTTCACGGAATCGCTTTCCCGCTCTATCCCTTTGTTTTGACGCATTCCGGACGGAAAACCGCTGCGCACTTTTCCTGGAAGTGCTCTAAGAGTCTGATTCAAAATTATTCCGCATACTTTCATAATCTTGCGATACGCCGCGCGAAAAGCTGGATCGAGGCGATGAAGAGCCATGCGGTTGCTGATGCGATGGTTTGCTCGAAGTCCTTGGCGAGACGGCGATTTCGGCTCAGCCATGCCAAGGTGCGCTCCACCACCCAGCGACGCGGGAGGATCACGAAGCCTTTGGCGGTATCGGATCGTTTGACGATCTCTACAGTCCATTTGCCGATCCGGCGCAGTGCGTCCCTCAGCTTGTCGCCGGCATAGCCGCCATCTGCGAACACATGGCGCAGCCACGGGAAGCGCCGGATGATTTCGGCCAGCACCATCGGTGCACCGTCGCGGTCTTGGATGTCGGCGGTGTGAATCACGGCGTGAACCAGATTGCCATCGGTGTCGGTGAGGATATGGCGCTTGCGGCCCTTGATCCTCTTGCCCGCATCATAGCCTAGAAGCCCGCCGCTTTCCGTGGTTTTGACCCTCTGGCTGTCGATGACACCCGCGCTTGGGCTGGCCTCCCGACCCGCCGCCTCGCGCGCCATCAGTAACAGAGCATGATTGAGCGAAAGCCACAGCCGATTGTCCCGCCACAGGTAGAACCAGCGCCGCACCGTCGAGGCCGGCGGAAGCAGGGCGGCAGCATCCGCCACGGCAGGCCACCGCGCAGCAGATAGAGGATCGCTTCAACAATCCGCCGCAGCGGCCACTTGCGTGGGCGCCCGACATAGGACGGTGGCGGGAAAAACGGTTCCAGAACCGCCCATTCGGCATCGGTCAAATCGCTTGGCAAATTCAGTTCCGCGCGGGCATACTGCACCCGAGTGGTGTCGGTCCACATCGTCAATTTCCTGGTGGTGTCTCAGTTTGAACTTTGACTTGTCGGTTAGCGGCTTGTCTGCCTCTGGCGATCGGAAAGGACAAGCCTTCGCCAGAATTCGTTATTTCAGGGGCAAAAACAACTCTGCGACCGCCTCATGCTCCGGCACCTCCGGGAAGAAGCTCAGCCGCTGGCAATAGATCGGGAAGTCGCGTGTTTCTTCGCCGCTGGCTGGAAGCCACTCGCGATACAGGTAGAGCGCGGCAGGCTCCAGATTGCCGGTGTTGCCGACGACCCGCAGCACCGCGCAGCGGCCTCCGGGGATCACGCCAGCCTTGATCTGCCCGTCTTCCCGTTCGAACGACCGGTCGATGCCGACACATAAGTCCATCCGGTACTCGGACTGGGGCGTGGTGTGCGGATCGGAGTGGAAGACGTTGAAGGTCGGGCTTGTCTTTGGAGTCAGGCCGGTCGCCTTGCGCCACGCGATGAAACGCTGGATCGTCGCGCCGATCATCGCCGGATCGCCCCGATGCTCCATGATTGCCACGGGGGTCGAGACCACTTCGCGGATCGTCACGTCGTCGGGGGTAAAGGTCTTTTGCATAAGTTTGCTCCGTGCATTGTCGAGAGGGCCAAAAGCGGCAAGCCACGGCTCCCAATCGGGAGATTTTCGGAACGACGAAGGCGATTGCCCGACCCGTTGCCGAAAGGCGCGGGCGAAGGCATCGGGTGCATCGTAGCCGGCATCCATCGCTATGTCCGTGACGCTTTGGGCGTCGCGATAGGCCAGCCGGTATGAAGCGCGCTTCATGCGGGCGAGCTGGACATAGCGATGCACGGACAACCCGAAGGTCGCCGTGAACTGCCGGTGGAAATGAAACTTCGAGAAGGCCGCGATACTACTCAGAACATCAAGATTGAGATCGTCATCGAGATGCTGGTCGATATATTCCAGAACTCGTTGCATTCGAGCATGATAGTTTTGAAATGCCGCCTTCATCGTCCTTTACTCCGTAGCGGCATCAGTTAGGCGTTTATGGCTTAAGCGCGCTCGTCCGATCTTGCGGTTTGACATGGAATAACCGGCACGTGGATGGCGAGGAATGGAGCGAAAGCGGAAATTCAAACTGAGACGCTACCGATCTCCTCCGGTATTTAGCAAAACCGCAGAATCAACGAATTGGGCATCCGTCAAGAATAAGCCGCTGATACCATTCAACTTAATTTTGGATCAGGCTCCAAGGGCTGGCCTATTGAGCCAGCACCTTATCGATCTGTTCCAGCGCCCAATCGACCTGATCGCGGGTGATGACCAATGGAGGCGCAAGGCGGATCGTGTGATCGTGCGTATCCTTGGCGAGCAGGCCGAGATCCTTGAGCTGATAGCAATATTGCCGTGCCCCGCCGGCTTCCGGCACCAGCTCTACTGCCATCATCAGGCCGCGGCCGCGCACGTCCTTCACGATATTCGAGCGGATCGAACGTAGGCCTTCGAGGAAATAATCGCCCATGACGGCGGCATTCTCGATCATGCCCTCCTCGGTGAGCACGCGCAGCGCGGCGCGAGCGACGGCGCAGGCCAGCGGATTACCGCCGAAGGTGGAACCATGCTGGCCGGGCTTCAAGACGCCGAGGACTTCAGAATTGGAGAGCACGGCGGAGACGGGGTAGAAACCGCCCGACAGGGCTTTGCCGATCAGCGTCACGTCGGCCTCGATGCCCTCATGCTCTTCGGCGAGCAGCTTGCCGGTGCGGCCGAGGCCCGTCTGGATCTCATCGAGGATAAGGGTGACGTTGTTGACGGTGCAGAGTTCCCGCACGCGGGTGAAGTAGCCGGGTGCGGGAATGATGACCCCAGCCTCGCCCTGGATCGGCTCGATCAGCACTGCGACGGTGTTTTTGTTGATAGCTGCGGCAAGGGCGTTGGCATCGCCGAAGGGAACGGTGCGGAAGCCTGGCGTATAGGGGCCGAAGCCGGTACGGGCATCCGGATCGGTGGAGAAGCTGATGATGCTGAGCGTCCGGCCGTGAAAATTGTTGGAGCAGACGATGATTTCCGCCTGGTTTTCCGGAACGCCCTTCACCTCGTAGCCCCATTTGCGCACGGCTTTGATCGCCGTCTCGACGGCCTCGGCGCCGGAGTTCATCGGCAGGATCTTGTGCGAGCCGGTCAGCGCCGCCAACTCTTCGTAGAGATAGGCGAGCTGGTCGTTGCGGAAGGCGCGGGAGGTAAGCGTCAGCTTACCGGCCTGCTCGATCATCGCTTCGCGGATCTTCGGATGGCAATGGCCCTGGTTGACCGCCGAATAGGCAGAGAGACAATCGAGATAGCGCTTGCCGTCGGTATCCCAGACATAGACGCCTTCGCCGCGGGTCAGCACGACGTCGAGCGGCTTGTAATTATGGGCGCCGAGGCGCTGTTCGGTGGCGATGAGATCGGTCGATACGCTCATGATAATTTCCCCCCAGACCTATGCTGCCCTTGTCGGGCGATCGAAAATGCGCCGTCCGAAGAGGCTCGCCGTCATTTCCACCAGGACGCGGGCGCTCTTGCCGCGATCGTCGAGGAACGGATTGAGCTCGACCAGATCGAGCGACGAGACGAGGCCGCTGTCGGACAGCATTTCCATGATGAGATGGGCTTCGCGGAAGGTCGCGCCGCCGGGTACCGTCGTCCCGACACCCGGCGCGATATCCGGATCGAGGAAATCGACGTCGAAGCTGACATGCAGCAGGCCGTTGGCGGCGCTGATCGTATCGAGCACCCGGCGCATGATCGCGGCCACGCCCTGCTCGTCGAGGGAGCGCATATCGAAGACGTTGACGCCGTGCTCGCGGATTTCCTGGCGCTCGTGCGGGTCGACGGAGCGTATGCCGACCTGGAATACCTTCTTCGGATCGACCAGCGGGCGGGAGGCCGGCAGGATATCCGCAATCTCGGCTTCGCCGCAGAAGAAGGCGACCGGCATGCCGTGAATATTGCCCGACGGCGATGTGGCCGGGGAGTTGAAGTCCGAATGCGCATCCAGCCAGAGCACGAACAGCGGCCGGCCGACCTCGGCGGCATGGCGGGCCATGCCGGAGACGCTGCCCATGGAGAGGCTGTGATCACCGCCCAGGATCAGCGGAAAGCTACCGGATGAGGCAACGTCGTAGACCTTGGCTTCCAGGGCACGGGTGAAGGCGCCAACAACCTTCAGATTATGTGCCTTCGGATGGTCCGGCAGATCGGCGGCGGGGGCCGGATGCAGGTCGCCGCTGTCTGTGACACGATGGTTGAGTTCGGTCAGCATCGTCTCGATGCCGGCGATGCGCAGGGCTGTCGGGCCCATGCCGGCGCCGCGGCGGCCGGAGCCTTCCTCGAGCGGAACGCCGATCAGGGTGATGGATGTGGATTCTACGTTCATCGGCAGCGCTCCAATCAGCAATTGGCCCCGAAAAATACGAAGCGGTTTTCGGAAAGACCTGTGCGTTATCCCAGATTCAGGTTGGTTGTTGATCCCGATTATCAACGAGGGAGATGACAGCAAAAAGATGGAAAATTGTCAAAAATCGAGTAGTCTTCGACAGATTGACTAGTATGATTTAGCAGAATGATAAGCCCATGGATGACCTTGATCGCGACCTCCTGAGCGCGCTGCGCCACAATGCCCGCACCTCCGTCTCATCACTGGCGGCAACGACGGGCGCCTCGCGCGCCACGGTGACGGCGCGCATCGAACGGTTAGTCGACAACGGCACCATCACCGCCTTTACCATCCGAACCGGCCACGAGACCCGCTCCGCCGGCGTGCGCGCCATCGTCATGATCGAGGTGCTCGGCAAATTGGCGGATAAGGTCGCCGATCAGCTTCGCGGCCTGCCGCAGGTGAGGGCGTTGCACAGCACCAACGGCAAATGGGATTTCATCGCCGAACTGGAAGACCGCGACCTCGCCTCCTTCGACGAAACGCTGCGCCGGATTCGCCTGATCAACGGTATCAACACGACAGAGTCCAATATCTTGCTGAAGACGAGCAAGATGGGGTTTTGATCATCCTTGCCAGGGGGAGACCACCCGTCCTCGCCCTTCGAGGCTCCAGCCCCTTCGACAAGCTCAGGAGGCTTCCGCACCTCAGGGTGAGGACTGATCTTTTGCGCGCGCCCAAAACTCTCTCCACCTCACTCTGAGGTGCTTTGACGTTTGAGCGTTAGCGAAAGCGGCAAGGCCTCGAAGGGCGAGGTGGCCGCGGATCGGCTTGAAGAGAAAGTCGCGTGAGCCCTTCAATACTCATGCTCATAAACAATCCCGGCTTCGCCTGCGCCATCCGAGCCGGCTGCGCCCCGCAGCTTGACGCCGCGTCCGACGTCGAGGTTGATGATCGCCTTGGTGTTGTTGGAGGCGCCCTGCTGCAGCTCGATATAGGTGCGCTTGTTCAGATATTTGCCGGCGCCGACCTGGGCCTGGCCCTTCGAGTCGGTCGTGATGTCGAGATCGTCGACGCCGAGATGGCTGCGCAGGCCCTCGAACAAGGAGGTGGAGCGGCCGCCGGCGAGCTGGCTTGCGGCATCGGCAAGCTGGGCGATCTGCAGGGCCGAAAGCTTCGACATTGATTGGCCGAAGATCAGTTGCGCCAGCACCTCATCCTGCGGCAGGGCAGGCGAGGAGGAAAAACTGATTTTCGGGTCGGTCGCCAGACCCGTGACGTCGACGGTGATGGTGGTGGAATTCACGCTCGACGTCGCTTCCATGTCGAGGGCGGGCGTCAGGTCGCCACCAAAGGTGATCTTGCTGGAATTGGTGAAATCCAGGCGGCGGCTGAGGATGGTCAGGCGCCCGCGCCTCATGGTGAAACCGCCGGAGACGATCGGATCCGCTGCCGTGCCGCGCACAGTGATGTTACCGCCGAGTTCCGCATCGATGCCGCGACCTCGGACGAAGATCTGCGAGGGCGCGTCGAGTTGCAGGTCGATGCCGAGAGTGGTGGACTTATCGCGCGGGCCTTGCGGCTTCTGGTCCCTGAACTGGGCGCTGACGGCGGCCGGTGCGTTCCTGTGTTTGATATTGATCTCGGACAGCGAGGCCGGCAGCTTTTCCGGCACGGTGATCGATGCCTTGCTGAGCTTCAGACTACCGGTGAGCACCGGTGCAGTCAGCAATGGACCCTTGATGGCGAGCGTACCGTTGATGGTCGCAGTCACCAGCGTGCCGTCGACATAGGTGGCATCATTGAATTTCAACTGGATATCGGCGGGAAAGCCGCTGTCCGGAGCAATGCCGACCGTGCCGCTTGCCGATACGCTGCCGCCGCTGGCGAGATTGCCATTGAGCCGCGAGATCACTGCCTGTCTGCCGTCGAGCGTAATGCTGACGGCGAGGCCGTTGAGGGTGAGGTTGCGGCGGACATCGACGAGCTTGGAGCCATCGGTGGAGATGGTGCCGGTGACGGCGGGTGCCGCGGTCGTGCCGGCGATCTGAATATCGATCTTTGCTGCGCCCGTCATGCTGAGACCCTGCGCGGCAAGCTGTCCGGCCACCGCGTCGAAGGGCAGGGTGCCGGAGAATTTCATCGCCAAGGCCTTGTTGCCGGCAACGGCGACAGTGCCGCCGCCGTTGAGCGCTAGGCCATTCTGGCCCGTGAGGTTCGTGTCRATGGTGACGCTATTGTTGGCGAACCGGCCGTTCGCCTTGATGCCGAGCGGGCCGAGGCCGGCAGATTTCGTCTGGCTGGTCGCCGCACCCGACCAATTGGTCTGAAAGGCGACGACGGGTGCTGCCGGCTTGCCGGTCACCGTCACCTTGCCGGAAATCGCGCCTTCTGCCGCAAGCGTCGGCGCGAAGACATTGGCAAGGCTGGCGGGCAGGTTGGCGATCTCGGCGGTGATATTCAGCATCTGTCCGGCCGTGCCGCTGACCGTGACCGAGCCGCTGCCGGTCCGGATCGTCAGGCCGCTCAGTGTTGCCGTGCCGTCCTTGACGACGATCTTGGTCGGCGATGCCAGCTTGACCGGGATGGTGCGCGGCGCGCCGGCGAAATTGTCGAGGCTGACGACCGTCTGGCCGCCGCCGGTTTCGACATTGCCATTGGCGGTCAGCGGCGCATTGTCATAGTTCGATTTGAGATCGAAAACCGTGCGGTTGCCCTGCTGCGTGAACGTCAGCCCGAGATCGGTAATGCGGTTGGCGCCGGAGGCGATGGCGTCGGCGCGGATGCTGCCATTGGCAGAAAAGGCCTTGAGATCATCGACGGTCAACGCGATGGCCGGTTTGGTGATCGAGAGATCGTCGCGGCGGATGCCGTTGCCGCTCGCATCGACCTTCAGGCCGATCTTGCCATTGGCGCTGGAGAGATCGATCGAGCCTTTGAGATCGCCGTCAGCCTTCTGTCCGGCCAGGGCGGCAAGCAGGCTGAGGTCAGGCAGATTGAAGGTCAACGCGCCTGAGGGTTCGAAACTTGGCGAAAGATCCAGATTGCCCTGCAGCTTGTTGGCGCCAACTTCGACGGCGAGCTTCGGAACGCTGGTGCGGCCGTTCTGCGAGGTCGCATCGGCTGTAATGCTGATCGGTTTGCCGTCGATGGCGCCGTTTGCCCGTACACTCGCCTGCGGCGCATTCGGATCGGCGGTTCCGGTGAGCGCTATATCGAGCGTGTCCAGCAGGCGGCCTGCCAACTTGACGTTGACGGCCTTTACCGTCGCGTCAATGCCGAGCGCGGCCAGCGGACCCTTGGCCTTGAGGCCGATGTCCGCCTGTCCTTCGGCATTCGGAACGAGCTTGGAGAGATCGAGCAGTTTGCCGGTGATCTCCGATGTCAGAGTCTGGCCATCGAGCGCGGCACTGCCGTTGATTTCGCCGACATTGGATTTCAGGGCCAGGTTGGAGAGATTCATCTTCGTCGGCACCGTGCCGGCGACCTGGCCTTCGAGTGAAATCGTCCCCTCGAACTTATCGGACACTCCGTCCGGCAGTACGGCGGGCAGGGCAAAGATCTTGAAGTTGCCGGTGAGCGACTTCGACGACAGTGTATATTTGCCATTGACGGTGCCGCCGATGCTGGCGCTTTCCAGCGTCGTATTGTTGAAGCCGATCGTGTCGGGAGAAAGCTGCAGGGGCGCCGTCAGCGCGACCGGCGCGCGGATCAAGCGGTTGAGATCGGGGCTGATGAACGCGGTCTGGCCGACCACGAGGCGAAGCTGCAGCGGGCCGGAGCCGCTGGTCAGGTTGAAAGCGTCACTCTTGGCGCTGAGGTTCACCTGGCCGATATGGCCTTGTGGCGTGCTGGCGCTGTCGAGCGAAGCCTTGGCGTCGATCTTCACCGCCTGCGCCTGGCCCGTCAACGCGACATCGATACGCGAGATCATCGCCCGTGCCTCACCGCCTTCCATCGGCCAGCGGAAATCCACAGGCCCTGATGTGCCGAGCAGGTTGGCGTTGAGGCTGTTGTTGCCGGCGGGATCGAGCGTGCCGGAGGCGGCGATGACGACACTGCCGGTGGCGAGATTGCCGGTCTGGATGTCGATCTTGCCCTTGCCGTCGAAGGTGGTGGCAAGGTCGATCGTCGTCTGGCCGGTGAAGAGGGGTCGGAAGGTCGGCGGCAACAGCGAATCGACGTCGCCGCCGCCTTTGACGTCGATATGATGCAGCCCGTCGGCAGAGATGGCGTGACGGCCATCGATCGATACCGTCGGTTTGCCGTCGAGCGCGGCCTGCAGTTTGCCGGCCCAGTTCGACAAGGGGCCTTCGCCGGAGAGGTTGATATTGATCGCCGGGCCACCCGGCAGATGCAGCATTCCGGCGAGCATGCCATCGCGCGGTTCGGCGATTTCGGCCTTCAGGTTCAGGCGGTTTTCGGCCGGAGCAAAGGCAATATTGGTGGAGAGCTTGGCATCGGGGACATCCTGGCGATTGGCATCCAGGATGAGGTCGACACTGCTGCTGTTCGCCTTGACGCTGCCACTGGCGGCAAGCGCGAAATCCTGGCCGGCAACGGCCTGCCCGATGCGAAGATTCGGCAAGGCGATGGCGCCGATATCGACAGCGATGGGCAGAGAAAAGCCCTTGCTTTCAGTCGTCGCCTGCGGCTCCGCCGACGCTTTTGCCGTGGAAACCGGCAAGCGCTGAAAATCGACGGCGTCGGCGGCAACGCGCTCAGCATGGAACGTGCCGGTCAGCAGCGAGATCGGCGACCAATCGACGGCGAGATTCTGGACCTTCGCGAACGTGCCCTTGGTATCGGCAACCGCAATCGAACCGACACGGAGGTTACCGGTCAAGAGGCCAGACGGCGCGGCAATCGTAATGGTCTGGTCAGGCGTCGAGACGAGCTTTGCTACCTGATCGACGGCATAGCTGCTCGCGGCCGGCACAAAGCCGACGACGAGCACGGCGGCGATCGCGAGCACGAGGACTGCCACGACCGCATAGGCGATGAGGCGCACCAATCTCCCGACAATTCGAATCAACATGCTCATGAGAGCGACAGTAACCTCAATTTTTCTAACCGCGTGCTGAACCGTCTGCGACTGTACGGCTTGTCAGAAGGCCTGACCGATGCCGGCATAGATGCCGTATGCCGTACCGTTCTCATATTTCCTGAGAGGGACGGCGACGTCGAGCCTGATGGGACCGAAGGGTGTAGCGTAGCGCACACCGACGCCCGCGCCAATGCGAACATCGGAAAAGTCAGGAAAAGTGCTGCCGGTGACGCTGCCCATGTCGACGAAGGGCACGATGCCGATCTTGTCGGTGATCTTGACGCGGGCTTCAATGGAGGCAGTGGCATAGGAGCGGCCGCCGAGCGCATCGCCATTGGAGTTATAGGGTGTGATTTCCTGGTAGGCGTAGCCGCGCACCGAGCCGCCACCGCCGGCATAGAAGCGCCGGGTCGCCGGAATATCCGAGATACCGTTGGAACCGATCAGCGAGCCGAGGGAAAGCTTTCCGGCGAAGACGACATTATCGTTGGCGCCGACGCCCTGATAGCCGGAAATCGAGCCCTCGAAGGAGCTGAACACCGTTCCGCCCATTGTTTCATAGCTCGGCTTGGCGCTGATCGAGGCGCGGTAGCCCTCGGTCGGATCCAGCTTGTTGTCGCGCGTGTCCCTGACATATTCCAGCGGGATCGCCAGCGTCAGAAATTTCTGATCGCCATAGGCGTCGGTGGTGTCTTGCTCATAGCTCACTTCGCCGCCGCCGGAGACGGTATCCTGATCTGACAGCTCGTAGGCAAGGTCGGCGCTCGCAGTGACGGTATTGGCATCGTAGGCGTCCGGATGCAGGCTTTGCATCTTCAGGCCGGCGGTGAAGGTTGCCGAGGGATAGAAGGTCGCGGGCCGGACATAGGTAATGCCGGCGCTATAGTCGAGTTGGCCGACATCCGTCGTTTCGCCGATACGGGAAACCGATCCTTCGATGCGCAGCGAATCCGCCCGGCCGGTCAGGTTGCGATGGCCCCAATAGCCCTGGACGCCGAAACCGTCGATGGTGGAATATTGCGCGCCGACGCCGAAATAGCGCTGTTTGCCCTCGGACACTTCGATGGTCATGGGAATGCTGCCGTCCGGGGCGAGTTTGTCGGCCTCGCGGATGGTGACACTGGAAAAGACGCCGAGCTTGCGCAGGCGGTCGGATGCTTTCTTCAGTTCGTCCGGCGAATAGGGCTTGCCCTCATTGATGCGGGCATAGCGCTTGATGAAATCCGGATCGACCGATTTCTGGCCGCTGACGCCGACATTGCCGATGGGCGCCATGGGACCACTTTCGACGCTCAGCGAGACATCGACCCTTTGGGTGTCGTGATCGGCGACAACATCGCGCTTGATCAGGTTGGCGAGCGGATGGCCCTGGTTCTTGAAGTCGGCAACGATCTTGTCGCCGGCCTTCAGGATCGTCAGTGAGCCGGCATCGCCGCCGGGCACAAGCCCATAGCTGGCGGGATCGAGGCTGCGGGCGTCGCCGAGCAGGCTGATCTTGCCGAGCGTGAAGATCGGGCCGGGATCGACGCTGATGGTGACGGCGACCGGTTTCGAACGGCCGAAGGTGGGATTGGGCGGCAGCGCATCGAGATTGGTGCCATTGATGGTGATGGTGACCACGCCGCCATAGCGCGCTTTTTCATAGAGAGTGGCGATCAACCGGTCGCGATCATCGCGCGCCTTGATGACGACGCCGAGATCGCCGGAGACTGGTTTCTTCTTGTCCGAAACCAGCATGGAGCTCTCGGTCAGAGCCTCCTTGAGATCCTTGTCGAGATTATCAGTCTTGAAATCGACGGTGTAATGGACGGGATCGGAAACCTCATCCGTCGTATCGTCCTCGCCCCAAAGCGTCATGCCGAACAGCTTGAAGGCAAAGGCGTTTCCGGCATAGAGCGGGCCGAGCACAATCGCTGCCGCAACCGCCATTACGGTGCCTGCTCGCCGATACGCAATACCCTTCCTCGGACCAGTTCTTTTATGCATACGCCGCTTTACGGTTATATAAGAACTTTCTCAGTTTGGCGTTTCCCCCAGGTTAACGCGCGGGCACCATAGAGGCAAAAGCGTCCCGCGTGTACCTTTTTAGACTCAAAAACATGCAAAAGACCGACGCGGAAATGAAAAATCCCGGATTTTCGTCCGGGACTTAGGGCTGTTTCAATGCTCTTTAGGGAGCAAATGGCGGTCGTCGCTCCCATGGTCATTGCTTCGATCCAGCGTTGAAATTGGCGTCATTTCCCTTGGTACGACGTCCGCTTTGCACCTCTTACAGATGAAAAGGCGGTGAGCCGGAATCAAAAAGTCCCGGACCTCAGGCCCGGGACTTCGGTATCTCAATTCGTATTGGATCAGTAACCGCCGCCATCATAGTAGCTGCGACGATAGCCGCCGCGCGGGCAATCGTCGATGTAGCGACGGCCATAGCGGTCACGGTAGTAGCACTGGCCGGGCTGTTCGGCGACGCTGCCGATTACCGCACCCGAAACACCGCCAATCGCGGCGCCGACGGCTGCACCGCGGACATTGCCGGTAACGGCGCCGCCGATGATGGCGCCGGACGCAGCGCCGATGCCGGCGCCTTGTTCAGTCGGGGTGCAGCTTGCGATAGACAAGCCGACCAGTGCGAGCATAAGAGCTTTCTTCATTTAATTCTCTCCAACGTTAGTTAAGCCGGTACCCCCGGCCAACGCCGTCCCCAATTTTTCCAGCTCCACCGCGATGGGCTGTCCTTGCAGTCCTGCAGCTACGAAGAAATATCGTGCAAAATATGTTTGTCTACTGGGCACTTGCGGTTTTTTTGGTGCTAAACTTGCTGTTTCTGCATTCAGTAAACAAAAGGAAGCGGGCGGGAGAAAAATCCGCAGTCTTTCTAAAGTAGAGGTTGATCGCACTACAAAAAAGTCAAATGATGGCTGTTGCCTCTGGAGGAGAGGCGAGGAGGAAAATATGTCAAAAGTGACGTTGACGGTGAACGGCCGGACGGTCAGTGGCGAATGCGAGGATCGCACGCTGCTCGTCCATTTCATCAGGGAAAAGCTTGGCCTGACGGGAACCCATGTCGGCTGCGATACGACCCAATGCGGCGCCTGCGTGATTCATATGGATGGCAAATCGGTCAAGAGCTGTTCGGTCCTGGCCGTGCAGGCGTCGGGCTCGGATATTACAACCATTGAGGGTCTAGTCGCCAATGGCGAATTGCATCCTGTTCAGGCTGCCTTCAAGGAGCATCACGGCCTGCAATGCGGCTTCTGCACGCCCGGCATGGTGATGACGGCCGTCGACATGATTAACCGCCATGGCGGCATGCTGGACGAAGAAACGGTACGTGCCGAGCTCGAAGGCAATATCTGTCGCTGCACCGGCTACCACAATATCGTCAAGGCAGTCCTTTCTGCCAATGCTGCGATGCACGCCGCCAAGCAGGCGGCCGAATAAGATTTCACCGAGATTGTCTGGCGAACGCCAACGACCGTTATCTTGGCGGATTGCCGACCCCGGAACTCCAATGGGAGGATATCATGGGCGTTGAAGGCATTGGTGCGCGCGTCGCGCGCAAGGAAGACAAGAGATTTCTGACGGGCAAGGGGCGCTATACCGACGATATGATGGCGCCGGGCATGAAATATGCCTATTTCGTCCGCAGCCCGCATGCGCATGCGAAGTTCACCGGCATCGACGCCTCGGCCGCTTTGGCCATGCCGGGCGTGATCGGCGTACTGGACGGTAAGCAATTGCTGGCCGATGGCATCGGCAATCTCATCTGCGGCTGGATGATCCACTCCAAGGACGGCACGCCGATGAAGATGGGCGCCTGGCGGCCGCTGGCGGTCGATACCGTGCGCTATGTCGGCGATGCCGTGGCGATCGTCGTGGCCGATTCGCTGGGCGAGGCCCGCGATGCGGCCGAAGCCGTCGTGGTGGACTATGAAGAGCTTCCCGCCGTTATCGAGGCGGTCGAAGCGCTGAAGCCTGGCGCGCCGCAGCTTCATCCGGAAGCGGCCGGCAATTTGATCTTCGACTGGGAACTCGGCGACGCCGCCGCAACCGACAAGGCGATCGTCGAAGCGGCCCATGTCACGGAGCTCGAAATCCACAACAACCGCCTGTCGCCGAATGCCATGGAGCCGCGCGCGACCCTCGGCATCTATGATGCCGGCGACGATCACTATACGTGCTACACCACCAGCCAGAACCCGCATGTGGCGCGGCTGGTCATGAGCGCTTTCTACAATGTCGCGCCGGAAAACAAGCTGCGCGTCATCGCGCCGGATGTCGGCGGTGGCTTTGGCTCGAAGATCTATATCTATCCCGAGGAGATCGTCTGTCTCTGGGCGTCGAAGAAGACCGGTGTGCCGGTCAAATGGACGGCCGACCGCACCGAGGCATTCCTGACCGATGCTCACGGCCGCGACCATGTCTCCAAGGTGAAGATGGCCTTCGATGCCCAAAACCGCATCACGGCGTTGAAAGTCGATACCATCGCCAATCTTGGCGCCTATATGTCGCTCTTCTCCTCGTGCGTGCCGACTTACCTCTATGCGACGCTGCTATCGGGCCAATATGCGATCCCGGCGATCCACGCCAATGTTCGCACCGTCTATACCAATACGGTGCCGGTCGATGCTTATCGCGGTGCAGGGCGTCCGGAGGCGACCTATCTTCTGGAGCGCACCGTCGAAACGGCGGCGCGCGAACTCGGCGTTTCACCGGCGGAACTCAGGCGAACCAATTTCGTCCGCTCCTTCCCCCATCAGACGCCGGTCATCATGAATTATGACGCCGGCAACTACGAGGCATCGCTGGATGCCGCCATGGAGCAGGCTGATTGGAACGGTTTTCCCGCTCGCAGGACCGCGGCGGAGGCGCGCGGCATGAAGCGCGGCATCGGCATGAGCTGCTATATCGAGGCCTGCGGGCTCGCGCCTTCTCAGGCGGTCGGTTCGCTCGGCGCCGGTGTCGGCTTGTGGGAATCGGCGGAAGTGCGGGTGAATGCCGTCGGCACCGTCGAGGTGCTTACCGGTTCGCACAGCCATGGCCAGGGTCATGAGACGACATTCGCACAGCTCGTCGCCGAACGGTTCGGCGTGCCGATCGACAGCGTGTCGATCGTTCACGGCGACACCGACAAAGTGCAGATGGGCATGGGCACCTATGGCTCACGCTCCGGTGCGGTCGGCATGTCCGCCGTGGTGAAGGCGCTCGACAAGGTGGAAGCCAAGGCGAAGAAGATCGCCGCGCATCTGATGGAGGCCGACGAGAGCGATATCGTCATTGAGAACGGCGAGGTCAAAGTCGCCGGCACCGACAAGTCGCTGCCCTGGTTCCAGGTGGCGCTGGCGGCCTACACTGCGCATAATCTCCCCGCCGGCATGGAGCCGGGCCTGAAGGAAACCGCCTTCTACGATCCGGCCAACTTCACCTTCCCGGCCGGCTGCTACATCTGCGAAGTCGAGGTCGATCCGGAAACCGGCAAGACCGACATTATCCAGTTCGTCGCTGCTGACGATTTCGGCAATATCATCAATCCGATGATTGTCGAAGGTCAGGTGCATGGCGGTATCGCGCAGGGTGTCGGTCAGGCACTACTCGAGGCCGTGCATTACGATGCCAACGGCCAGTTGCTGACGGCGAGCTTCATGGACTACGCCATGCCGCGCGCCGACGATCTGCCGTCCTTCAATCTGTCGCATCAAAACACGCCCTGCCCGAACAATCCGCTAGGGGTCAAGGGCTGCGGCGAGGCGGGCGCCATCGGCTCTCCGCCGGCGCTGATCAACGCCATCACCGATGCGATCGGCAATAATGCCCTGGCCATGCCCGCCACGCCGCTGAAGGTGTGGGAAGCGGCACGGGTCGTGGCCTGAGACAAGGGGAGGAGAAAACCATGTATGCAACCAACTATCACCGCGCCTCCTCGGTCGACGAAGCCGTCAAGCTTCTGTCCGGTATGCCGGAGGGCAAATATGTCTCCGGCGGCATGACGCTGATCGCCACCATGAAGCAGCGTCTGGCTTCGCCGAGCGATCTCGTCGATCTCAGGCATATCCCGGCGCTGAAGGGCATCCGCGTCGATGGTCGCAGGGTCACGATCGGCGCTGCGACGACACATGCGGAGGTCGCCTCCTCGGCGGCGATTCGCGCCGTCTGCCCGGCGCTCTGTGATCTTGCCGGCATGATCGGCGATCCGCATGTCCGCCATATGGGCACGATCGGCGGCTCGGTCGCCAATAACGACCCGGCGGCAGACTATCCTTCGGCCATGCTGGGCCTGGGGGCTACCATCGTKACCGACCGGCGTCAGATCGCAGCCGATGATTTCTTCACCGGTCTGTTCGAAACGGCACTGGAAGAGGGTGAGCTGATTACCACCATCACCTTCGAGGCGCCGGAAAAGGCCGGCTATGCCAAGTTCCCCAATCCGGCTTCGCGCTACGCCATGACCGGCGTTTTCGTTGCCAAGGGAGCGGACGGCGTGCGGGTCGCAGTCACCGGCGCTGGTTCTGATGGCGTGTTCCGTCACGGCGGGATGGAGCAAGCGCTCGCGGCGAACTGGTCACCGGATGCGGTCGCCAACGCGGCCGTTGATTCGTCGACGCTGCTGTCTGATCTGCATGCCACGGCCGAATATCGTGCCAATTTGATCAAGGTCATGGCCAAGCGCGCGACCGCGGCAGCATAAAATTCGCGCGGAAAATGCCGGAAGGGCGGCTCGGCCGCCCTTCCGGTTTCAGCTATTCCGGAGATGGGGCAAGATTGTCAATTCTCGGTGATTGACAATTGTTGTCTGGAATTGTTCAAAATTAAGGGCCATTTGCCGCAGCGAGTGCTAAAGCGATGCGGAGGGGTTGACGTGCAGATCGGCAATCATGAAAACGGTCGCATGGTACTGGAGCAGATGATGGATTTCGAAGCATTTTTCAAAGGCGAATTGGGCGCGTTGCATCAGGAAGGCCGCTACCGCGTGTTCGCCGATCTGGAGCGTCAGCGCGGCAGCTTTCCGCGTGCGACCTGGTATACGCCGGAAGGCTCCAAGGACGTCACGGTCTGGTGCTCGAACGACTATCTCGGCATGGGCCAGCACCCCAAGGTGATCGAAGCGATGAAAGAGGCGATCGATCACTGTGGCGCGGGTGCGGGAGGCACCCGGAATATTTCTGGCACCAACCACCACCATGTTCTTTTGGAGCAGGAACTTGCCGATCTGCACGGCAAGGAATCCG